>JAJQAY010000144.1 GCA_021203515.1 Bacteroides sp. | reverse complement strand
GCATGGAAGTGCTGCAAGGCAAGGCCTCCCCCCCCTGCGCCGCATCAACGAAAACATGTGGGTGCTGGACTGCCCTTTCACGCTGCTGTCCGTCAACAAGCTGCCCACCCCGCTATTCAACTATTTCAACCGCCGCAACAACCGGAAACTGGGCGAATGGATTAGGCAGCAGGCCGAAAGCATCGGTTTCCACGACTACGTCCACCTCATCGACACCGACATCTTCCGCAGCCGCTACATCAAGGAATACCTCCGTCCCGACGTCAGCATCTACTACCGCGCGACTACATCATCGGCGAAAGCTACTGGCGCAAACACGGCCCCCGCTGCGAACAAGAGCTTACCGCATCGGCCGACCTCGCGCTGGCCAACTCCACCAACTTTGCCGAAGAACTGCGGGCCTACAACCCACAGACCTTCCCCATCGAAACCGGTGTGAACCTCAACCTCTACGACGCCAATCAAGAGTATGAAACACCCGTCGACCTGCGCGGCATCCCCCACCCCATAGTGGGCTATCTGGGCACGGTGAACAGTACCCGCCTGAATGGCGACCTGCTGCTGGCGTTGGCGCAGGAACGCCCGCAATACAGCCTCGTCTTCACCGGCCCTGAAGACAAAGGCTTCCGTCAGCACGCGCTCCACCAACTGCCCAACGTATATTTCCGCGGCAAAAAGACAGTGCCCGAACTGCCTGCCTACCTCCGCGCCTACGACGTCTGCATCAACCCCCAGATGGTGAACCCCATCACCGACGGCAACTATCCCATCAAGATAGACGAATACCTGGCGATGGGCAAATCCACCGTTGCCACCAGCACCCACACCATGCGCGACATCTTTGCCGCCCACACCCACCTTGCCACCAACCGCCAGGAGTGGCTCCAAGTCATCGACACCGCCCTCGGCGAAGCCGGAAACCGCGAGCTGGAGCAAGAGCACATCGCCTTTGCCCATACCCACAGTTGGGGGCACAGCGTAGGGAAAACCTACGGAATTATCGAAAACCATTTAAAAGGAAGAGCCTTATGAACTACCGCAATATCAACGACCTGAACGAACTGATACTGAAACGCCTCTACATCCTTCCGCGCGACTTCGACCTCATCGTCGGCATCCCGCGCAGCGGCATGTTTCCCGCCAACCTGCTGGCACTCTACCTGAACCGCCCCGTGACAGACCTGGACTCTTTCCGCAACGGACAC
The DNA here is from genome assembly GCA_021203515.1 of Bacteroides sp. GTDB lineage: Bacteria > Bacteroidota > Bacteroidia > Bacteroidales > Bacteroidaceae > Bacteroides. Next base: position 63,697 of record JAJQAY010000144.1, on the reverse strand, counting down.
GTCTACAAAGCCGGCGAACGCGGACAGTTCTTCGACATCCGGCAGTTCAAGAAGATACTGGTGGTGGACGACAGCATCGCCAGCGGCTCTGCCATGAACAAGTGCAAGGAGCAACTGCGGGAGTTGGAAGGCGATTTCGACATCAAATACTGCGCCATCTACACCATTCCTGCCAAGACAGACCTGGTGGACTACTATTTCGAAGCCGTCCCCCTACCCCGCTATTTTCAGTGGAATATCCTGAACCATAGCATCTTGCAGAAAGCCTGCTTCGACATCGACGGTGTGCTCTGCGTAGACCCCATGCCCGAAGAGAACGACGACGGTGAACGCTACCGCCACTTCCTGCTGAATGCCCCGCCACTGTTTGTGCCCGGCTCCCCCATCGGCACGCTCGTCACCTCGCGCCTGGAGAAGTACCGCCCCGAAACCGAAGCGTGGTTGCAGAAGAACGGTGTGAAGTACAACAAGTTCGTGATGCTGGACCTGCCCAACAAGGAAGCCCGCCAGCGTGCCAACTGCCACGCCTCGTTCAAAGCCCGGGAATATCAGTCTTCGCTAGACTATATGTTGTTTGTAGAAAGCAACCTATCGCAGGCTCTCGAAATAAACCGCCTGACCCGGAAGCCCGTGCTCTGCACCGAGAATTTCCAGATGATATACGACTCCAAATCGCTGCTCTACAACCTGAAATCGGGACAAGCGCTGCCTGGGCTGCGCAATTTTATACTACATATCCGCAACCGAATTAAATCCAAGTGAAAAATATGATAAACCAAACAGACTCCGACACGATAAAAATAATGCGGACAGTTCTCTGCTTCCTCATTGTCTTCCTGCACATGGGAACCACAGGGCTAGTATATCAAGAACATCATGCTTCGCATGCATTTACAGACACAGTCTCATTCATCACATTATTCACCAGAATAGCTGTTCCGCTTTTCTTTATAATTTCGGGATACCTATTCTTTGTCAATTACAAAAATACATCAGACTGCTATATAAAAAAAATCAAAAGCAGAATGAGACGCTTGTTATGCCCCATTTTCTTTTTTTACATCCCTATATCTGCTACTCTATTTTATAGTGCAACAAAATCCCAGTACGGCAAATCTGTTTTCCGGCCAGCACAAGCTCATAATAGATTATGGCTGGATGGATTTCCTGAATGCATATACCGGCTGCTTCACAGACGAAACTATATTTGCCGGACAATTCTGGTTCCTAAGAAATTTGTTTGTCATATCTCTGTTCGCTCCCTTCATCTTTTGGCTATTCAGATACACGCACTCCTCCTTCTTATGGGCCTTCGGTATCCTATGGTTGCTGCAATCAGTATTACAGATAGACACCTTCCTCATCAGTACCGTCTTTTTTCATAGCAGGCGCTTGGGTGGGATGCCGGCATTACATTTGGGAGCATATTTATCAAAAAACATTTTTATGGAGTTGGGCATATATCCCCCTACTGATAATGAGTTTTTTACTACCGGAATATTTCAAACAATTATCTATCATGATTGGTACACTGTGGCTATTCAACTTGTGTTACCACTTTTCTTCAAAAGGAATGGGGAGAAAATGTATTCATTGGGCAAGCAGCAGCTATTTCTGCTATCTGCTTCATCAGCAAATTCTGATGTTCATCAAAAGAGGCCTTTACAAAACCTTCAATCCGCATAATCCCGAAACCATGCTAATGCTATACGTGGCAGTTCCCATCATTACCATCTGCATCTGTTATTTCCTGTACAACCAATTACACAAAAGATTTCCAATAGTATTATCAGTAATACTTGGAGAGAAGCACAGCTAATCTCCTTTCTTTTTGCTACTTTTGCAGCTTTTTAAAAAAGTTGAATATGACAAAAATTGCACATTGACTCTCGGCATCGAAGGAGAGAAAGAACTTTGCCTGAAATCTGAGGTAAGACATGAGAAAAATCCATTATTGGATGAGTTGGAAATCATAGCAGAAATGATTGAAAGTCTGCTACAGGAAAAGGACTGCCTGACCGACAGCGAAAAACGGGCGTTAGGACACATCCGCAAAAGCACCAGAGGAGTGGGCAGACAAAAGCCGGGGAATAGCAAGTAATATTGTGTTACATAGACAGTTATGAAACACAATAGTAACAAACCGCATCCTATAAGACCGCCACCACCCTACTGTAATCGTTAAAATACACAAAAAGACTGCTTTGTAGGGTTCATACACCGCCAACAGCAAAATACGTCGCATAATCTACCGAAAAGATGGTACAAACGACAACCAATCCAGCCCCAACCCTACATTTGTCTGCCGCCTTATACCAACACTTATGCCTACCTTTACAGCATATTTTAATGCTAATAAAAATAATGAGAAAACAAATTTTATGGTCCAAGCACCCAAAGGACCTGTCTAACGACAAAAGGATGTCAGCACTCATCAACAAAGAGGGAGCAAGAGGCTACGGAACGTACTTGTTCATCTTGGAAATACTCTACATGCAGACAGACCGGAAACCCAGCTTCCAGCAACTCAGGACGATGGAACGGAAGTGTTCAGAAGGGCCTATATGGAAAAGATAATCCGGAATTATCAGCTTTTCAAAATTGACAAAGAAGAATTTCAATCCATCATCTCCTATTCCGATTTAGGCTCCGACAAGGCGGAAACCTCAACCGTTCCTCCCGTCGACGACGCGCCAACCGGCAGCGAACTTTCAGTCAACTGCTCGCCAACTGACAGTGAACTGCCAACGAACTCGGAAACCAGAGCAAAAAGCAGGGTCAAGGAAAAGCAATGTAATAAGCTGGCGGATAGAAAGATGCGAGTAAAACTCAATCTTCTCTATATAAGAGAAGAAAAGACTAAGAGAAGAGGAGAAAAAGAAGAAAGAAAAAACGACGACGACGACAGATTGCAAAAGCCGTCTTCTCAAACGCTTCCCATACGGTCTTGGCAGAAGTTGGTGGACGAACTGCCCACGGGCGACAGCCTTTGGCTGGACGTGGCCTGCATGAAAAGCGGCTACGGTGCGCTACTGAAACGCCACATCAAAGCGGCCACGAAAATCTTCAAAGAGCATATCGTGGCCTACGACAAAGGGGGCAATCTACTGTCGATGAGCGAGGTACACAGCTATTTCGTCAACTTCTCCCGTGCCGGCACACGCACCTCGGCCATGCTAAGGGACCGGCTGCTCTCCCTCGACGCCCGGGAGACCGCTACAAGCAACCTGCCGCCCAACCCCTACCGCCACGAGCTGCGCATCGACGGCCGGCGCACCTACCAGGGCTGCACCATCCCCGATGATGCCCCGCCACGTCCGGACGCAAAAGCTGTGTGGAACGAAACCACGCAACAGTGGATGACAACCCACAAAAGCAAGCATCCGGGCAGTCCCGAGCCCGCAGGCTGACACCCTGCGACCACGCACCTCAGCATCCCAAACCACGCACCTCAGCGTCCCCAACCACGCACCTCAGTGTCCCCGACCACGCACCTCAAAGGCCACGAGCTGCGTCATTTCGGACACTCAGCTGCGTCATTTCGGATACTCAGGCGCGGCATAAGGTTGATTATTTCCGTACAGAAATGAAGTAAATGATAATTTAGGGGACAGATACGAAATGAATAACTCGAAGTATCTCAATTCTCCTCCTCCTGGGAGGAGGAGTACCCGTAGGGGAGGTGGTAGGAAAAACTACGCAGTACCTTTAACAAAAGGATTTTCTTTTCTCACCTACCACCCCGCCCTCCGGGCACCCCTCCTTCCGGAAGGAGGGGAATTGAGATAGAACTGCTAAATTCCCGTTTAGCTCAAAACTGATTAGAAACGAACCATAAATAAAAAATATTATGCGAGATTTCAAGAAACACGGGATTGACACCCGTCACCGCAGCAGCGGCAAAGTAAAAACCATCTGTCCGCAATGCAACAACACTCGCGGACACAAAGGCGACAAATCCCTGTCGGTAGACCTGGACAAAGGCCTCTACCACTGTTTTCACTGCGGCTTCAGCCTCTACGTGCCCGACGAAGCCGAAGAACGCCAGCGTCAGGCACGCATCGACAAGTACCGCAAGAGCACCGCCCTGCCCTCCCACTTCCGCCGTCCCGTCTTCGACCCTGCCAAAACCCACCGCAGCGAGTCGCTGGAACGCTACTGGACCGAAACCCGCTGTCTGGACCAGTGCCTGCTGGACGAGCTGCGCATCACCGAACAGATGGAATGGATGCCCCAAACCGAAAAGGAGGAGAACTGCCTCTGCTTCAACTACTTTGAAGGCGAAATACTGGTCAACACCAAGTTCCGCAGCCGCCAGAAGCACTTCAAGATGATGAAGGATGCCGAACTCATCCCCTACAACATCAACAGCATTCTGGGCACGCGGCAAGCCATCATCACCGAAGGCGAATTCGACGCCTGTGCCCTGATGACCGCCACCGGCCGACGCGACATCGTCTCCGTGCCCAACGGCGCGCAGCGAAACCTCGCCTGGATGGACCGCTTCGTCGAAAGCCACTTTGAGGATAAGGAGACCATCTACATCGCTGCAGACGAGGACGAAGCGGGCGAAGTGCTGCGTCGCGAACTCATCCGCCGACTCGGTGCGGAGTGCTGCAAGGTGGTGCACTACGGCCCCGGCTGCAAGGACAGCAACGAGCATCTGCAGAAATACGGCGCCCAAAGTCTCGCCATCTGCCTGGAGCAGGCGGAAGACGTGCCCCTGGAGGGCGTCTTCACCGCCGGCGATTGCAGCGACGAACTGCGGACACTCTACGAAAACGGCCTGCAGGGCGGTGCCGAGACGGGCTGGGAGAACCTGGACAAGAACTGCACCTTCGAACTGGGACGGAATGTGGTGATAACCGGGCGTCCGGGCGACGGAAAATCGGAGTTCGTGGACGAGCTCGTGCTCCGCCTCTGCCTGCGCCACAACTGGAAGATAGCCTTCTACAGCCCTGAAAACATGCCCATCACCTACCATCTGAAGAAACTGGCCGACAAACTGCTGGGCAGGGAGTTCGCCCCGGGCTATGGCATGACGGAAGTTCTGTACGGGCAGGCAGTGGAATGGCTGGCAGAAAACGTGACCCACATCCAGCCCGCCGAGCAAGCCTGCAAGATAGACGACATCCTCGTGAAGGCCCGCCAACTGGTACGCTGCCGCGGTGTGCGCACGCTCGTCATCGACCCGCTGAACCGGCTGGAACCGAACAGCGACATGACCGAACGCGAGTTCATCCGCCACGTGCTGAATGCCCTAAGCCGCTTTGCACAGCGCAACCATTGCCTGGTGATACTCGTGGCACACCCCGCAAAGGTGAACCGCGACGAAGTGACCGGCGAACTGCGACGGGTAGAGATGAACGACATCAACGGCTCGGCAGACTTCGGCAACATGTCGGACTACTGTATCGGCATGGACCGTTGCGACAAGAAAGAAATGGTTACCATTTATATTGACAAAGTACGCTTCAAGCACCTGGACAGTGCCAACCGCGAGGCCAAGTTCGTATACAACTTCGTAAGCGGGCGCTACTTCCCTTGCACAGAGGGAATAGTACACACTCCGGAGGGCGACCGGCCGGGGCCTCAGGATACAGTGTTCGACAACGGATGTTGGTTGAAAAATTCGGAAGAACAAAGTTGCTTATTCGATGAAAAAGAAGTACCTTTGTAAGTGAAGATGATGAAAAAGAGGCGAATAGCAAACCGCATAACAATCTATCAAAAGTGATAAATGACGAAATCCTAACCGAAGAAGCTCCCTTCCCCGTGCACACCTACGGGAAAGGGGAGCTTGCCCAACTCTACATCCCCAACGTGACGCAGCAAACCGCCGTCAGCAACTTCAACCAATGGATACGCACCGCCCCCCGGACTGGAACAGCGTCTGCTAGCCACCGGAATGCTACTGAATACACGACGCTATACGCCTGCACAAGTACGGCTGCTGGTAGAGGCCTTCGGGACGCCATGACTTTTCACCACAGATTACACAGGTTAACACAGGTTAAAGAGAAAAAAATTAAGAAACGCAGATTGACGCAAATTCACGCAGATTATTCATAAGATAGAGTTCCCTTTGCGAAAATCTGCGTTAATCTGCGTTTTTTCTGAAAAATAATCTGTGTTAATCTGTGTAATCTGTGGTGAACTTACGATAACCTCCTTTATCCTCTGATAACCTCCCCTATCCTCCGGTAACCTCCGCAGTCGCCTCCTCCCCGTCGTATCTTTGTGTCAACGAAACAAGGGAGGGGAAGTTCGCTGCAGAGACCGTCCCCCACTGACTTTGGCTCGGGAATTTAAAATCAAATGTTCCATCATTAAAAAAACTGAAAAGCTATGTCGAAAGCAAAAGCATTGGTAGTGCGCACACGGCGCCACAAAAGGGTGGATGACAAAAACTCGCCCATGGTATTCACTTTGAGACGCAAATCAAAGGATGCCAAAATACTGGATTTGGAATGCCTCGCAGCGGATATTGAAGCACTGGGCGGCATGTCGGCCGAAGACGTGGTGCACGTTGGCAAAGCCATTGCCCGCCAGATGCGCCAGACGCTGACGGACGGCAACAATGTCCGCTTGGACGGCTTCGGGATTTTCCACACCACCTTTAAATGTCGCGCCACGGAAGCCGCCAAGGATTGCACCGTGAAGAACATTGAAAAGGTGAACATCCGCTTCAAAGTGGCCAACACCCTGCGGCTGGAGAACGACACCAACGCCACCACCAAAGGAAACCCCAACACCATGGTGTTTGAACTGGTGTCGGAGGACAAAGCCGACTCAGGCAGCGGCTCCGGCAGTAAGCCCGGTGGCAACACCGGCGGCGGAGACGACGACCAAGAGGAAAACCCGCTGGGATAAGGAGATATACAATTTACCATGTACAAAGTACAATTTAACCATGCGGGGTAACAGCACAGCCCGAATTACACATTGTGACAGCGCAGCCAAATTGTACATTGTACATGGTAAATTGTAAATGCATAACGTTTTAATACCTAAAAATTATGAGCATGAAAAAATCTGTTTGGAGCACTATTTTGAAGTTTGTCATCACCATCGCCACGGCTGCACTCAGCGCGCTGGGCTTACAAGCAATGACAACCGGTACTCCTATTTTTTAATTCTTAATTTAAGAACGGTGAGAGAAATCAATCTGATTGTAATTCATTGTAGCGCCACGTGCGAGGACCGTCCCTTTACCGGACAAGCTCTCGAAGTCGCCCACCGCCTGCGTGGATTTGACGACACAGGCTATCATTTCTACGTTCGCCGCGACGGGCAAATCCTGACTACACGCCCGGTCGAGAGGGTCGGTGCCCACGCCCGTGGCTACAATGCTCACAGTATAGGCATCTGCTATGAAGGCGGTCTGGACCACTACGGAAATCCGAAAGACACACGGACGGAATGGCAACGCCATTCGCTGCGAGTACTGGTCAGAGCATTGCTGATGGACTATCCCGATGCCCGCATCGTGGGGCATCGGGACCTCAGTCCCGACCTAAACGGTAACGGAGAAGTAGAGCCGATGGAGTGGACGAAGCGGTGCCCGTGCTTTGAGATGAAAAGGGAAATATGGTAACGAAAGGAGGAGTTTGAAGCTCCCCTTTTTTTATTTTGCCCGTCTATAAAAATTCAGCCCTACCCTATCCACATGCCCCCCCGGAAGGCTTCATTTTTCAAGCTGTCATAAGCCACCACATCTACAAAATAGGGCAATACCGACTCTTCAAAAGCAGCAAGCAGGCGTGACAGCACATCTTTGGATACATCCCCTTTCACCGCAATGTCGATATCCGACCCGGGCTTATAATTTCCTTTGGCACGCGAACCGAAGAGAACGGCTTCGCGCACTTCGTCGAAAGCGGACAGAATGTCGACCACCCGCCTACCATCCCTATCGCTTATCCCGCATTTTTCCCATTGAAAATCAGGCATTTTCTTTTCTTTTGAAGGCATTATAAAACTCTTGGAGAATGAAGAAGCAGCGTTCAAAATATCCTTCAGGACACGGATTATGATTTCATCGTCATAGATATGAACGGTCAGGTTGCGATCGGCCAATACTTGCAACCAATCTTCGGCATTCGTAATATACCCACCCTGAAACCCCTGACGAATGGTTTCGCGAGGCGAACGCAGCAGGAACCCTTCCATTTCCAGATAATCTTTCAATGTTTTCCACGCCAGCTCAAAGGTATATTCATATGTCTGCACCAGCCCCGACTGCAACAAATCATCATCGGGAGTCGCCTTTACCACTTCAATGGCACGCGACAAGCGTTTGAAGGCTTTCTCGTAATTTTGAAAACGCTGTTTCCAACGTACATCTTCTCCATTCATTTCCAGCATATTCCACTTTTTATCTGTCAATAATCTATTCTTTCATCCGCCAAACAGATGCACAAATATAACGATTTTTAGTCCGGCAGCCCTATGAACATGCATATTTTCAGATTTTAGATTTCAGATTTATGAGCTGCGCAATGTGTCAGGCATCACTCTAAAATCTGAAATCTAAAATCTGAAATTCTAAACGGTTTCATTTCTTCCCCAGAAAAAGAACCCGGAGCACTCTCACCTTGACGAAGAGCTTTTCAATTAATATCGGGAAAAGGATGGCAATGAGCGTAGCAAAAATAAAGATGGCAAACTCATTGTATACGTGCAGCCTTTGCAGGATAATTCTTCCACCGGACGTGCCGAAGCCATGAAACAGATAGATAGTGTAGGCATAGCGGGCAATGCGGATGAAGAATGCCGACTCATATTTGCTGTACATGATGAGCGCGGTAGAGAAAATTCCTATAATCACCGAGAGATGCAGCTGCTCATAGAGGGCCGTACCGTAAAAGTAATAAACCTGCTGGAGTATAATTCCTACGACAGTTCCCACAACGTAAACCATTATCATCGGCTTGGTGTAGAGCGCCTGCTTAAAACGGGTAAGCCCTACTTCCAAAATGAAGAAGGGGGCCAGATAGAGTGCGTTCTTAAATGCAAACAGATTGGAAATTCCAATGGGTGTGATATGTGAAAGCTCACAAAAACAAAGCATCCAGGCAACGGCCAATACAATGAGCCATCTCTTCAACGTGCTCAGGCTGTTGGTGAGCTCCAGGCAAACCACACTCGCAAACACAAGAAACAGCGCCGGCAGATACCAAAAGAAGGTGTACGGATAAACGTATATCCTCCAAATATCGTGGATGGCCTCTTTGTGATTGGTTCCCGGTATCAGATTTTGCAGGATGAAATAAGTGGTGCCCACAAAAATCAGAGGTAAGAGCAAACGCCGGGTCTTCTTGGCGATGAATGTCCCGACAGCCTCTTTGCGCACGGGATGGAGTGCATATACCCACCCGGATATGACCGTGAAGAGTGGCATCCGGATATTCTCCAGCAAGCAATAAAGGTATCTGTAAATGGAATCGTCCGCCACTTTCATGCCGCCCGAGGACCTGGAACCGATGACGTACCCCATCACTACTAATATTATTGCAATGCCCCGCAGGGTTTCTACAGAAAGCGACTTAGACTGATTGGCCATGTTTTGTTGTCTTAAATCTACAAATTACAGTATAAAGAGTTCTTTATATGAGGCAAAAGTAATTATAAAATCCTAGAAAAGTCTCGTTTTCATCCTCTTTTCAGCATTAAAATATATACCTTTACACCAAACAGTCCATCCAAGCAATGCCACAAGAATCACGTATACAAAAGTCATTACTCAATGCCCGGGTCAACCTCATCTTCTACCTGCTGAGTCTGGCCGTATCCTTCTTCTCCCGAAAAATCTTTCTAGATGTGCTGGGTACCGACTTCATGGGACTGACTGGCACGCTCCTCAACCTATTGGGATTTCTCAATCTGGCGGAGCTCGGCATAGGCAGCGCCATCGGCTACATACTCTACAAACCCCTGTTTGCACACGACGAGCAGAAGATAAACGAGATAATCTCCGTGTTCGGCTATATCTATCGTTGGATTGGCTTTATCATCCTGGGGGCAGGCTGCATCATGGCATGTTTCCTCCCGCTTATCTTTCCCAACCATGTCTTCGACTTGGGCGTCATCTACTTCGCTTTCTTCTCCTATCTCGCTTCCTCGCTAATCGGCTACTTTGCCAACTACAAACAGACGCTGCTGGGAGCCGACCAGAGAAACTACGTGGTGACGGCCTACTACCAAAGCGCAGCACTCCTCAAGACATTGCTGCAAATGGGAATAGTGTACTACACAAGCAATTACTATTTGTGGATAGGAATGGAACTGCTGTTGGGCATCACCTACTCTATTATACTTAACTGGAAGGTCAATCAAGTTTACCCGTGGCTGAAAAGTGATGTGAAGCAGGGAAAAGAACTGTTCAAGAAATATCCGGAAGTCATCAAATACACCAAGCAACTGTTTGTACATAAATTAGGCGGCTTTGTACAGTGGCAGACTGTCCCCTTCCTTATTTATGCATTCGTATCGCTGAAAACGGTTGCATTCTATGGCAACTATACGCTCGTGATAGGCAAAATCACCATTTTCGTAAACAATCTATTGGGAAGTAGCGATGCCGGAGTGGGAAACCTCATTGCCGAGGGTAATCGAAAACGTATTATGGAAGTGTTTTGGGAACTGCTGGGTATTCGCTTCCTGATAGCGGGCATTCTGTCGTTTGCGCTTATGCAGCTGACAGAACCTTTCATTGCACTATGGCTGGGCAGCGAATATGTGCTCCCCAAGACTATCCTATATCTGATAATCTTCAATTCTTTTATTACATATACGCGTGGGACAACCGACCAGTTCATATTCGGCTACGGATTGTTCAGCGACACATGGGCGCCTATCGTAGAAATTATTATCAGCCTGGCGGTCGCCATTATCGGCGGCTCCCTATGGGGACTGCCTGGAGTACTGATGGGAAATATCGTCGGCCTGATACTGATTATCTGTATCTGGAAGCCTTATTTCCTATACAGCAAGGGATTTAAAACTTCCGTAACACATTACTGGACGGGATATGCGAAACACATCGTACTAATCATTCTTCCCGCCATAGGCTGCCATTTTCTCTTTCCGATAGAAACGTATCAACCGCAAACGTCGTTCACCCATTGGGTTATCTATGCAGGCATCATTACCGTCAGCTACGGAGCAGGAACTTTCTTGCTGCTCCTACTGTTTACCGACGGAATGCGCACCTTCTACCGACGCATTTTCAAAAGAAATTCTTAAATAGATCTTCCCATTGATCCGCTATATTCTGTATGTCAAAACGATGTACAGACTCCCGGCACGACGTCGACATATGCCCGCGCAACTCTTCATTTTCCATCAGCGTTCTTAGCGCATTCACATATTTGGAGCACGAAAACGGTGGTACTAACAGCTCCGTTTCACCGTCCTCTATTATATCCGTCACAGCAGCATAGGAATTGAAAACTACCGGAACGGTACCGAACATCATAGTTTCCGTAAGCACCATTCCCCACCCTTCAAAATCACTTGTCAAACATATAACACTGGCATCCCTATAAAAAGGTTCGGGGTTCTGATACCCTACAAAGGAAACTCTATCTATTGCTGCAAATTTTGCTTCAAGCTCCTTCCTTGTGGGTCCGTCTCCCACAAAAATCAGTTCCCAATCAGGAACCTTTTATACAAATGCTTCCATATATAAACCAAACGGTCAACACGTTTCTGATACCATTCAATCCGCCCAACGTATAGTATCTGTTTCTTCTTGGAAGAAGGTTCCTGAGGAGGATATGTGTTGGGATTGCCAATAGCGATTACCTTGTTTCTGTCAAAATTGGAAAGATGCAATTTCTCCAGTTCCGGAGCAAATTTATATGACAACAAACATAATAAATCAGAATTGGTAAAACTATCTTCATAGCAGATTTTCAGATTGTTCCAATAGTCAGCTTTTATTTTAGGGACTTTCACGATGCGGGCTACTCTCTTAAACTTCTCCAACAAAGATTTGTTCCTTAACCGCATGGTATGCGCCCACAAATAATCGTAGATATTGAACGGATGAGAGTGAATGACAGATATAGTATGTACCCCCCCTTATCCCTTTGGAAAAACTACATAGTTCATGATAAGAAAACGGATCTTGATTAATTACAATGTCAATATGATTGCTCTCCAGGAAATTCCGGTAAAACACGCCATTCTCTCCTACTTCGCGCACAGAAGAATTCGGAAAAAAAGAAAGCGGTGCAGGATATGGATAGTCCATCAACGTCTCATCACGCACACTATGCAAGAAAAAGACACGGTGTCCTCTTTTTATAAATTCACGACAGAGTAAATCACTGACTCTCTCTATTTCACCACGATGAGGATGGAACATTCTGACATATAGAAATAAAATATTCATTGATTTCTCGACCATACAGCTTATTTATTATATCCAAACATCTTCTTAAATCTAATCTTCTGCAAAAAGCACATCCAACTATCAAAACATCTACCCCACCATAAAGTAACATATATTTGCCTATTTTATCGGCCAGATAAGTCGGGAAATAATATTGCCGGATAGCGGTTTTATCATGCTGCAACAGTTCTTGCAACGCAGCAATCCGTTCTTTTTGGGTATATCTATTGGACTTATCGTAAACGGACAATATTACCTTGTGAAAAAATACAGTCAATGATTGCCATGCCTTTATCATATCCTTGTCCATCAATCCAAAATGAGACTGATAGGATTTCAGTCTTTCAAAAAATTCGCGATAGGCCGAGACTTCACGCCGATATGAATTAATGCGGACTGACAGCGCTTCTGTGGAATAGAACACACGGTAGCAATAATTATGCAAATTCCTCACCACTACAAAATCAGCATAACGGCAATAGTCCAGCATGAACAACATATCTTCCAATCCAGACACGCCGGGAACGAACCGTATTCCACGCGAACAAATTAACTCTCTGCTGAAGAGCTTGCTACATGCATACATTATCCTTTTATCTATAAGGTCTGTAACCAACTTGTGGGTATCCGAAGCAGTCAATGACAGTTCGGGAACATTAAACAAAATTTCTTTGTCTGGAAAAAGTCTGATAAAGCTACCAGTTACCACTCCTCTATCTGTTTGCTGCCGCTGCATAACGTCGTAAAGAGCACATAAATAATCCGGGGTAACATAATCGTCCGAGTTGACAAAAGATATATACTTTCCTTTCGCTTCTCTTAATCCCACATTACGCGCACAACTCAATCCCGCATTCTCCTGATGAAAAACACGTATTCGCTTATCTCTCCGAGCATATTCCTCGCAGATTTCCCCGCTACGGTCAGGGCTCCCGTCATCTACCAACAATAATTCAAAGTCTGCGAGTGTCTGCGCAAGAATGCTGTCGATACATTGGGGCAAGTATTTCTCCACTTTATAGACGGGGACTATTACTGATATTTCCGGGCTTTTCTCCATAATAGGGGTTTTACTTTAAGCGAAACAACTTCCTTAGTTTGATAGGCAATACTTTCCAATAATAGGATATCTGCACGAAGAGTTTGAAATAGAGATAGCCCATACGGCAGGGCAATGCATAGTGCAGATTGCGCAGCACCAATGCCATGCCCGGATGGAAGCGCCAGACAGCCTTCCATGCCGAAATGTATTTCTTCTGACGGAAAGCCTGATAACTGCGATAATGGAAGCCGGTGTCTTTCGTAAAATAGATAATGCGGTCGAAGTAGGCGGCTTTGGAATTCTCGTATATCGAATATACAAAGCGATTTTCAGATAAATGCTTTGCCGAGCATATATAGTCGTACATGTATCCGATAACTGCTACCCGACATTCCAAATTTCGCAGCGAAGGTGCACGCATGATGGAGTTGGGCTGCATAAAATAATAATAGGTCGGAAGGTTGACGATACTGACAGTTTGCGCAGTGCAAGCCATCTTGAACGACCACAAGTCATCTTCGTGAATAATGCCTTCCTGAAAGTATAGTTCATGACGAAGCAGATAAGTCTTGTTCACTAACTTGTTACATGCCATTACATACCACTCCCGACGAGCATAGGACGAAAGAATATCGTTGCTCCCGGATAATACGCCCGTAGGAAGCTGCAAGGGAGGTGCCCAACGGTCGGCACCGGTAATCTGAAAGTTTCCCACCACCAAATCGGAGGAGTATCTGAGGGCAGAGTCTGCCAGTAGCTCCATGCTATTGTCCGGAAGGTAGTCATCGCTATCCGAAAAATAAACGTATTCACCCTGAGCCACAGCAATACCCGTGTTGCGGGCAGCCGACAATCCCCGGTTCTCATCATGTTTCAGGAAAGTCACTATCCCTCCCCTCGCATGAGACGCAACGACCCGGCGGGCTATCTCCATAGAATTATCGGGAGTGCAGTCGTCTACCAGAATAATTTCCAAGTCTTGCCACGTCTGGTTCAGGGCAGACAGGAGGCAACGCTCTATGTATTTGGAAACGTTGTAAACGGGAATAATGATGGAAACTTTCATGCTTTTGGACCTACTTGGTTTTGTATAGGAACAAATATAAGACTTTTTTTTAATACCGCACTTCTTTTCCTTCTACAAACTCCTCCCACCACGTGACAAGCGCCAGCAAATTGAAGTATTGCAAAGCCCGGTTCTGACGATACCAGAACCAGACACCCGTCTGCAAGGCTTCACGGTCGTAGTCGCTTAGGAATTTCTCTATCGCATCCCGACGAAGATAGTTGTCGTAGATGCCGGAAGAAAGGATGAAATCTTTCAGGCGGGCACGCTGTGCCACATCTGCGAAGAACAACGGCATAGGGGCAAAACCTCCTTGCTTCTTCTTGGAGGCGATGGCGGGGGACAGCAGGGGTTTATAGTGATACTTCAGGAGATATTTTGAGGTGAGTTGTCCGCGGGCAATCTTCCAAACGCTGTCGCCTTTGCACTTCAGGCCGACGGGGAGCTGCTGCAGGAAGTGGAAAAGGTCTAAATCCATAAAGGGGAAAGTCAGGTTGTTGCCGAACATTCGGGCCATGCGGGAGGCTTTGTAGATGATGATACGGTTGATGACAATCTCCAAATCGGAGACTAATGCGTGCTGGGTATAGAGGTGCTCGAAACTGCGAATGTCTGGTTCTACGGTTTTTGCACGTTCAAAATCTTTTTGGGGATGCTGCAATAATTCGCACAAGGCAGAGTCGGAAAAGCCGAAGCGCTCGCCTTCCAGGATATGAAGTATCTTGTCTAAATGGAAATGGATGCGGGACGGTTTGCCGCCCGTATCGAGGGAGGCTGCGCCCAGCAGATTATCTACGCTACAAAGCAAAGGATGCATGCCCATGCGGGCTGCCAGGTAATGGAGTGCTACTTCGCGGCCGGATGTTCCGAAATATTGGTCGCTGCCGTCGCCGCCCAGAATGACTTCGGGCTTGTCGGCTCCTATCATGCGCATGGCACAGTAGTTCACCATAAGTCCGCCTTCAACGAAGGGCTCGCCAAGAAAACGGACGATGTCGGGCAGGGCATTTATCTCTGTTCTGTCTATCTCGTATTCGTGATGGCGGGTGCCAAAGGTGTCGGACATCAACCGGGTCATAGGAAGCTCTGTCCATGTATCTCCCTTAAAGCCAACGGAGTAGGAATTGATTTCGCCATCGTAGACCTTGCGCAAGGCGGCAAGGTTGAAACCGGAGTCGTACCCACCGCTCAAAAGGATGCCTACACGGTTGCTGCTCCCTATGCGACGGCGGATGGCTTGTTCGTGGAGTTCGCCATAGCGACGGGAATAGGCTTCTACGTCAGGCGCTTTCTCCACGACAGGACGGATGTCGGCGTATCCACCGGAATAGTTCGGCAAGGTATCGGCACTACCGGCAAGGTGCTTACAGATTTTATAGGAATGGCCAGGCTCTATCTGACAAATATCGGATAAAGGCGTACTGTCTTGAGGGATATATCCACGTTGCAGGGCACGGCTCAAAGCAGGGGTGTTCAGGCCGTTCTTGTCAATGTATTTCGCAAAATAACTAAGGGAAGTGGCAAACTCTCCATTTGCATGTACATAGACGGGGGAATGGGTGCCGTGCATGTCACGCACGATGCCGCATTCGTCCTCGGAGAAATAAACAATTGTGAACGAACCGTCGAGGCGTGAAAAGCCGTTTTTAAGGTCTAGCAAGTATGCATCGGCAGCTATACGGGCAAAATCGGAGTCTGTTTGGAAAACATCTTTATTATAGATGGTACCGTAAAAGAAAAGCCGCAGACTGTAAGTCTCGAAAACGGACTGCGGCGCTTCGCCTGCTACTATGGCCGTGCGCCAGTCTTTCAAACTGAGTTTCCCGTAAATCATTTGTATGTACTTTTTTACTGTTACTCGCCTACCCCGTGTGCCGTATGTATAAAGTTCTTGTTGGCTCCGCGCAGCTTAAAGATATTTGCTGCCATCAGCAGGAACGTATAGGGCAAGGACTGGATAGACAGGGTAAGGCGGCTGGTGCGATACTTGCAGGGAATGGCTGCAAACAGCGCAACGCAAAGCAGGATGAGGGCAATCCACCACTTGAGGCTCCACCACCAGTTGTAGAAAGTGAAGAAAACGGCCAGTATGCCGGTGAAGCCCAGCAGCAACAGGCGGGGGGGGCGCAGAATTGCTGGAACATCTTGTCGCAGAAGTCCCAGTTGCGCTTGTAGATGGCTCGCCACAGGTACTTGGCAAATACTTTGCAGTAGTGCCACTGTGCCGACAACCAGCGGCGGCGCTGGCGGGAGAAGTCGTTGGCGTTCTGTATCTTTTCGTCGAAAACGAAGGTGTCGGGCAGGTAGTGGAAGTGTTTGCCCTTGTAGAGCAAGGTGAGTTCCAGTTCACGGTCGAAACCGCCCACTGCCGTGACGCCCGCCATTGTATCGCGGAACAGGTCGTAGCGGAAGGCCATTCCCGAACCGATGAGGGCGGCGGACATGCCCAACTCGACGTGACCCAAACGGAAGATGGAGTTGTTTATCTCTTCGCTGACGGCATCGAGCAGCGCCATGTCGCTGTTCAGGTTCTTGGCTATGCGGTGGGTCTGCACAATCTCTACACCGGGACGGGCGTAGAAGTTGTTGACGTCTTGAAGGTAATCGTAAGGAATTACGTTGTCGGTATCCAGCACGATGGCTATGTCGTAATCGTTTCCGATGGCGGCCATTGCAGCATTGAGCGCTTTGGATTTGGTACTCTTTTCGAAGTGAACTTCTACCAGGCGGATGGGTAGCGAAGCGAGGGAGGCATTGGTTTCGGGCTGCATACTGTCGGAAATGACAATGGTATCGAAACGGTCGGAAGGATATTCCTGGTCGAGGCAGGACTGTACGCACTCGTGAATGACGGTGTCTTCCTTATAGGCCGGAATGAGCAAAGCGAAGCGCTTGAACTCCTTGGCCGGGGGAGTCTCGACAACCTTATGACGCAACGACGCCAAACTATAAACCAGCAGATATAATATGTTTATCGCAAACAACGCATATAATATCCAGTCGACTATATGTAATATATATTCCAAAGTTTCAGCAATTTACCTGTTTATTTCTATAACGACATTTTTGAGGATGACGGAACAAAGATACAAAAAAGAAACAAAAAAAATGGATGAAATATGCAAAAAGGAAGTAGATGAAACAAAAAAAACGAGCAAGTTCTCCCGAACTCCTCGCCACTCATAAGAAAAGCCATTTAGGCTTTTCTTTTAATTTTGCATCAATTTGTTACCTTAAAAAACAATCTTTCTTTTTACCTCTTAAAAAACAGTCTTCTATTACCTATGAGAAAACTTCAACTTTTACCTTAATTACCTATTTACCTATTTTTAATCCAAAATCTTTTAGCTTATGAAAATCATTCAATCTTTTTACCTTCAAACTAATATCTTCTATCGAAAACAAACAATTTTCTATTTTTGATATGTTATACAGCTTCCCAACTGCACTGCAAAGGTACATCTTTTTTCTGTGTGCGCAAACAGTCGAAGCAAAAAAAGCTGTTTTATAACATTGTTTTAGAAAACCAAGCGACGTATTTACACTTGTAAACACAAAAAAAACAAGCCACCGAAACGCCGAAGCATTTCGATGGCTGTCCCCTTTAAACACCTTTAAACAAAACGAAATTTCATGTACAATGTACCATGTACAATGTACAATTTGCCATGCGGAATAACTGCGCAGCCCATTTGTACATTGTAAATGGTAAATTGTAAATCTCCTTATTTTCTGGCTTCTGCTATGTAAGCCAGAGCTTCTTTACATTTTTCGGTCACATATGTCCAGTCTTCGGCAGCTACCTTATCGCCGGGGAAGAGCTTGGAACCCATGCCTACGCAGAACACGCCGGCTTTAATCCAGGAGGTCAGGTTTTCCTGAGTCGGTTCTACACCACCGGCCACCATCAGTTTGGACCAGGGCATCGGAGCCAAGAGGCCTTTCACGAGTTTCGCACCGAGTACGTCGCCCGGGAATATCTTGCAGAGGTCGCAACCTACTTCTTGTGCGAAGCCTACTTCGGATACGCTTCCGCATCCCGGAGTGTAAGCCACCAGACGGCGGTTGCAAATCTTAGCGATTTCGGGGTTGAACAAGGGGCCTACAACGAAGCAGGCGCCCAGTTGCAGGTAGAGCGCTGCCGTTGCAGGGTCTACGATGGAGCCTACGCCCATTACCATTTCGGGGCATTCTTTGGCTGCAAACTTCACAACTTCGGCAAATACTTCGTGAGCAAAGTCACCGCGGTTGGTAAACTCGAATGCGCGAACACCACCGTCATAACATGCCTTTACGACTTTCTTTGCTACTTCTGCATCTTTATGGTAGAATACAGGAACCATACCGGTTGAACCAATCTTGTTCAGGACGGCTATTTTATCAAACTTTGCCATTTCTTTAATTACGAATTATGAATTACTAATTACGATATGAACTTAGCGTTGAACGCGACCGCTTGCGTCGCCACCTGCCAAGGCTTCTACTTCTTCGATGGATACGAGGTTGAAGTCACCGTTGATGGTGTGCTTCAGGGCAGAAGCTGCTACGGCAAACTCAAGGGCTGCACCTTGGTTGGGCTTCGTCAGCAGACCGTGGATGATACCGCCTGAGAATGAGTCGCCACCACCTACACGGTCGATAATGGGGTTGATGTCGTAACGTTTTGATTCATAGAATTCCTCGCCGTTGTAAATCATAGCTTTCCAGCCGTTGTGAGTAGCTGAGAAGGACTCGCGCAGGGTAGAGATTACATATTTGAAACCGAATTCTTTTGCCATTGCTTTGAAGATGCCCTTGTAGCCTTCGGCATTCGTTTCGCCGGCTTCTACGTTAGCATCGGGCTTGAAACCGAGGCAGAGTTCAGCATCTTCTTCGTTGCCGATGCAGACATCCACGTATTTCATCAACGGTTTCATGATGGACTGGGCTTTTTCCTTCGTCCAGAGTTTCTTGCGGAAATTGAGGTCGACAGACACCGTGACGCCATGACGCTTGGCAGCTTCGCAAGCCAGACGGGTCAGTTCGGCAGCCTTGTCGGAGATGGCGGGAGTGATGCCGGACCAGTGGAACCAGTCGGCGCCTTCCATGATGGCATCGAAGTCGAAGTCGGAAGGAGCAGCTTCGGAGATAGAAGAGTGTGCACGGTCGTAGATGACCTTGCTGGGACGCATAGAAGCACCGGTTTCCAGATAGTAGATACCTACACGGTCGCCGCCACGTGCGATGAAGTCGGTTTTCACACCATACTTGCGCAGTGCATTGACTGCTGACTGACCGATTTCGTGTTTCGGCAATTTTGTTACAAAGTAGGCCTCATGACCGTAGTTGGCACAGCTAACGGCAACATTGGCTTCGCCACCGCCATATACCACATCAAAAGAATCGGACTGAACGAAACGAGTGTTTCCCGGAGTGGACAGTCTCAGCATGATTTCACCTAATGCAACGACTTTCTTTCCCATAATTCTATGTTTTTATTAAATATGTGATTAATTTGTTTCTTTCAATTTATCATTTCAGCCCTTATTTTCGGGTTAAGCAACTGATACTATGGAGAGTAAACTTCGATTTGGTTCGTTCTTCATAGCTTTCGTGTACGAGCACAAAGATACAACAATTTTCGTAATTACAAAAATTGTTATATATTTGTGTCGAAAATATTAAGATTATTATTGTGTGCGAGCACAAGGGAAAGTACAATTTACCATTTACAATGTACAAAAGGGGCAAAATAACGGCTTTGAAATACATATATAAGGTAAAGGGAATGTACGGTGAAGGATGCACGCAGCAAATTGTACTTTGTAAATTGTAAATGTCATGGATGCACCGGAAAGAATAAGAATAAAGGACATTGCCAAGATGGCGGATGTTTCGGTGGGAACCGTAGACCGTGTGATACACGGACGCAGCGGAGTGTCGGAAGCCAGCCGGAAACGGGTGGAGGAAATTCTGGAAAAGCTGAACTATCAGCCTAATATGTATGCCAGCGCATTGGCTTCCAACAAGAAGTATGCGTTTGCCTGCCTGCTGCCCCAACATGAGAGAGGCGAGTATTGGACGGATGTGGAGACGGGCATACAAAATGCACTGACGACTTATTCGGACTTCAACATCACGGTGGAGCTATCCTACTACGATCCACACGATTACCGTTCGTTTGCCGAGTCGGCACGTTGCATCCTGGAGCAGGAGCCGGACGGGGTGATGGTTGCCCCTACCGCACCGCAATATACTACGTCTTTCACCGACGAACTGGAAAAACGGAATATACCTTATATATATATAGACTCGAATATAAAGGAAACCCCTGCCCTCTCCTTTTTCGGCCAGAACTCGCACCAAAGCGGATATTTTGCCGCGCGTATGCTGATGTTGCTTGCCGGGGAGGATGCCGGAGAGGTGGTTATCTTCCGCAAGATAAACGAGGGTATCGTGGGGTCTAACCAGCAGGAGCGCAGGGAAATAGGTTTCCGCGAGTATATGCAGGAGCATCATTCCTCCTGCCAAATCTGGGAACTGGACTTGCATGCCAAACGCGACAGTGAGAATACGCAGATGCTGGATGAGTTTTTCCAGGCGCATCCCGATGTGAAGAATGGTATCACCTTCAATTCAAAAGCGTATATCATCGGAGAATATCTACAGAAGCACGGAAGAAAAGATTTTAATCTCATGGGATATGACTTGCTGCAACGGAATGTGGACTGCCTGAAGCAGGGAAACGTCTTTTTCCTGATAGCACAGCAACCTGCCTTGCAAGGGTTCAACGGCATCAAAACGTTGTGCGACCATCTAATCCTGAAAAAGGAGGTGGCAAGGGAGAATTTCATGCCGATTGACTTGCTGACAAAGGAGAATATTGATTTTTATTATAGCAAATGAGATTTAGTGTTTCACCACAGAGGATACAGAGTCTCACAGAGTTTTTTATCAAACGCAGATTAACGCAGATTTTCGCAAAGAAAACTCTAATTATATAAATAATCTGCGTGAATTTGCGTTAATCTGCGTTTCTTTAATTTTTTCTTTAAACTCTGTGAGACTCTGTGTACTCTGTGGTGAAATAAATTCCCATTCATTGTGCTAACTAATTAAAAAACATACATATGGAAACAAAGTTCTTGAAAATCAATCCTGCCGATAATGTTGCAGTGACCATCGTTACGCTGCCCGCAGGTGAGAAACTGATGGTGGACGGCGAGGAAATCACATTGAATGAGGAGGTGCCGCCGGACACAAATTTGCCTTGAAAGATTTTGCAGCAGGAGAAGATGTTATCAAGTACGGGTATCCTATCGGCCATGCCCGCACCGCCAGGAAGCAAGGAGACTGGATGAATGAAAATACAATCAAGACCAACCTTGCCGGACTGCTGGAATATACGTACAATCCGACGGAAGTAAAACTGGACATTCCGCAGAAGAACCTGACGTTCAAAGGGTACAGACGGAAGAATGGTGATGTGGGTGTGCGCAATGAAATCTGGATTATCCCGACGGTGGGTTGCGTAAACGGCATCGTTAATCAGCTTGCAGAAAGCCTGCGCCGCGAGACGGGCGGTAAAGGGGTGGATGCTATCATGGCGTATCCGCATAATTACGGTTGCTCGCAGTTGGGAGACGACCACGAAAACACAAAGAAGATTTTACGGGATATGGTGCTGCATCCCAATGCGGGTGCGGTGCTCGTTGTAGGGCTGGGATGCGAGAACAATCAGCCGGATGTGTTCCGCGAGTTTTTGGGTGACTATGACACCGACCGCGTGAAGTTTATGGTGACGCAGAAAGTGGGCGACGAATACGAGGAAGGGTTGAAGTTGCTTCGCGAACTTTATGAGAAGGCAAGCCGGGACGAACGCACGGAGGTGCCTTTGAGCGAGTTGCGTGTAGGATTGAAGTGTGGCGGCTCCGACGGTTTCTCGGGCATCACGACCAATCCGTTGCTGGGTATGTTCTCCGACTTTCTTATTGCACAGGGTGGCACGAGTGTACTGACCGAAGTTCCGGAGATGTTTGGCGCGGAAACCATCTTGATGAACCGCTGCCGCAACAAAGAACTGTTTGAAGAGACAGTGAAACTTATCAATGACTTCAAAGAATATTTCCTTTCACACGGAGAGCCGGTGGGTGAAAATCCGTCTCCGGAAAATAAGGCGGGAGGTATCTCGACACTGGAAGACAAGGCGTTGGGCTGCATGCAAAAGTGCGGCAAGAGCTATGTGGACGGTGTGCTTCCTTATGGCGAACGATTGAAAGTGAAGGGGTTGAACTTGCTGTCGGCTCCGGGCAATGACTTGGTGGCTGCCACGGCCCTCGCTTCCTGCGGATGCCACATGGTGCTGTTCACTACCGGACGCGGAACACCTTTCGGCACTTATGTGCCTACGATGAAGATTTCTACCAACTCCACACTTGCCAAGAACAAGCCCGGATGGATTGACTTCAATGCAGGGGTCATTCTTGAAAACGAACCGATGGAGAAGACTTGCGAACGGTTTATCGACTACATCATCAAAGTGGCGAGCGGCGAGTTCGTGAACAATGAAAAGAAGGGATACAAGGAGATTGCAATCTTCAAGACGGGGGTGACGCTGTAAAGAGTTCACCACGGAGGACACAGAGTCTCACAGAGTTTTTCTTTTTCACCACAGATTACGCAGATTAACACGGATTTAATCTATAAAACTCTGTGAGACTCTGTGCCCTCCGTGGTGAACTAAAGATTAGCATTAATAAGAAAAATCTGTGTTAATCTGTGTAATCTGTGGTGAAAACCGCTTTTGAGGAACCTCCTTTTTTCTTACCTTTGCGCCCAATTTCAATAACATAAGAGCATGTCCGTAGATACAGATACACTTCAAAGGCAAAAAGGTGGTTGGTGGGCACTGAGCCCGTTGGCTGTGTTTCTTTGCCTATACCTGGTTACGTCACTACTTGTAAACGATTTCTATAAAGTACCTATCACGGTAGCTTTCCTGATTTCATCCTGCTATGCCATCGCCATCACGCGGGGACTGAACCTGGAGCAACGGATTTACCAGTTCTCCGTAGGAGCCGGCAATAAGAACATATTGCTGATGATATGGATATTCATCCTGGCGGGAGCCTTCGCCCAGAGCGCCAAACACATGGGAGCCATCGACGCCACGGTAAACCTCACCCTCTACATCCTGCCGGACAGCCTGCTACTGCCGGGCATCTTCATTGCCGCCTGCTTCATTTCACTGTCCATCGGCACCAGTGTGGGCACCATCGTGGCATTGACGCCCGTGGCCGTGGGGCTAGCGGGAAAGACGGGTATCGACATTCCTTATATGGTGGCAATTGTGGTGGGCGGTTCGTTCTTCGGAGACAACCTCTCATTTATCTCGGACACGACCATTGCCTCCACCAAGACGCAGGACTGCGTGATGAGGGACAAATTCAAAGTAAACTTTATGATAGTGGTACCCGCAGCGCTTATCGTACTGGGGATTTATGTCTTCCAAGGGTTATCGCTGGCGGCATCTCCGGAGATACAGGCGATAGAATGGATAAAGGTAATCCCCTACCTCATCGTGCTGGGTACGGCCGTGGCAGGAATGAACGTGATGCTGGTGCTGTTGCTTGGCATTATTTCGACGGGAATTATCGACGTATGCACGTCTGCGGAAATTCTCACCAACACTGGCCCGGGGCTGAGTACCGCTTTCTTCAACTGGTTCGGTGCTATGGGGACGGGCATCACGGGCATGGGCGAACTGATAATCATTACACTACTGGCAGGCGGTATGCTCGAAACCATCCGCTACAACGGAGGCATCGACTTCATCCTGTCCCGCCTGACACGGCACGTCACCGGTAAGCGGGGCGCGGAGTTGAGCATCGCCGCACTGGTCAGCGTGGCCAATCTCTGCACTGCCAACAACACCATCGCCATCATCACCACCGGCCCCATCGCCAAAGACATCGCCAAGCGTTTCCACCTCGACTGCCGGAAAACGGCCAGCATCCTGGACACATTCTCGTGCCTGATACAAGGCATCATCCCCTACGGAGCGCAGATGCTGATAGCTGCCGGACTTGCCGGTGTCTCACCACTCAGCATCATAGGCAATCTGTACTACCCGTTCTGCATGGGAATATGCGCGCTGCTGGCTATATTAATAAGGTATCCCAGAAGATACTCTTGAGATTTCAGAGTTCTGATTTCTGATTTCAGAGCTCAGATTTATGATTTATTGCAGGGCACAAGCAAATAAATCTGAAATCTGAATTCATAAATCAAAAATCTTTCTTACCTTTGCGCCCGCTATTACGAGATAGTAGCATCAAATCATTAACTAAAAACATTAATTAAATGGCAACAAAAATCAGATTACAAAGACATGGACGTAAAAGCTACGCTTTCTACTCTATCGTAATTGCAGACGTAAGAGCACCACGTGATGGTAAATTTATTGAGAAGATTGGTACTTACAATCCTAACACCAATCCTGCCACAGTAGATTTGAAATTCGACCGCGCACTCGACTGGGTATTGAAAGGTGCACAACCTACTGACACCGTTCGCAACATCCTTTCCCGTGAAGGCGTTTACATGAAGAAACACCTCTTGGGCGGTGTAGCCAAAGGCGCATTCGGCGAAGCAGAAGCTGAAGCTAAATTCGAAGCTTGGAAGAACAACAAACAAAGTGGTTTGGCTGCTCTGAAGACTAAAGAAGAAGAAGCAAAGAAAGCTGAAGCAAAAGCACGCCTGGAAGCTGAAAAGAAAGTAAACGAAGTAAAAGCTAAAGCATCGGCCGAAAAGAAGGCTGCTGAAGAAGCTGAAAAGAAAGCTGCTGAAGCACCGGCAGAAGAAGTTGCAGAAGCAGCTACTGAAGCTCCGGCCGAGGTTGTTGCAGAAGCACCCGCTACTGAAGCTCCGGCCGCAGAAGCTCCCGCAACAGAAGCTGCTGCCGAATAAAACGGCACGGTTTCCCGATAAGAGGGACAAAAAACATAAAATCCTCTCTGGTTATACCGGAGGGGATTTTTTTATTATTATCTTTGTCGCTATATATTTACTTTAAAAGAAAGAAGCAATGAAAAAATTAACTTACCTGCTAGCCGCTGCCGCTGTATTTGCAGCTTGTACCGGTGGAAACAAAGGTTACACCGTGACCGGAACGGTAGAGGGTGCAGCCGACGGCGACACCGTTTATCTGGAAACTATCGAAGGACGCCAATTCGTAAAACTGGATACGGCTGTCATCACTAACGGAACTTTCACTTTCAAAGGCCAACAAGATACGGTTGCCAGCCGCTACATCTCCTGCAAACTTGAAGGAAAAGATGGCATGGCTATTGACTTCTTCCTCGAAAACGGAAAGATTAACGTCAACCTGAGCAACGGTGAAAACGACTCTGCCATGGGCACACCCAACAATGATATTTATCAGGAAATCAGAGTGCAACTCAACGGACTGGACGGCCAGATGATGGCTATCTACAACACCATGTCTGACACCACGCTGACCGACGATCAGCGCCAGGCCAAAGGTCAGGAGATAGATGCATTGGAAAACAAGAAGATGGAGGCCGTCAAAGCCAGCATCGATAAGAACATCACCAATGCCGTGGGCGTGCAGTTGCTGAAACAGAATTTCTACTATATGGACGTGAAGGAACTCGACCCGCTGATGTCGCAAATTCCTGCCGCTTACGATAACGATGACATCATTATCCGCATCAAGAACAATGTAGAAAAGATGAAAGCTACTGCCGTTGGACAGAAGTTCACCGATTTCGAGATGCAGACACCCGAAGGTAAGGACGTGAAGCTGTCCGACTACGCGGGCAAAGGCAAAGTGGTGCTCGTTGACTTTTGGGCAAGCTGGTGCGGTCCTTGCCGTCGCGAAATGCCTAATCTGGTAGAGGCATATGCCAAATACAAGAATAAAGGCTTTGAAATCGTAGGCGTATCGCTCGACCAGAACGGTGAGGCATGGAAAGAGGGTATCAAGAAACTGAATATCACATGGCCTCAAATGTCCGACCTGAAATACTGGAACAATGAAGGTGCCCGGTTGTATGCCGTTAGCAGTATTCCCCACACGGTGTTGATTGATGCCGATGGAACTATTCTTGCACGCGGCTTACATGGTGACGAACTGCAAGAGAAATTGGCAGAAGTTATCAAGTAAGAAGAAGACTGATAAAAGGGTTCTATCTGTCATCCTGTTTTCTATGACTTGCCCAAACATTTTGATAATTGCCCGAAAATTAATTAGCAAAATGTTTGGGCAAGTCATAGAAAACAGGATGACAGATAGTATCGCTTATCATTAGTTTCATTTCTGTACGGTTTTGATTAAATCTTGTACGGGTGAATAATAGCTAGTATACAGCTCACAGAAAAGCACCCACCAAGTTTTATGACTGATCCCATTTGAAATGAGACATCTCAACGAAACAAATGACACAGCTCAGTAGGGCAAACCACGCAGCTCACAGTTGATGAGCTGCGTGGTTTGCTTTACTGAGCTGTGTGGTTTGTCTTACTGAGGTGTGTGGTTTGCCTTCACGAAGTGCTTCAATGCCGTTCGTCAGATAGAAAACAGACGCATCGCCATTTCCTTTGCCAACGCAATCGTTTTCCACTGCTCTTCCTCATCCGTTTCCGAAGAATGGAGTAGACTGTCGGCATCCGGCAGACAGAGCGTGAAACGCTTCAGCGGAATATAATTCAAGACTTCTTCTATCTTTGCCTGTAGTTCGTCCAGCTCATCCTCTTCGGGATAATAGGATACCACGAGGCCGAACATAGCTTCCTTTTCGTGCAAAAACCACAACAAGCGGCTACGGTCGCAAATGCCGCTATCATAACTTAGGAAATAGGCATCGGCACCGTGCAGGCGTATCAGCATGTCCGTTGCGGCATGAAAGGCTATGAACAGACCTTCCGGCCGTTCGCGCAACACACGGTTGTTGAGACGGACAGCCTCGTCGCTCAACATAGACTTCACTCCGTCGAACTGCACATAGCGGCATCCGGCTTCGTAGAGCCCCATCAATATCTTTTTGTAAGCAACGGCTAAATCGTCCAGCAATACATTTACATCCGGATAAACCTGCTTTAAACGTTCTGCTTCCACTTCACCGAAAATACGCATCAGCAGCTTGCCCGGCGAGGGTATATGCTGTTTAGGCAACACGTCGTCTGCTGTCACTTCCGACAAGAAAGCAAAATCCTGCCACACCGGATGATGTGACAAACTAATTCTTCCATTCAGCTGCAACCCTGCCGCAGCCGACGAAGACTGCAATTCCGGTTTGCAACAAATTCCATCCCAACCTTCTAGAAAATCACGACTGCGAAAACCGCCATCCGATACAACCTTCATCCCTCCGGACTCCAAGCGTTCAACCAGATTACGTATTTCTGCATCTTCAACAGCCTGCAACGCATGCAGACTGATTTGCCCGTTTTGATATTGGGTTCGTGCATCCTGCAATGCAGCAGGGGTACAAAACATTCCCGCAATATCGACTTTGAACGGTGGAAACACATTTCCCATACTCATTTATATTTTGATAATTACTGGTTGTCGCAAATATAGCCAAAGGATTCGGAAAAACTACAGGTAAATTCCCTATTTCTCATCCGGCATTCCGAAATTGATTAACACATAATGTATCAGAGAATTAACAATAATGTAAAGCCAAAATAACAAGTACAAGCATAAAGTTTCCAAGTTTATAAACTAAAACATTTATATATCAATAGATTAACTATTTTTAAAGCAACAAAAGTTTTCCAAAAGCGAAAACTTATAGATAAGAACGGTATCTTTGTTTGCTCAATTAAAAATCTAAAAATGCAACGAATATGATACAAACAGTTATCAAGCGTGACGGACGTATCGTCGGCTTCAAAGAAGAGAAAATAGTGACCGCCATCCGCAAAGCCATGCTCCACACGGACAAGGGAGAGGACATGCAACTGATACGCCAAATCACCGACCACATATCTTTCAAGGGGGACGCGCAGATGACTGTGGAAGCCATTCAAGACCTGGTGGAAGTGGAGCTGATGAAGAGCAGCCGCAAGGATGTCGCCCAGAAATACATAGCCTACCGCAACCAACGAAGCGTCGCCCGCAAAGCCAAAACCCGCGATATGTTTCTGGAAATCATTAACATCAAGTCCAACGACATCACGCGCGAGAATGTCAATATGAATACCGACACTCCGGCGGGCATGATGATGAAGTTTGCCAGCGAGACCACTAAGCCGTTTGTAGACGATTATCTCCTGAGCGATGAAGTGCTGGAAGCCGTCGCCCATAATTACCTCCACATCCACGACAAGGATTATTATCCCACCAAGAGCCTGACCTGCGTACAGCACCCGCTAGACCGCATCCTGACGGGCGGTTTCTCGGCCGGACACGGAGAGTCGCGCCCTGCCAAGCGCATCGAAACCGCCAGCATCCTGGGCTGCATCTCACTGGAAACCGCGCAAAACGAAATGCACGGCGGACAGGCCATCCCGGCTTTCGACTTCTACCTGGCTCCCTACGTGCGCAACAGTTACATCGAAGAAATCAAGAACCTGGAAGAACTGAACGGAAAGGATTATTCACATCTCTACCGCAAGGACCTGACGGACTACCTGCAACAGCCACTCGACGGACTGTCTGACGAACGCCGCATCGTGCAACATGCCGTCAACAAGACCGTGGCACGGGTGCATCAGGCCATGGAGGCGTTCATCCACAATATGAATACGATACACTCGCGCGGCGGAAACCAGGTGGTGTTCAGCTCCATCAACTACGGCACGGACACCTCTGCCGAAGGGCGTTGCATCATCCGCGAACTGCTGAAAAGCACGTATCAGGGGGTGGGCAACGGTGAAACCGCCATCTTCCCCATCCAGATATGGAAGAAGAAGCGGGGCGTGAGCTACCTGCCCGAAGGCCGCAACTACGACCTCTACCAGCTTGCCTGCAAGGTGACGGCACGCCGTTTCTTCCCCAATTTCCTGAACCCGGACGCCACCTTCAACCGGAGCGAGAACTGGGACGCCACCGACCCGAAGCGCTACGAGCACGAAGTGGCAACGATGGGATGCCGCACGCGCGTGTTCGAGAACCGCTTCGGCCCCAAGACTTCCATCGGACGCGGAAACATTTCTTTCTCCACCATCAATATCGTCCGTCTCGCCATCGAGTGCATGGACATCGAAGACAAGGAGCAGCGCATCGCCCGCTTCTTTGCCCAGTTGGACTTGATGCTCGAAGTGACGGCACGCCAACTGCACGAGCGCATGGAGTTCCAGAAGACAGCGTATGCCAAGCAGTTCCCCTTGCTGATGTCCGCCTTGTGGCTGGGTTGCGAAAAGCTGGGGCCGAACGATACGATTGCTTCGGTCATCAATCAGGGAACACTGGGCATCGGATTTATCGGCTTGGCGGAGTGCTTGGTGGCGCTCATCGGAAAGCATCACGGAGAGTCGGAAGAGGCTCAGGAACTGGGACTGAAAATCGTGACTTACATGCGCGACCGTGCCAATCAATTCTCCAAAGAATACCAACATAACTACAGCGTGCTAGCTACTCCTGCCGAGGGTTTATCGGGCAAGTTTACGCGGGTGGACCGCAAGAAGTTCGGGGTTCTTCCGGGCATTACCGACCGGGATTACTACACCAACTCCAACCACGTGCCAGTGTACTACAAATGCAGCACCCGCCACAAAGCCGAAGTGGAAGCGCCTTATCACGACCTGACGCGTGGCGGACACATCTTCTATGTGGAGATTGACGGTGATGCCACCCACAATCCGGAGGTGATAATGCGCGCGGTAGACATGATGGACCAGTACAACATCGGTTACGGCTCGGTGAACCACAACCGGAGCCGTTGTCTGGAGTGCGGATACGAGAACTCCACGCTCAACCTTGAAGTTTGTCCCAAATGCGGCAGCAAGCACATCGACAAGCTGCAACGCATCACTGGCTATCTGGTGGGGACTACCGACCGCTGGAACCAGGCGAAACTTGCGGAATTGAATGATCGGGTCGTACACGGGGAAAACTGAAAGTTGAAAGTTGAAAGTTGAAAATGACCATGCGGAGTGATAATGGGGCCAAGCTCTTAACTTTTAACTTTTAATCTTCATCTCCTCCTTAATTTTCAACTTTCAATTTTCAACTTTCAACTAAAAAAAAGTGCTTTCCATTCTTGATATATTAGAAGATACCACAGCAGACGGACCAGGTTTCCGTACCGCTATCTATGCTGCCGGATGCCCCAACGGGTGTCCCGGCTGCCACAATCCGGAGTCGTGGGACATCAGTCGCGGGCGCCGGATGAGCATTGATGAAATCCTGCAAAAAGTTCTTGCCGACAAGTTTGCAGATGTCACCTTCAGCGGTGGCGACCCAATATTCCAGCCGGAAGGCTTTGCCGAACTGGCGTATGCCATCAAGCAGCGAAGCCGGAAAAACATCTGGTGCTATACGGGCTACACTTTCGAAAACCTGCTTCGCAATCCCCTCCAGGCGAAGCTGTTGCAATACATCGACGTGCTGGTGGACGGGCGCTTTAAAAAGGAATTACAGGATGAAACGCTCTACTTCCGTGGCAGCAGCAACCAGCGGCTGATTGACGTGCAGGCCTCGCTGAAAGCAAATAAAACGGTGACCTATCGTTATAATCCGAATCCTTTTTCTACATTTGTAGCCGCAAATTTATAATCGAACCGAACCCCGTGAAGAAGAAACCTGCCCACAAACAGAACATTCGTTTCCGCCGTTGGAGCCGGAAAGGCTATGCTGCATTTGCCAGCATCGGCCGGCAGGTCACCATCGGCTGCCTGCGCAAGAACGTGGCAGACAGTTCGTTGAGGAAGCAAGACGCGGTTCAGACTATCCCCTATTACATACATATTATGACTATCGACGATTTAAAAGCCCAGGTGCTGGCAGGCATAGACATATCGCCCGACCAAGCCGTCTGGCTGGCAAATACTGCCAATCGCGAGGCGCTGTATGCGGCTGCCCACGAGATTACCGTTGCACGCGCGCAGCGCAAGTTCGACATGTGTTCCATCATCAATGCCAAGTCGGGACGGTGCCCCGAAAACTGCAAATGGTGCGCACAATCTTCCCACTACCACACCAAGGCTGACATTTACGGCCTGCTCCCCGCCGAAGAATGCCTGAGGCAGGCACAATATAACGAACGGCAGGATGTCAACCGTTTCTCCCTCGTCACCAGCGGACGAAAACCCTCTCCCCAACAAATGCAGCAACTTTGCGACACGGCACGCCACATGCGCCGCCACTCGTCCATACAGCTATGCGCCTCGCTAGGACTGCTGAATGAAGACGAACTGCGAGCTTTGCACGAAGCCGGCATCACCCGCTACCACTGCAATCTGGAGACAGCCCCCTCGCACTTCCCCACCCTGTGCAGCACGCACACGCAAGAGGAAAAGCTACGCACCCTGCAAGCCGCCCGCAACGCAGACATGGACATCTGCAGCGGCGGCATCATCGGCATGGGCGAGACGATGGAACAGCGCATCGAATTTGCCTTCACGCTGAAGGAACTCGGCACGCAATCCATTCCCATCAACCTGCTCAGCCCCATCGAGGGCACTCCGCTTGAACATCAGCAACCGCTGACGGAGGACGAAATTCTGGTGACTATCACCCTTTTCCGTTTCATCAATCCGACGGCTTATCTCCGGTTTGCCGGAGGACGTTCGCAGTTGAGCCGGGAGGCGGTGAAGAAGGCGCTCTACATCGGCATCAACTCTGCCATCGTGGGGGATTTGCTGACGACGCTCGGCTCGAAGGTTTCGGAAGATAAGGCACTGATTGAGGAGGCGGGCTACGAGTTCAACGGTTCGCAGTTCGACCGCGAACACTTGTGGCATCCTTACACGTCGACCACCAATCCGCTTCCGGTATATAAGGTGAAGCAGGCCGAGGGGGCAACGATTTCGCTGGAAAGCGGGCAGACATTGGTGGAAGGTATGTCATCGTGGTGGTGAGCGGTGCACGGATACAATCATCCGGTGCTGAACCGGGCTGCCACGGAGCAACTCGGGAAGATGTCGCACGTCATGTTTGGCGGGTTGACGCACGACCCGGCTATCGAGTTGGGCCAACTGCTGCTGCCGCTAGTGCCGCCCTCCATGCAGAAGATATTCTATGCCGACTCCGGTTCGGTGGCGGTGGAGGTGGCACTGAAGATGGCGGTGCAGTATTGGGTAGCGAAAAGCC
Organism: Bacteroides sp.; assembly: GCA_021203515.1. Lineage (GTDB taxonomy): Bacteria > Bacteroidota > Bacteroidia > Bacteroidales > Bacteroidaceae > Bacteroides. The sequence goes on along the minus strand of JAJQAY010000144.1, from coordinate 30,930 downwards.
AGGAGTCGCCCGACAAAGGCAGCTTAAAACAGAAGAGTAATTTCGTGACGATACGCAGCGGTTATCACGGCGATACGTGGAATGCAATGTCGGTGTGCGACCCCGTAACAGGGATGCACTCGCTGTTTGGTCCGGCATTGCCGGTGCGCTATTTCGTGCCTCAACCCTGTTCCCATTTCGACGGGGAGTGGATGCCGGAGGATATTCTGCCGCTGAAAGAGACTATTGAGCAACATGCCGACGAACTGGCGGCGCTCATCCTGGAACCTGTGGTGCAGGGCGCAGGCGGAATGTGGTTTTATCATCCGCAATACTTGCGCGAGGCGGCCGCACTGTGCCGCGAGCACGGGTTGCTGCTTATCTTCGACGAGATAGCGACGGGTTTCGGACGTACGGGACGGCTGTTTGCCTGGGAACATGCGGGGGTAGAGTCGGATATTATGTGTATAGGCAAGGCACTGACGGGGGGATACATGACACTATCGGCTGTGCTGGCAACCAATGAAGTGGCGGATGCCATCTCCAACCATGCACCGGGGGCCTTTATGCATGGGCCCACGTTTATGGGAAACCCGTTGGCGTGTGCCGTGGCGTACGCGTCGGTTCGGTTGCTGACGTCGGTGGAGTATGACTGGCAGGGCAAAGTGTCGCGCATTGAAGCGCAACTGAAAAGGGAACTGGAACCTGCACGAAGTTTGCCGCAGGTGGCTGATGTGCGGGTGCTAGGCGCTATCGGGGTCATTGAGACCAGTGAACCGGTGGATATGGCCTGGATGCAACGCCGGTTTGTAGAGGAAGGCATCTGGGTGCGGCCTTTCGGAAAGCTGGTTTATCTGATGCCGCCGTTTATTATAGAGACGGAACAGTTGACGAAGTTGACGAAAGGGGTAATTAAGATAATAAAGGAAATAAAAAGATAAATAGGAATTTATATGGATACGCTGACGACACGGACTAGGCGGATGAACGCGGACTTTTAATATGTAGTATCTGTCATCTTGAGCGAAGTCGAAGGATCTCTTCTCTTGCTGTGATGGCGCAACTTTATGTCAAGAGAGTAGATTCTTCGACTACGCTCAGAATGACAGATGGTATCGCTTTCCATAACAGAAAATAGCATCCGCGTTCATCCGTCTAGTCCGTGTAGTCCGCGTATCTGCCCCTAAATTATCATTTAACATTATTACAATGAACGCAATAAACCAAATGCAGCAAGAACTGCAACAACTAAAAGACCATAGCAACCTGCGCCGCTTGCCGGAAATCGAGCACGACGGACGGAATGTAATCGTAGACGGACGGCGTATGCTGAACCTGTCATCGAACGATTACCTGGGACTTGCCGCCGACCGTACGCTGAGAGAGGAATTTCTCGGCACACTGACGCCCGACAACTTCCTGCCCACTTCCTCCTCTTCCCGATTGCTGACCGGCAACTTCACCGTCTACGAAGAACTCGAAGCGGAAATGGCACAGATGTTCGGCACAGAAGCCGCGCTTGTGTTCAACAGCGGCTATCATGCCAACACGGGCATCCTACCCGCCGTGAGCGATGCACAAACACTGATACTTGCCGACAAGCTGGTTCACGCCAGCCTGATAGACGGCATCCGCCTTTCCGCCGCCAAGTGCATCCGCTACCGCCACAACGACCTCGCTCAACTGGAACGGTTGCTCAGCCAGCATCACACCGCCTATCGGCAGATTATCATCGTCACCGAAAGCATTTTCAGCATGGATGGCGACCAGGCGGATTTAGCCGCTTTAGTACGACTGAAACACATGTACGATAATGTCCTGCTCTATGTAGACGAAGCGCATGCCTTCGGCGTACACGGCAAGCATGGACTGGGATGTGCCGAAGAAGCCGGCTGCATCGGTGACATCGACTTTCTCGTGGGCACCTTCGGCAAGGCAGCAGCATCGGCAGGAGCTTACATCGTGTGCCGGAAGGTGATACGGGAATACCTCGTGAACCGGATGCGCACGCTCATCTTCACCACTGCCCTGCCACCGGTGAACATCGCATGGACGCTATTCATCCTGCGGAAGCTGCCGGACATGCAAGACCGGAGAGAGCATCTGGCACACATCAGCCGGATACTCCGCGAAGCATTGCAGGCACGGGGATATGCATGTCCCAGTGTCAGCCATATCATCCCTCTGATTATAGGACCGAGTGCCGACACCATCCTGCGTGCCGACGCACTGCAACGACACGGATTTTATGCCTTACCCGTCCGTCCGCCAACAGTGCCGGAAGGAACATCACGCATCCGCTTCTCGCTAACGGCGGAGGTGAAAGAAGAAGAAATTAAAGCATTAGAAGAGGAGTTAAGAAGTTAACTCTCCTAATTAACATCAACAATAACAAATAACCCCAAAAGAAAAATGAAACAAGTCTACATCGTACACGAAAACCACCCTAAGCTACTCCTGCTGTTTGCCGGTTGGGCGGCAGACGAAACCCTTTTCAAGCAATACCGTCCCAAAGGCATGGACTACATGATTTGCTACGATTACCGCACGCTCGACTTCGACCGGTCTGTTTTCGACCGCTATCAGCAGATAAACGTGGTGGCCTGGTCGATGGGCGTGTTGGCAGGTGCAATCATCCTCAGCAATGCGCCTCAGGACAAACTGCTCAGCTTTGCCTTCAACGGAAGCACTTACCACATTGACGACCGGGAGGGCATCCCCCTGGCCACCTATCAGGGCACACTCGACGGCCTCACGCCCGCCTCGCTCCAGAAGTTCATGCGCCGTATGTGCAAAGACAGCAACGCCTACAAAGCATTCATGGAGATAACTCCCCGGCGGGATTTCGATGGAATAAAAGAAGAGTTGAGACGCATCCGCGAGCAATACTTCGAAATGGTTGGAGACAGATCGGACCCGACGATAGCTGAAGAAACATTCGATGATATGTTCGACAAATACTACAAAACCTACAGCTACGAATACGACTACGCCTTCATCGGCCGAAACGACCGGATCATCCCCTTCGAGAACCTGCAGCTAAACCACGAAAGCTCGGCGTACGGCCAGGTCATCGTGACGGACAGCGCCCACTACGACGAGGTCATGTTCCGCTTTCTGCTGCAAGAGGTGTGGGAAATGTCCATCGATGACTCCTATACCACCTGCGGACGATGAATTGAAACGAATGCAAAGAATATGAGTTGTAACACAGCCATCCAGTCCATCGACAAAGTCCTCGTGGCCCAACGCTTTGCCCATGCACGAAACACGTACGGGCGCGAAGCCCGCGTGCAGCAACAGGTAGCCGAAAAGATGTTGCGCCTGCTGCTGGAACACGCCTGCACGCACAGCCTCCGCGATAGCATACCCCCTTTCCGCCACGTCGCCGAGTTCGGATGCGGAACGGGCAGCTATTCCCGCCTGCTGCTACACACGCTGCAACCGGAAACTCTGTTGCTGAACGACCTCTGCCCGGAAATGGAGGAATGCGTGCGGGAGCTTTGCACCCCGGCCCGCGTCCGCTTCCTCCCCTGCGACGCCGAAACCCTCGACTTTCCGCCGGGCACAGACCTGATAACTTCCTGCTCCACCCTGCAATGGTTTGCCGACCCCGAACGCTTCTTCATCCGCTGCCACCGCTTCCTCACGGACGACGGCATCCTCGCCTTCAGCACCTTCGGCCGGCAAAACATGCACGAGATACGCACCCTGACCGGAAACGGCCTGGACTACCTCTCCGTGGAAAGCCTGCAAGCGCTGCTATCCCCCTACTTCGACATCCTTCATGCCGAAGAAGAAGTAGTGTCCCTGCCCTTCGCCACCCCCCCCCTCCAAGTGCTGCAGCACCTGAAACAGACCGGAGTGACCGGCACCGAGAAGAAGATATGGACCCGAGGACGCCTGCAAGCCTTTTGCGACGACTACATCCGCCTCTACGCCCATGCCGACCGCAGCGTATCACTGACGTATCATCCGATTTATATTATTGCAAGAAAAAAAACAAATGGGAATTTATATGGATACGCGGACTACACGGACTAAGCTGATAAACACGGACTTTTCTTTTAGAGAGTACTGATAAATATGTATTTAAATTATTATCCGTGTTCGTCTGCTTAGTCCGTGTAGTCCGCGTATCTGTACGATAAATTATCATTTACATAACTCAATAAACAAGAATAATGAAATCAACCATCTACTTCATCAGCGGCATCGACACCGACGCCGGCAAAAGCTATTGCACCGCCTGGCTGGCCCGCCAACTCTCTCAAAACGGCCAACGTGTCATCACCCAGAAATTCATCCAGACCGGCAACGTCGGCCACTCCGAAGACATCGACCTGCACCGCCGCATCATGGGCACCGGCTACCTGCCCGAAGACCGCGAAGGCCTCACCATGCCCGAAATCTTCTCCTACCCCTGCTCTCCCCCCCATCTTGCCGCCCGCATCGACCGCCGCCCCATCGACTTCGACAAGATAGAGCGCGCCACCCTCGAACTGGCCCGCCGCTACGACACCGTCCTCGTGGAAGGAGCCGGCGGACTGATGGTACCCCTAACGGAAGACTACCTCACCATCGACTACATTGCCGAGAAACAATACCCACTCGTCTTCATCACCTCCGGCAAGCTGGGCAGCATCAACCACACCCTCCTGAGCCTGGAAGCCATCAAGAACCGGGGCATCACGCTCCACACCGTGCTCTACAACCTCTACCCCACCGTAGAAGATACCACCATCCAGGAAGACACCCAGCAATTCATACAAAACTACCTCGCCAAGCATTTTCCCGAGGCAAAGTTCGAAGTTGTACCGGAAATTGCGTAAATTTGCGGCACAACAAACGTCATAGGACACATGGAAATATTAACATTCGATGCTACCGAAGAAATACTACTTGCAGCTACGGGAGTTCTTCTTCTCTTCCAACTACTCTATTATTTCTGTCTGTACAACCGCATTCACCGCCACAATCGCGCCGTGAAGGGCAACAAGGTGCAATTCTCGCAAGAGTTCCCCCCGGTATCCGTCATCATCTGCGCCCGCGAGGAGTCCGAGAACCTGCGCCGCAACCTGATTGCCGTACTGGAACAGGACTATCCGCAATTCGAAGTCATTGTCGTGAACGACGGCAACACGGACGAAAGCGAAGGCTACCTGACCTTGCTGCAAGATAAATATCCGCACCTCTACCACAGCTTCGTCCCCGACTCTTCGCGCTATATCAGCCGCAAGAAGCTCGCCGTGACACTGGGCATCAAAGCCAGCAAGTACGACTGGCTCGTGTTCACCGAGGCCAACTGCCAGCCGCAGAGCAACCAATGGTTGAAGCTGATGGCGCGCAACTTCACCCCCCGCACCAAGATTGTGCTGGGCTACAGCGGCTACGAGCGCGGCAAGGGCTGGTTGCGCAAGCGCGTAGCGTTCGACAGTCTCTTCACCTCCATGCGCTACCTCGGTTTTGCCCTGGCAGGCAGCCCCTACATGGGCATCGGGCGCAACCTCGCCTACCGCAAGGAACTATACTACGACCATAAAGGCTTCTCCGCCCACCTCAACCTGCAACGGGGCGACGACGACCTCTTCATCAACCACGTGGCCAAAGCCGAAAACACCCGTACAGAGACCGACGCCAATGCCATCACGCGTGTGCGGCCCGTATCCCGTGCCAAGGACTGGCGGGAGGAAAAGATAAGCTACGCCTCCACCGCCCGGCTCTATCAGGGGCATCAACGCTATTTCATCGGACTGGAAACCTTCACCCGCCTGGCCTTCTACGGCTGTTGGATAGCCGCCCTCGTGGTCGGCATCCTGAATGCACACTGGCTGGCGGCGGGCATCGCCCTCTTTGCCTGGCTACTTCGCTACCTGATACAAGCCATTATCATCAACCGGACTGCCAAAGACTTGAACGAGCAACGCAGATACATCTGGGCAATCCCCGTGTTCGACTTGCTCCAACCCATGCAGTCCCTGCACTGGAAGCTCTACTGCCTGTTCAGAAAAAGAAGCGACTTCCTGAGGAAGTAAGGTCGACGGGCACTACCACCTGATAAGGTCGCACGCCCCAAAGTAACAACTTCACTCTGCAGATACCCCAAAAAGATGGGTGCAACCGCTTTTCAACCTATTGTGAAGCCGTTGCACCCATTTGCTTTCCTGTCAAACCGTCGGTTTATCCAAGCGGGTTCTCTTCCTGGTCGTCGTCACCGCCGCCGCCCGAACCACTGCCCGAACCACTGCCCGAACCGCCACCGATGATGACGCCCTTTGCCCGCCGATAGTCCGTCAGCGAAGCATAGCTGATGCCGTCTTCCAATACGCCGGAATTTTGAAATTGAAGTTTACCGGTCACCTCATCCCGCAGTTCCTTGGAAGGAGTGAAGATGATGCGCGGATTTTTGATGAGGTTGGCAGGGCTCACGGCGTTGGCAGCGTCGAGGCTGTCGATGCCGTTGCTCTTGAACGTGATGCGCAGCGTGCCCAGACTGCCCACGCGCACGGAGTGTCCTTGCAGCAGTTGCTCTATGGCATACTTGCCCAACAGTTCCAACGCCGACTCCATCTCGATGGGGGCGGTGGTGGTGTTCTCGGTGGCAGCGCGTGTCATGGCTTTTACGGTTTGAGCATCGTTGCTCACGGGAATGGCGTACCATTTCTTAGTTTGGTTCCTGTCCTTTGGGTTTGCCTTTTGTACTAACTTGTAATTGTACATAATTGATAGTTTTAAATGGTTAATAATTATACTACTTGACGTTGCCGGATGCGACGCCTTGATGTCGTGCTATGCTCCGCACTTGCGCAGGTCATTGCTCCGCACCTGTGCAGCGTGATGCTCCGCACCTGCGTAAGTCGCTACTCCGCACCTGCGTAGCAGAGGGCAACACCTTGATGTCGCAACGAGCGACTAACAGACAAAAGAAAGTCCCGGCGACGGCCCTCCTCCCTCTCTTGCAATTGTGAAGGGATAAAGGCGTCCCGGGGCAATCTGTCGCTTATATTACACTAAAATTAATGTCTATTGCACCACCTCTACCAGATGCGGCAAGTTGTCGTCCGTAGAGGCTTCGTATTTGAAGGGACAAATGTAATCCGCATTAGCCGCGTTCCACGTATCGATTTCCGCATTCAGCGCATCGATGGTGGCCGGAGAATTCATGTCGGCATAAGATGTCGACGGATTGGTATACTAACCTACTTCAAGTCCTCCCAGTTTCAAGTCGGATACGGTACTATAGAAATAGTGGGCGGGAAAGGCGGGGAAAGTATTATAACTCGCATTTCCAACAACTCCACCGGCCATCAAGTCTCCTGTCATCGCACCTTCACTCACGCAAGAATATGCCGGAACATTAAAGATATATCCTATTATTCCACCGGCAATACCAGAGGCACTGATATCGCCATGATTAATACATGCCAAAACAGACTTTGCTTTTTGTACATAGCCCACAATTCCAGCTGCATAAGAGGCATCGCCGTTGGCTGTAATGTTACCATAGTTCTCGCAAGCGATGATGGCACCTGAACCCGTACCATCTAGAAGACTTGCAATTCCACCGTTTCTTCCAGTTTCTCCAGTAAATGCAATCTTGACCTTATTCACACAGGCAATCACTTTTCCGTTATATATGCGGTAGGCGATACCACCTGCCCCGGCACTGTAAGCAGTAGTATTGATTTCTATTTCGCCCGACACTGTAAGATTCTTAACCGTACTGTCAAGAATGCCAAATAGTCCGACCTAATTTCCGGTTGTTATACTCAAATTGCTGATTTCATGCTTCTGTCCGTTGAAGACACCCATGAACCTATTCATATATTCCAGTCCGATAGGCGCCTATTCTTCTTTCCCCAGGTCAATGTCGCCGCCAAGCAGCACGGTCTTTCCATTAAATTGGTCTCCGGCAGCGAACTCGGCGGGCAGGTCGGAAGCCTTGTTTGTAAGTTTGGCAAACTCGAACAAGTCTTCTTTAGAACTGATAGTGTAGATTTGTTTCGTTGCATCCGTCGGGTTGCGATACCAGTCATAGGGAAGCCGGACGCTGTTGAAGAAAACAACACGGGTAGAAGATGCCTCGATGCCCTTCGTGTCTACAATTGTCACTTTCAGCAAGGCCACGTCATCATCCGCAGCATCGGCGGGCATGGTGACGTTCACGTAAGGCTGGTCTTTCAGGCTGCCATCGGTGTTGAATGTGGGCTGAACAAGTTCCACTGCCCAAAGTGATGCGGCGGCACGGGTCTTGATGTCGGTCACTGTACCTACCACCATGGTCAGTTTCACCTTCATGGCGGCATAGTCGGCTTTCTTCAATTCATCAGAGACTTTCAGCTCAATCTTCGTACCTGTTTCTTTCGCCTTTATCTGGAAGGAGCCGTAGTCAGTAAAGCTGATGGCGGTGCCCAGCAATGGCAGGGCAATGGTTGACTCGTCGGCCAGGGTAAACACTACATGGTCAGTGTTCACCTGAATGCCGCCTTTCTTAAAGATAGCATCGCCTTGTTCGCCTGTAGCGGGTACTTTGGCTGTGCCGTTCAGCAACCATTCACCGTCTACTTTCCAATAGAGCTTGTCCTCAAAGGTATCAACGCTTATCACTGGAGTATGTCCGGTAGTGGCTATCTTCTTGCCGTCGGCATCGGTCAGCCAGACGGGGTCGGCATCACCCGTCTTCACTGTCCAGTAATACACGCCCTTATCGTCTTTCTTCGCGCTGAACACCGGAGTCACACCATCCTTACCGGTAGTACCGTTCTTGATGGTGATGGGGGTGCCCTCGGTCAGGTTGATAGTATAACCTACCTGGATATTGTCCTTCATCAGAGGTTCCACGCCGGTCACGTAAATCTTCGCGTTCAATGCATCCACTACTCCCTACAAGGCGGAGAGTTGGGAATTGGCGTTGCTACACCATGCTTCTAGTTTTTCTACTCGCGACTTCAGGTCGCTGATGTCGTTTCTCAATCCGGTGTCGTCGTAGTCGTCGCCACAACTAAACACGGTCAGTGCCATCAATAGCAGCACTGCATAAGACTGAATTTTCTTCATCTTAGTTGCTTTTTAGTTAGTTATAAGTTAATTATCGAGGTTCCCATCTAGAAGTTTACGGAATTACTTACCAAGTAATGGCAGAGGCGCTGCCCGAAAGGAAGAAAAAGTATTTTATTAACTAGGGGTCATTGCAATAATTGACATTGCAGACTCAAAAAGTCACACGAATATCAGTCCATCTTTAAACGTTCAAAAGTGAATAAGGGCTTTGCATATATGAAAGGGAGTAAAAGTTAGAGTAATATGTGTTTTTCGATAGCTGTTATTCCCAGATTAAATAAATATTGATGCATCAATATAAAAAACTACTGTTTTGTTTGGATTATTTGAGGCATTTCCGCACCTTTGCGACACGAAACATCTCATTACTTGGTAAGTAATCCTACCGGGCAAACATCTGTCCCGCCTGCCCACTGTTCAGAACTTTTCCCCGTTCCTTTCGGCCCAGAGATACAATCAGGTCAGCATTGGCAGCATCCACCTTGGCATCTTCAAAAGGCTTGAGATAAGTCTCCGTAACCTTGACGGACGAGTGCCCCAACGCCCTGCTGATAACGCCGATATGTATCCCACGGCGGAATGCCAGCGTGGCCCAAGTATGGCGCGAGGTGTACGAACTCAACCGCACACCGGGAAGCAGCAAGGCAGCTACCTGGCTTAGTTGGTGATTGAAGCGATGCAACGCCTTGAGGTAATACTCGTACAGACGGGCATCGTCAGTCTTGCCAACATCGAGAATAGGGAAAAGCCAGGTGGAACGGGCATCCTTATTGCGGAAAGCCTCGAAAAGCCCTATTGCTTCCGGAGGAATACGCAGGGTGATTTGTCGACCCGTCTTGTGGCGGCAATACGTTATCGTGTCGCCTTCCAAGTCCTGCTTACGCAGGTAAGCAAGGTCGATAAAAGGCATACCTCGAAGGCAGAACATCAGCACAAAGTAGGCAAGGGCGCATTGTACGGTAGTGGGCAAAGGAGGGTCGGCAGGCGGGGTGCTGTCGGCAGGCACATCTTCCGTCCGGGACAGTAATCCCAATCCTTCCTCTACCAGCAACTCCATTTCCTCTTTCTCCAACGCACGCTTGGTTTTCGACTCCACCTTCGTATATACATCGTCGAACAGTTTAGGATTATACTCCGCACTGCCCGGCACACAAAGACGGTTGTACACCGCATGGAGGCTACGCATATAAGTAGAAACCGTGTTCCACTTCGCCCTACGGCCACGCAACCAACACTGATAGGCTTTCAGCCTGCCAGGAGTATAAACATCATCCACCAACGTATCTCCGGACTCTTCCGCAGCAAAAGCCATAAAGGAGTTCAGCGTACTGCGGTAGATACGGGCTGCCGGATACTTCTTCTCCTCCCGCAGGCGGGCTATGACGTCCGCCATATACTCCGCCAACTCCACATTTTTTCTTTCTTCCATAATCTATTAGTTTTTAATTCACGCAATGAGCGCGTGTGGCTGCAAACAGACACGCCGAAAGGAATGTTTGCACAAAGAAAGTAAAGAATGTGAAGGTGTACTTACTGGAAAAAGGGCTTTGCCTACTACTCGTAACGCATGGAATTGGCCGGACGGATGCGCGTGATAATATAAGAAGGCCCCAGCAGCATGAAGACCGAAGCCAGCAACGTGCCGACGTTCAGCAACAGGAAAATCCAGATATTGAAAGATACGGGGACGGTATCCATATAGTACGTCTCCGGATTGAGACGGAACAGCCCGAACCATTTCTGGACAAAGTAGAAAGCCAGACCTATTAGGTTTCCCCACAGCATCCCTTTTCCGATAAGGAAGACGGCAAGCCAAAGGAAAAGTTTGCGAATAGTATAGTTGTTGGCGCCCAGCGATTTCAGGATACCAATCATTGAAGTACGCTCGATAATGATAATCAGCAGCCCGGACACCATCGTGAAGCCGGCCACTCCGAGCATCAATATAAGAATGACCCATATATTGACGTCCAAAATCTCCAGCCATGCAAATATCGACGGATTGAGTTGCTCCACGTTGCGGACACAATATTCCGCGCCGTAATGGTCGGGATGTTTGCTCAGTTCGTCGGCTATCTGATAGGTGGCGGCGTCCAGTTGGGAATAGTCGCGCAACTCCAACTCTATTCCACTCACCTGGTCCGGCTCCCACTTGTTCAGACGGTTCACCAGGCAGAGGTCGGTCAGCAGGAAAAGGTTGTCGTATTCGGAGAAGTTAGTCTGGTAAATGCCGACAATCGTCAGACGACGGGCACGCACCTCTTTCTGTATATAATAGGTATCTATCTTGTCGCCCAACTTCAGCTTCATCTTGTCGGCAATGGCTTTTGAAATGACAACACGGTTGGAAGAAGCCGAGTCGCTGAACTGCGGAAACTCGCCTTCGAGCAGATGGCGGCGGAAGAAAGAAGTGCTGTATTCGGGGCCGATGCCTTTCAGCACCATACCTTGAAACGCATCGGAGGTCTTTATCATACCCGGCTTGGTGGAGTAGCGCTGCACATGCTTCACGGCGGGATAATCGTGAAGAACGGCAAGCAGGCTGTCCGTTGCCGCCACGGGACGCGTCTCGAAAGAACGGGCAGCATCGGCATGGCTGATTTGGATGTGAGAACCGAACCCTATAATCTTATCGCGCACCTGGCTCTTGAAACCGATGATTACCGACACGGCAATAATCATCACCGCCAATCCGATGGCAACGCCAATGGTAGCGATGAGCACGGCAGGACGGGAGACTTGTTTTCCGAGGTCCGAACCGCGATAAATACGGTGAGCGATAAATAGCGATAAACTCATATTTAAGTATTAAGTAGTTCTCATTATATCTATATTATTGAAACGCAAATTAACGCAGATTTTCGCAGATTATAAGGCTATGCCATTTTAAATAATATTCTTTGCGAAAATCTGCGTTAATCTGCGTTTCAACATATTTCCTAATACTAAATAACTCTGCCCGGATAGGCTTCCAAGGCTTTTGACAACACGAAGAGCGCACGGGTCAGGTCTTTTTTCTTCAGTACGTAAGCTATGCGGACTTCATTGCGGCCGGAGCCCGGTGTGGTGTAGAAGCCGGAAGCGGGAGCCATGAAGACCGTCTGTTCTTCGTATTCAAAGTCGGAAAGACACCAGGCACAGAACTTGTCCGAGTCGTCTACGGGAAGTTTGGCTACAGTATAGAACGCACCCATCGGTATGGGAGAGTAAACACCAGGGATGCGGTTCAGCCCGTCAATCAAGCATTTACGACGCTCCACGTATTCATCGTAGGTATCGCGCAGATAATCCTCGCCTGCATCAAGTGATGCTTCGGCAGCAATCTGCCCTATCAACGGAGGACTCAGACGGGCCTGGCAGAACTTCATCACGGCATCGCGTATCTCCTTGTTCTTCGTTATCAAGGCACCGATACGGATGCCACATTCGGAGTATCGCTTGGACACGGAGTCTATCAAGACAACATTGTTCTCGATGCCCGTCAGGTGGCAGGCGGAGATATAAGGAGAACCGGTATAGATGAACTCGCGATACACCTCGTCGGAGAATAGGAAAAGGTCGTACTTCTTCACGAGGTCGCGTATCTGGTTCATTTCACGGCGGGTATAGAGGTAGCCCGTCGGGTTATTGGGATTACAAATCAGGATGGCACGGGTGCGCTCATTAATCAGTTCCTCGAACTTCTCTACTTTGGGAAGCGAGAACCCCTCTTCAATGGTCGTAGCAATGGTGCGGTTTTTGGCACCTGCAGAAATGGCAAACGCCATATAGTTGGCATAAGCCGGTTCCGGAACGATAATCTCGTCACCCGGATTGAGGCATGCCAGAAACGAGAACAGCACCGCTTCCGAACCGCCGGAAGTGATGATAATGTCGTCGGCCGTCAGCTTAATATTATACTTGTCATAATACCCTACCAGCTTTTCGCGGTAACTACGGTATCCCGCACTGGGGCTGTACTCCAACACCTTCCGGTCGATGTTGCGTATGGCATCGATTGCAACTTGCGGTGTGGGTAGGTCGGGCTGTCCGATGTTGAGGTGGAATACGTGTACGCCCCGTTGTTTGGCTGCGTCGGCCAGAGGAGTCAGTTTTCTGATAGGAGATGCGGGCATCTCCGTTCCGCGAATAGATATTGTTGGCATGAGTTTTATTTACGATTTAACAGATTACAGTTTATGTTATGATTTAGCTATCATATTATCGTTTAAGGCGCAAATGTAGTGATTTATTTGATACAAGAGAGGCGCAAAGACATAAAAACTTTAAAAACCTTATCTATATTAAAAACAGTAGGCTATTCAGAAAGAAACTTATACCTTTGAACATAGTTAAACTAACGAACAACTACATTTGTTATATCATAAACCAATTTAAAATAGTGCATAACACCATGGTCATAAACTTAATAACCTTTGCTTCCTTACTACACAAGCAAGCATCTGTTCGCAGTTCCCATGAAGTGATACTGACTGAACTTGAAAAATATTTCACAGTCAACGTCATCGACTACCAAGATATAAAAAAGCTGTCCCCTGATGAATTCAGTATTCTGTTCATCGCCACCGGCGGAGTGGAACGACTGGTTATCCAACACTTCGAGTCCCTTCCCCACCCCGCCATCATGCTGGCGGACGGGATGCAGAACTCGCTTGCCGCCGCCCTCGAAATATCTTCCTGGCTGCGCGGACGCGGAATGAAAAGTGAAATCCTGCACGGCGAACTGACCGAAATCATTAAACGGATATTTGTATTACACAGCAACTTCATGGCGCAACGCAGCCTTTCGGGAACGCGTATCGGCGTGCTGGGCACTCCGTCTAGCTGGCTCGTGGCCAGCAACGTGGACTATCTGCTAGCCAAGTGGCGCTGGGGAGTGGAATATATGGACATCCCTCTGGAACGTATCTACGAACATTACGAGAATATTACGGACGATGAAGTGGGCGAAGCCTGTGCCGCACTGGCAGGAAAGGCGCTTGCATGTCGTGAGGCTACCCCGAAGATATGATAAAGGCCATGCGCCTGTATCGCGCCATCCGGAAGATTGTGGACGAAGAACACCTAAGTGCACTCACCCTTAGCTGTTTCCGCCTGATAGAGCAGACCGGCACCACCGGATGCCTGGCGCTGGCACTGCTGAACGACGAAGGCATCATTGCCGGATGTGAAGGCGACTTGCAATCCGTCTTCACCATGCTTGCCGCCAAGGTGCTGACGGAGAAGTCTTCTTTCATGGCCAACCCCTCCATGATTAATGCCCGCACCAACGAAATCATATTGGCACATTGCACCGTAGGCATCACGCAGGCGGAGCAATTCATCATCCGCAACCACTTTGAGACGGAAAGCGGCATCGGCATACAGGGCATCCTGCCCACCGGAGACGTTACTATCGTGAAATGTGGCGGAGAGTGCCTGGATGAATATTACCTCAGCACGGGAACATTGACCGAAAATACCAACTACATCAATATGTGCCGCACGCAGGCCCGACTGAAAATGAATACCCCGGCAGAATACTTTTTAAGAAATCCGCTGGGCAATCACCACATCCTGCTGCATGGCAATCACGAACAAATATTGGATGAATTCTTGCAATCGAACGGATGCAAGCGCGTAGAATAGGAACTGCTATTCGTTCACATCAGGAACCCGTACCTCAAAGCGGGTTCCCTTACCCACTTCGGATGAAACCGTAATCGTGCCGTGCAGACGGTCTACAATCGTCTGGCAGATACTCAATCCCAGTCCGGCACCTTGCGTAAAGCTGTCCACCTTATAGAAGCGTTCAAAGATATGCTTCAACCCTTCTTCCGAGATACCGCACCCCGTGTCTTGCACAAAAATCGTGGTATAATCGGGTTCTGTCACGTGGTAGCCGAAAGTAATACTACCCTGTGTAGTGAACTTCTTGGCGTTATTAATCAGGTTATTTACTACTTGCTTCAGGCGTACAGAGTATGTGATAATATTTTTCCCTTCCCCCTCGGGAAGTTCCGTACGCAGTTCCACCCCGTCCGGCATACTTAACTGCTGAGAGTCGTAGACTTGTTGCATCACAAATGTAAGATTATGGGATGCAAACTTAAAGTCCATCGTACCGGATTCTATACGCGACAAGTCCAGAATATCATTAATCAGAGCCAGCAGCAGCGTACAATTGATATTGATTGTTTCGACAAACTGCTGTATTTCTTCCGTAGAGAATGCGCTCAGGTCTTTCAGCAAGTCGGAGAAGCCCACTATCGCATTCAGCGGAGTACGTATCTCATGGCTCATGTTGGCAAGGAAAGCCGACTTCAGTTTATCTGCCTGAAGGGCACGGTCGCGGGCGGCTATCAACGCTTCTTCCGTATCTTTATAGCGTTGAACGCTCTGGCAAACACCCATCACCATATACGGGGTATCCGACGTCAAACCGTCGTATGCCATACTGCGGAACTCCCACCATTCAAATCCGCCGTCGGAATTCTGTATGCGGAAATTCATACGGGAATTCAACTCGTTTCCTTTCAGAATATCATCGAAATGCTTACGCGTCCTAATCAAATCGGCAGGATGGATAAGATAATCCAACTCGGCTCTCGAAATATAATCCGTACTGGCATAATAATTAAAGCACTGCAACAATCCGTTAGGGAAATGGAAACTGTTCATGCGTATATTATATTGCCACGGGTAGATGGAACTTTCTTCAATCGCCATGTTGAAGAAACGCTTCTGCATCTCTTCTTCCGAAATATTGCGGCAAACGATTGCCATTCCCGTCATTCTGTCCTTGGCAAAGATAGGCACCACCTCACCGGAAACCGGGAAATAAGCGCCTTTTGCATCCTCCTGCATGAAGGCATTTTCCGGAATGGGGATGGGACTTTTATTAGCACGCACCTGTTTCAGCAAAGTCTGCAAGATATTCTCACCCTTTACGAAGATACCGAAAATAGAACCGGCAATCTGTCCTTCATAATAACGCGCCACATGCGTGTCGATGGGCAAGTCCAGCATTTTCATCAAAGCATGGTTGACGAAGTGGATGCGCAAGTCCGTATCATACGTAATCAGCCCGTCGCGAATGGAGCAGAAGATATTATCAAATTCATCCCGTTGTTCTACGAGGCGATGTTGCACCAGCAAACGGGTTTGCGCATACATCCGCCTGCGCGACTCCCGGCGATTGAGGCGGTACAGCCACAAGACGAGTAATACCAATGCGCCTACAACAATCGAATAGAGCAGAATAAACCATATCCGGTAGCGCTCTATCAACGGAATATTCAAAATAGTGCTATTTTGACTGATGCTATCCTTATCGACATGAAAGAAATCCAACTGCTTGTAGTCATACAATAACTTTCCGTTCAGGTCGGTCACTCCGAACGTAGAAGGATACTCGCCTTTCAATATACTTGCCGCCTGCTTTCCGGCCGCAAACGTATCCTTGGAAGGCTCTACATCATAAACGCATAAGACACCGTTTGTCATTGCCAGGTTTTGGCTGGCAAATACGGGGGCTTTCAGCTTCAAAGAAAGGAAAGGTATCCATTTGGGCGCAATGACGATATGCTTATAGGCGTTATAATCATAACAGATAGAAGTAATCACAGCATTGAGCGACCGGTCTTGCACATTGAGGTTCTTCAAAGTGTATCCCGGATGTTTCTTTGCAAACTCCCCCCCCCAGATTTCTTCTACTGCCGACACCCCTTTGCGACTTAAAAAGCTGCTGTCCGACAAACAGACAATCTCTTTGCGTGAGGGAAACAGCCGTATAGCTTCTTCCAGCAAGGCCATGAAATCTGTTTTAGAAGTATACCCTGAAACGTTAGGCATACTTTCCAGCAACTTATTATCAGGATACTTGATACCGGAAACCACTACCGGTATCTGATGCGGCAAGGAGTCGCCGCAATGTGTCAGAGTAAAAAAGGCTTCGTCGCTGGAGGTCACAATCAAATCCGTATTTCGCTGGCGGGCACGCTCGCATATGCGCCGCATGATGAAGCATTCCGAAGCAAAAGACCAATAATCGGCATTCAAATACTCCGTAACGACATTGCCTTTACCCCACCCTTCTCCAATCCTTCCTGCAAACCGGCAACCAAATGGCTATGCCACGGCGTACGGTTTGTATAAGATTGGATGAAGAGTACGTTATATGTTCTTTCCGAAGCCGAAAGCGTTCCTGCCGTCAAGCATAAGAAAGTAAATGCTATTATCAAGAAAAGATGTTTTCTCATATCAAAACTTTAGATTATCCGCGAAGACCTATTTAAAGGTACGCAAATATACAAGTTATATTGAGAATTTGCACAGTTTCTACCAAAAACTTACTCATCGTGCAATGCTTCGGCAGGCTGCACTTTCATAGCTCCACGGGCAGGATACCAGATACCGGCGAAAATCATCAACGCCATGAGCAACCATGTGAAGGCAATGCCCGACAGAAAACGTACAGCGTTGAAAGAGTCTCTGCTGACATCCACCAATTCGGCTATTCCGACATTGAAGGCAATGATGGCTGCCGGCACTGCGGCCAACGTGAGCAACAGCATTCCCTCGTACATAAGGTAGGAAAAGAAATTCCGGCGGGAGCTTCCCATAGCCAGACGCAATGCAACTTCTTTACGGCGTTGCTGCGTGCGGAACCAGAATGTTCCGATAACACCCAGAAAGATATTCAGCAGCAAGAAGCCGAGCACACAAAGTTGTGTTTTCACTTCATTCATATCTTCCAGTTCGCAGATTTCACGCAGATAATCGAACGATGAGATATCCAGCAGATAAAGATTGCCTACCTGATAAAGACGGTCGGCATCGTTCATCAGCTGTTCGGCAAAGTCTTTGTCGGCATCTTCGTTGACACGAAGGCTGAGGTTGACATAGCGGGGGCCACCGAAATCCTTCAACCTCTCAGCATCGAGGGGAAGGGCAACAAAAGTGCCACCCCACTGCGAAGGAATATAGAAATGCGACCAACGTACAGGCGTGCCCACCGCCCCGATACGCCCGCGGGCATCTTCACCGTAGTTCAAAAGCCTGACTTCCTGCCCCAGCAATGATGCAGCACTGTTCAGGCCCAGTTCGGGGTATCCGTCGGCAAGGTTGGAGGAGACCACAAGCTTATTGTCGCGCAATGCTTCCGCCATTTTATCAAATTCCGCCTCCTCGGTGGCAGAGTAGCGGAAGACACGAAAGAAGTCCGCATCTACCCAAAGAAGCCGTGCATGTATGATTACGGAGTCGATGCCAATCTCTATGCCGTTGCTCCCTTCATTGTACGGATAGCAGTTTTGCGAAAGGGAGACAGCCTCCACACCGGGGCGATGGCGCAGACGGTCGACAAGCTGGAGCAAATCTTCCATATCGTTATCCGTAGTCAATCCGGAATGATAAAGGGGAGAATTCGGAGCGAGCTTGCTGACGGAAATGTTATAGCAATGCTCCGTATCATATCCCAGAGGAGCATAGTAGGTGCGGGCGGTGACAAGCGTCCAGTCCACAATATACCACAGTACGGCAAAAACCAGCAGCAGCTCTACAAAGAGAAAAAGATTACTGCGCCACTCGTTTCTTATTTGTTTCAATATCGTTTTCATAACTATCATTTACCTTTGATTGATTGCATCCGTTATATTCATCCTCGAAGCCCGCCATGCCGGTATCCCGGCCGAAAGAATGTTCATCAGCGGACGGAAACCGAAAGCGGCAAGGAAGGCCCAGGGCGAGAGTAGCATACCCGGTGTCAAAGCCGTCTTACCGCTAAGGTAGGCATTGGTAGTGTTGTTGAACAGGAAGCCGTTCAGCAGGAAAGTGGCGGCGTAGCTCAAGGCAAGTCCCAGGAGGCCGGCAAAGAGTGTCAGCAGCAGGTTTTCAAAGAAGATTTGCCGCATCAGTTCGCCCCGTAGCACCAAAAGCCTTGCGCACACCTATCTCTGCCATACGCTTACGCATACGGGAGAGCGTCATGCTGCTCAGGTTGATGGCAGGGACGATGAGCAGAATGGTGATGATGAGCGTATAGCGCAGGACGACGGCTTTCGTGTCGGGCACCTCGCTCCACTTCCGGTAGAGGTTGGCAAACTGCTCGTCCGGTTGTCCGCGATAGAACACTTCCGCATCGCGCAGCCCGTCGACGTATTTGAGGCGAAGTTGCTCCACCTCCTCGCGGATGGCAGGAAAATCATCGGCTGTATGCGCCAGAATGACCGCACGCATCTGCCCATCGTATTCTCTCACCACGTTATCTGTGACATGTCCGTAGAATTATAAGGTATCCATATCTGTGCATAGGCCGAAGTGGCAAGCATGGATACGTCTGCCACGACACCGGTTATGCGGTATTCCACATGGTTCAGCAGCACTGTCTTGCCCGCCACATCTGTCGTACCGAAAAGGCGGCGTGCCACCGTAGCACTGAGCACGGCACGTGCCAGTCCGGCATCGCTATCCGCCTTCGTGAACGCCTCGCCGCTGAGGAAACGAAACCGGAAGATATGCCAGAAGGCCTCATCCGTCTGCACCATATCGACTGTGGTCTTCTCCCCTGCCGACAGGGATGCACGCACCTTCTCGGGTAGGGAGATAAGCGTCACCGCCTCTGCCGTAGTGAGAGGTTTGAAACACTCGCGCCCCGTGTGCACCGACATGCGGACATTGGACGAGTTACCGTCACTGCCTCCCTTCTCCTTGACGGACATGGCAGAGACATAGAGCGAACGGCTGCGGTTCACTTCCGGCTCGCAGTCTACAAGCCGCACCTGGAAGGTGATGACAAGTACCATTATCATGCAGATGGACAATGCTGTACCCAGCACGGAAACCCAGGTTATAATGGGATTTTCGCGCAGATGGTATAAGGCTTGTTGAAAATAAAGACGTATCATGGGGAATTATGATTTATGATTTATGATTTATGATTTTAAAAAACAAGAGCGACGGAAATTTTCCGGCGACGGCTTGGGGACATTCCCCTTGTAAACAAGTTTCAAAAACTCCCGGAGTCGATTATTTGAATAAAACAGGCTCTAGAGATACTTATGGCAAGGGTTTGACACCTATAAGAAGTATCATCGACACTTATAAGAAGTATGGCGGACACTTCTTATAAGTATGGGACACACTTCTTATAGATGTCAATGACACTCTCGGATGCCCTCCCACATGTCAATATTTATTCATCGTGCAACGCCTCTGCCGGTTGCAACTTCATCGCCTTGCGTGCCGGAATGCCGATGCCGATAGCAATCATCACGGCTATCAGGAAGAAGCTGACGGCTGCACAAAGCAGCAGGCGTCCCCACTCCAACGTCGTACCGTTGCGCCAGGCATTCAGTTCCAGGCTTGCCAGATTATAGTCGATGATAAGCGCCAACGGGGTGACTATCAGAAGCAGGAGCATACCTTCGGCCAGCAGGCGGTTGAAGATACTTGCATCTGCCGCCCCATGCGCCTTGTGGAGCGCAATTTCCGACCGCCGCTGCTGGGTGCGGAACCAGAACGTTCCCAGCAAGCCCAGGAATATATTCAGCAGCAAGAAGCCCATTCCCATGAAGTAATTGCGCAATTCGTTGCTCTCCGCCTGCTGAAAATTCCGGCGAATATCCTTGAACGAACGCACCTCGGAGATATAGATATTCCCGATGCGGAACTGCTTCTCGCTGTCGGCCTTCAGACGCCGGATGAAATCATTGTCCTGCCATTCGCGAACACGTACACAAAGTTCCAGTCCGGTGTCATACCAACCCAGTTTATAAAGATAGGTGTATGAAGTACGCGCCTGCTGATAGTCACTATAGCGTACATCCTGCAAAGCTGCTCCCAAACGATAGATTTGTGTCGTGTCTCCAAAGAGGTGAAAACGCTTGCCAACGAACTCCGTCATCTTGCGGTCGTACTTGCGATAGAGATTGTTGGAAGCAAGGAAATCACCGTTCTTCAACATCTCGGCCAGTTGCTCGGGCGTTTTCCCGTTCGCTCCCCGATAGCGGAACACGCGGAGGAAGTCCGGTGTCACCATTCTACGGATAGTCCAGCCCGGAGACTTCAAGGTGTCATAGGCCACCGGGTCGGAAGAGTTACTGCCGTTATAGGGATATGCGTTTTGCGAAAGGCTTACCGCTTCAATCTCCGGACGACGGCCGAGGCGGTCCACCAGTTCCTGTATGTCGGCATCTTCCTGCTCATCCGTCTGATTGGCCACATAATCGGGACTCTTGTCCGTGAGCTTGCCCATCTCGATGAGGTAACAGTGGCTGATGTCGAAGCCGCGAGGTTCCAGATAAGTGGCGGTCTGCGTATAGAGATAGTCCACCACAAACCACATCACCACACTCACTACCAGCAGTTCCAGAGCCAACCAAAGGTTATTGCGCCATTCATTCTTTATCTGTGTAAAAAGTTTCTTAGTCATTTCTTTAGCTATTAATATGAGTGATTAGTGCAATCGGCCTCCCAAGGCGTTCACAATTCCGATACGCGATGCTTTCCAGGCCGGAATACCGCTACTCATCAGGTTCAGCACAAAGCAGAAGAGCAATGCCCAACCGAAGGTGGAAGCGTGCAGCAAGATGGAAGCATCTACTGACGGGGGACTCAACGTCTGGCTGTATTCTTGTGCAAAGAGCACGGTATTTCCCAAATAGGCAAAAGCCACACTCAGCAGTAATCCCACAATTCCCGCCAGCAAAGTGACGACAAAGTTCTCCGCAATAATCTGTCCCATTACCGACATTCGCGTACTGCCGAAAGCGCGACGCACTCCAATCTCCGCCACGCGCTGCCTCAGCCGGCTTTGCGTCATGCTCGAAAGGTTGATGGCAGGCACAATCAGCAGGATGACGAAGATGACAATCCGCTGACGGCGCGCCGCATCCACATCCGGCTCTACGTTGACACCGAAGGCTATGGCATTCTTCTCCTGGTCGTAGGGACGGTTGCGATATATCAACTCCCACCCGTTCTTGCCGATAAGCGTGTTATATTCAAGCTTGCGTCGTTCCGCCTCCTGGCGTATGGCGGAAAAATCCTTCTGGCTATGTGCCAGCAACGTACAACTCATCATTCCCATGTGGTCGTCATTCCAGGTCTCTTTATCCATACCGGTCGAGGTATAGGGTATCCACACCTGCCCATAAGCACAGTCTGCCAGCGTAGATACATCTTTCACTACCCCGCAACCCTGTAGGGTGCATGGCTCAGGAGGAACTCGCGTCCCGCAACCTCTGTCGTACCGAAAAGCCTGCGTGCCACGCTTTCGGTAAGCACTGCTTCGGGCAGTCTCGCATCGAATATTGCCTTATCATAAGGCTTGCCGTTGATAAAAGAGAAGTCGAATACTCGCCAGAAGACGTCATCCGTCTGGCACAGGTCTACCCCGTCGCTGCCTGTCCCGGCAATGATATGGGAGTGGATACGGGAAATGCCGTGTATACGGTTACAGCTTCCGGTGTCTTTAGTGACTGGAAACATTCGCGGGCTGTCTGCGCGCTCATCGGTCCGTTGCTGGTGCCGTCTTCCCAATTCTTATTGGAGATACTCATCCATCTGACGTGCAAGAAGCGGTCGCGGTTACTTTCCGGCGCAAAAGGCGCTACCTTCACCTGCTGCATCATCACCACCAACATGATAAGGAAGATGGCAAGTGCCGTACCGGCTATGCTGACCGCACTTATTAACGGCTGTTGGCGAAGCTGTGCCCAGGCTTGTGTCAAATATTGCTTTATCATACTTATTTTCCTACTTTCAATTTACTTGTGTTTACACTGCCGATACCTCCTTTGGAAATATCAGCTTGTCCGGCCGTACCACTCAGAGACACCTCTCCCACTCCGCTTAGTTTTGCAGACAAGTAGTCGCAAGTGACATGAATATCGGCGCTGCCACTCCCTCCAGACTGACCTTCAGCGAACGGCATGTCAAGTTCTTCACGCTCAATTCACCCACACCTTTCACCTGAAAATCCACCTCATCCAGTTTCAAAGGTTCCTTGCAGTTGAACGAACCGACCCCTGTAAATTTCACCTCTTTCAAATCGGGTGCCGACAGGTAAATCGTTACACCGTCTTTCTGATTACGCTTACTCTTCTTGCTCTTAAATCCGATAGTCAGGCATCCGTCGCTTACAGTTGAAGTCGTTTCTTTCACATATTCTTCCTTGCCTTCAATCTTAAACGAGTAAGTATCGCTTTGTGTGAAATAGACGTTTGCCACAGAAGTTACATCTATGGAGGTAAACCCTTCCACCTTGCGCGCTTCACTTACTTTCACATCTTCTGTTGCAGTGCCGGCAGCATACACGCTACCGGTCACGACTGCAAATATACAACTAAGGGTTATAAATAATGCTCTCATAATATGCCAATTAGGTTCTGTTACTATTTAAGATACTCTTATTCTACCTGGCGTCCGTCGAAGAAGCGGATAGTGCGACTGGTCTGCTTGGCTTGTTCTTCATTGTGGGTCACCATCACGATGGTACGTCCGTCTTCCTTATTCAACTGATGCAGCAGTTCCATGACTTCCGCACCCATCTTAGAGTCCAGGTTACCGGTAGGCTCATCGGCGAGTATTATCTCCGGGTTTCCGATGATGGCACGGGCAATGGCGACACGCTGGCACTGACCGCCGGAGAGTTGTGTAGGCATGTGACGCATACGGTGGCTCAGCCCTACCTTCTGTAACACTTCTTCCGCCAGGCGACGACGTTCTTTGGCAGACACTTTTCTATACAGTAACGGAAGTTCCACGTTATCCAGCATATTCAATGAGTTAATCAGATGGAAAGACTGGAACACGAAACCGAGCTTCTGGTTACGGAAAGCGGCAAGTTCCTTATCCTTCATGCCGTCCACTTTGGTTCCGGCAATTTCGATAGTACCGCTGGAAGGTGCATCCAGCAGACCCATAATATTCAGTAATGTAGACTTACCGCAACCGGAAGGTTCCATGATACTCAGAAAATCTCCTTTGTTCACTTCGAGGTTTACATTCTCCAATGCTACGGTTTCAATCTCGTTAGTACGATAAATCTTGTTGATGCCAGTTAACTTAATCATAATAGTAAGTATTTAAATTATTAATGTTTTCTTTATTCGTCACGCAGCGCCTCCGTCGGCGGGATGCGGCTTATCTTGCGGGCGGGGACGTAAATGCCTATGAGCACCACCACCAGCATAATCAGGAAGACAATCAGCGACACTATCAGGAAGTGTTGCGTGAAATTCGTCACCCAATAGCTTTCCGTACTCTCTATCCAGGTTTTTACTACACCCAGTCCTTCCTTCAAAGCATATTGCAGATAGAGCATACAGCCCACAAACACGGCAATAAATGTCAGCACAGCCCCTCGCCCATCAGCAAACGAACGATATATCCCGGTGTACCGCCAAAGGAGAGCATCACCCCCACTTCCTCCCGTCGCGTGCGGGTTTGTAGCCAGAAGGTACCGATAACTCCCAGGCAGAGATTGATGAGGAAGAAAGCCGCCATTGCCAGATTGCGACGGTAAATGGAAGTTGCCCCGTATATTCGCGCTCGGTTATCAGTTGGTCGTACGACTTCACTTCGCGGGCAAAAAGATTGCCTGCACGCAGTTCCTTCACCATCCATGCACGGAAGTCGTGCAGAAAGTGATCCATACTGACATCCTTCTTCAGCCGGATAAGTATCCGTGCACTTTCAGGAATATCCGAGTGATTGATTGAAAGTATCGGCCAGAATACCACCGGCACGGGACGCCACTCCGTATACATTCTGAAAGTCTCCACTGCACCGACAACGGGCATATAAGTAGCATCTCCTTCATGGTGGGCATTATAGCAACGCTTGCCACTCGGGTCGTTAGTGTGAAACAACGCTTCCAGCGTATTGTCAGTTGCCACAATGTCATTCCGAGTATAGTTATAGTCCGAAAGTTCTTCCACCGTCCTTCCTTTACCGGATTGAAAGCCAAACGTTTCGAAGAACCGTGTATGCGGCAAGAACTCTACCATCATCACAGACTTGGCAATTGTATCGCCTTCGGCATAGAGCATGTTGTTGCTACTGCCTTGCGAATTGGGATAACAGAAGCCCAGCACTGGAGCAGCCAGTTCCACACCGGGATAATCCTGAACGCGGCGCACAAATTGCAAGTAATTACCTACCATTACGGCAGAGTCCTGCGCTTGCGGGTCATAACCGGGTGCTTGCGGTTGCAAGCCTGCGAGAGAGACCATGCACAGACGGTCTGCATCATATCCCAAAGGTATATTACGGTCGTGAGTCACCACAATCACCGGGTCCAGAATAATCCAGGAGACAATACTCACAAGGACAAGTTCGGCCAGCAACCATCCGTTGCGGCGTCGGCGTGCCCACAAGTTTTTAAATATAAGTTTCAACATAGCCCTTATCTTTTTTCATTCAATGAATACACAATTGGTTTCCGCAGCGAGTGCCATGCCGGTATCAATGCCGACAGCAAATTCAGCATCACGCACAGCAGCAATGCAGAGAGGAACACCGCCGGAGCAAACAGCATTTCACCCGACACCCATACGTCCACTCCTTCGGGCACCGCCCTCGGCCAGTCGTCAAACACCGTAAATACCCATTCACGGCATACGTAGAGTGCCAACCATGCTATTGCCAGTCCCAGCAATCCGCCCAGCAACGTCAGCAACAAGTTCTCCCACATCACTTGCGACAGCAACTTGCCACGTCCGGCACCGAAGGACTTACGCACTCCCATTTCCGACAAGCGACTCTCCATGCGGCTGGCTATCATTCCACTCAGATTAAGGGCAGGAACCAGTAGTAATACCAACAGCACCAATAGGAAATGACGCACAGTAACCCATGTATCAAAATCCTGACTGGCATATCCCTGAAAGACACTCAGCAAGTGAGACGTAGGTTGTTCCCACAAGCCCACCTGCCACTCATCCTTATGTATCAGGTTTTCCTTTCGTACGATTTCATTGATTTCTGTATGCAAGGCTTCCGCTTATGTATCGTCCTTAGTAAGGAAAGTAACGTTGAATGCTCCCAGATAAGGAATATCGTATTTCCCCTCGCTATATCCGGTAGATACGCTATAAGGCACATAAACCTGTGCATACGATTTGCTTGTCAGGTAGCAGGCACCCCTCACCACCCCACAAACACGATAATCCACATAATTCATGCTGAACGAGCGCCCCGTAACCCCTTCCGAGGTTCCGAACAGGCGGCGTGCCAATTCTTCGGTGATGACAGCCGTATTGATACCGCTTGCCAAATCGGACTCCGTAAAAGGCTGTCCTTCGAGGAAATGAAAAGAGTAGATGCGAAAAAATCCGGGGTCTGTCAGTTTCAGGGCCACTTGGAAGTCTCCACTACGGTCTGCCGGCTGAATGTAGCTATTATCCGACATATTATCCCACAAAAAGGCGGAAACCACCTCCGCATTTTTCAGCGGATAAAACCAGTCTTGCAAGGCCTTGTAGGAAACTGTCCACTGGAACGTACTCTTGTGTCCTTCCGCCCCCTTTTCAAAGCGTGCAGTAGAGAGGTAATGCGTCTGCATACGGTTTACTTCCGGATAAACAGGGGCTATCTTGACGTAGTACACCACCGCCATAATCATTGTCATGGCGATCGCCAGTCCCGTACCCACTACGTAGAGAGTACTGAATAACGGATTTTGCTTCAGCAACTCCCAGACTTGTTTCAGATAAGTTCTTATCATGTTTTAGCAGTTAATGTTTATTTCAGTTTCAACTTATTCTTGTTCTTATACTGACTCATGTCGCTTACGATTACTTCATCACCCGGTTGCAAACCACCGATAATCTCTACAAACTCAAAGTTACTGTCACCCAACTGCACTTTGCGTTTCACGATTTCCTTGTCGGAGGTGCGCACGAAGAGTTCATATTCTCCGCGTCCCACGTAATAAGAAGCATTGGCTATGCGCATCACGTCTTCTTTCACGGCATTCATCACATAGACGTCCGTCTTCAAGCCCGAACGCAGGCGACGGTTATTATCTTCGTTCAATTGTACGGTAAAGGAGATTACACCATTCTTTGACAACGGGGTTACACTGCTTACCGAGCCTTCCAGCTTCTCACTGCCAATCTTTACAATAGCCTTGCCGCCTGCTGCCACGCGGTCGCCGTATGTATCGGCAATCTCACCCTCCACCTTGAAGTGACTCAAGTCGGAGATAACGGCAATCTGGCTGCCTTCGGAAACCTGGGTACCGATTTGGTTATTGATATAGGTAAGGATAGCCTTTCGGGGCGAACGAACCTGCGCATCATCCAGTGTGCGTTTCGTTTCGGCAAGACTCTTTTTGAACATACTGAAATCCAGTTCCTGCACTTTATATTCGGCAGCCAATACTTCTTTTTCGTTGGCATATTGCTGCTTCAACTGCTCATATTCCAACTGCTGTACGTTGTAGCTAAGTTCGGCTTGGCGCACTTTGTCGGTGGTTCCCGAACCGAGGCTGTCGAGATATTGCTCATTGCGCAATTCCACTTTCATACGGTTCAGCTTCATGGCTTCCACTTTTATCTTCATCTGCAAGTCGTTCAGCTTGGTTTGGTTGTTCACCTGGAGTTGCTTCAACTTGTAGCTGCGCATTTGCTCTTCGTCCAGCAATTTCTTATAGTCCGTTTCAGCACTCTGCAAGTCCAGTTTCAGGATAGGAGTTCCCACATCCACACTGTCTCCACCTTTCTTATATACTTCCAGAATACGGGTATTTATCGGTGAGTTAATGATTTCCTCGAAGGCAGACACTACCTTGCCCGAAGCACTCACGCTCACTTCAATCGTCCCTTTGCCCACCTTGGAGAACACAACATCCTTTTCCTTCACCCCCGTGCGCATCAATGAAATGAGTACACTGATAACCACGATAACTGCCACACCGATGGCGCCATAGCGAATAATTTTCTTATTACGCTCCTTATTACGCACTTCTTTCGGAATTTCTCTATCCATATCTTTGTTTACGATTTAATGATTTACGAACATTACGCTTTTCCTTGTGCGAAATCTATGCCAAAATCGTAAACGCCTGAAAACAAGCATCAATACAAAAAAAACAAAGGTGTCCGTTTTCGGACACCCTGTACATTTTCGGATATTACTTTTAAAAGCTAGTCGCAGCTTTCATTACGAGTTCATAATTCTTTCTCACCCGTTCTCGCTCTTCCCTTGAAACTTTGCGCGGATTTTTCATCCGTTCTTCAAAGCGGCGAGCATCTTCACCGAATAATACCGGTGTTTCTCTAATAGGTCTTGCCATATTGCTTTCTCCTTTCTTATTTATATCAGGATACAAAGATACGTGCTTTCAACATATTTCATTGCATCATTGCCTTCTTTTTAACAGGCAAGGCTAAAAAGTTCTTTATCTGTGAAATTAAGGAAGGAGAAGATTTACCAAGAGAGCCTCTTCATCCCTCGCTTGGGATAAAGAGGCTCGCAAACAAACAAAAACGCATCGGACAGTGATATCGCATCCTTGTCGCGATGCTCAGTCAACCGGGAGCCTGTGCCGAGGAAGAAGAAAACATCCTCATTGCTACCGGTATTTCTTTATTAGCTATTTTGATAAGTTTCTGACACAACGAATGGCCATAGAATGTGCGGCGTCTGCGGTATTAGAACCTATCCAATCTCCTTGTGCGAAATCTAACATTTGTCCAAATAGATTATTACGTTCTTGCGCCCAATAAAGTCCACGAGTATCTTTATTTCTAAATTCATTCCCCGCATCATAATATCCGGAATAAGGAAAGAAAAGCATCTTTCCAAATATGATACCGGGCTTGCCGTCTTTTGTATCGAATTCATATCCTTTTCCTACTATATTTATGTATTGTTGTATTGTTGGTAAGCACCATTTCTCTCCTGAACCGACTTTTCTACATGGGTCGCGTTCTGCCCTCCATGAAACAGACCAGTAGTCATCGGTATTAGGAATTCAAGGTGTTAAGATATTCCAACACCAATATTCACCCCACCAATTCCATGTTATATCCGACATATATGGATATATATAAAATGCACCACCACTATAATATAAGTTCCCCGTTGCCCACAAGGCACCTCCCATGATATACCCACTTGTCGTTAAATTGATTACGCTTTCATAGGTACAGTCATTCCCTTGAAATGTCTGCGACGCAATGGTTGCCGTTGTTCCAGCAAAAGACGCATCTCCTATGGTAAGTTGGGTAAACGTCACAGGTATACTGACTGATGCTTGTGGCAGAACTCTTATGTATCCACTTTTCACTCTCATTTTGTTCGCTTCCGTCAAGCCCCATGCAGTACTGATGGTAGTGCTGCCACTACCGTTTGCCAGCTTATCGGTCGTGAAGGAGTAGATAGCCTGTGCAGGTACGGTCAGGGTGGCTGCAACGGCTGATATGTTATCCATACGTCCGCTTTGTGCCTGCAACGTGATGTAGAAACCGCTGATACGCCGGGTCAGTGTCAGGCCGGTCAGTTGGAAGTATTTTCCATAGTTGGCGCTTATAGTGACGTTTGCCTTTGTTCCGCTTAGGAAGTCCTGACCGCTTGTCACCGTAGCGGTTACACTATTCCTGTCGAAAGCCAGCAATGCGGC
Organism: Bacteroides sp.; assembly: GCA_021203515.1. Lineage (GTDB taxonomy): Bacteria > Bacteroidota > Bacteroidia > Bacteroidales > Bacteroidaceae > Bacteroides. Next base: position 1,280 of record JAJQAY010000144.1, on the reverse strand, counting down.
ACTTCCGTAAGAAAAGAGGACGAACGAGTAGATTCCGGGAGGAAGGGAAAGAGACGTGGTGACGGTGAGGTTCCCCGAAGCATCGGCCGTGTAATCCCCGTATCCGGCAAAACTGGCGGTCGTAATGGCGCTTATACTTGTGCACCTGTATGCCACCACTCTCAGATTGCTACTTGCGAAGACACGCGCCGCGCGTGTCTGGGGTTCGGGAGACAGACTTGTGGCAATATCCATATCCAGTCCATTCTCATTGGATTGGTGGGGCGAGGTACTCACTTCGCTATCTGCACCCTTCGTATTTACAGCCTCCCATCCATTGCCCGGACCAATGGATACGTCCGAAATCTGAATGGTTATATCTTTGGAGGAGAGAGTTATAATGTCGCCCGGTCTCTCCTCCTCCTGACAGCCCGGCAAGACGCCGATGAGCAGAAAGGCCGCAATCTTAAAAAAGAGTAAACTTGTTTTCATAAACTTGCTTTTTGAGGGTTATAGCGTTATGGTCGGTCCGGTGGTTGCAGACATAGTTGTAGCGTCCGTAATGGTTATCTGGGTATTTATCTCCACAAACTTCTCTCCTTGCAACGCTTCGTCCGCGTCCTTATACCCCACAGCAGTGACACCGGTAATATTCACTACATAGCGGCAGTTCCTCTTGACGGGAGCATACGCTCCGCCACTCGTCAAGTTTACCCTATAGTAGGATGCCGCGCCGTTATATTAACCTCCTATCACCAGGCAAATGGCATTATCCTTAGTTGTTCCCGCCGCTGTTTCCGCCACGTAAATAGTCCGTACCAATGATTTGTCGTCGCTGACGAGATAGGGTATCTTTTGCGGGGCGGCACCACTGGGGACGGATACGGCTTTCACTCCTACACTCCCGTCGGTATTCAGTGAAGTGGCAAGGGGGGGGCGACATAGCCTTTATTGTTAACCCGGTACACGGTTACGTTTTTCAGTTTAAAATTGCTCAATCCGGTAGCTACTTTGGTACTTGAATTCAGTACACATCCCACATCAATACGGGCCAACGCACACAGCAAACTAACTCCGTCCAGCGTAGTAGCTGCATTGATTACCTTTGCACTCTTCGCCCCCCCCACATCGGTATGAGCGCATAGTTCGCGTCACTAGTGGCATTCCATGCTCCGCTGCAACTGAAAGTAATCATCTTCAAAGCATCACTTTTGCTTGTACCTTCCGGAATAAAAGGCAGTTTGACGCCTGCATTGGCTATGATGACCAGTCGGTATTTCTCCCCTTGTATGCTTTTGCGC
>JAJQAY010000077.1 GCA_021203515.1 Bacteroides sp. | reverse complement strand
TAAAGATACAACTTTTATTTGAATTATGCAAGATTAAAACAGGCAATTCCGAATTTAATTATAGGTTTGTTCAAAAAGAGTCTAACGTATAAATGCATTCCATAGTAGTCGCTTCATAAATTAGAGACGCTGCAAAAATACCTCATTCACTGAAAAGCATTAGAAAGATACTGTTCAATAAACGATAAATTCCGTTCTTTCTATATACCCAAATCTTCCCCACAAGTGTCTCTGGAGCATCTCTGAACAGTTTCTTTTGTTTATTGAACAGTTTCTTTCACCCCGTTATAGCGAATTTATTGACCTTTGCACATCTCTTGATTTTACTAACCATTTAAACAGCTACACATGAAATTACACTTAGCAGTGCTGCTTTCTGCCGTTGTGCTGTCCGGAGGCTCATCGTATGCCCAGCAGACAACGCAGGAAAAGCCCAAGGCGAAAGCCTACATGGTGGCGGATGCTCACCTCGACACCCAGTGGAACTGGGATGTCCAAACAACCATCAAAGAGCACGTATGGAACACCATCAGCCAGAACCTCTTCCTGCTGAAGAAGTATCCCAACTATGTGTTCAACTTCGAAGGCGGAGTGAAATACGCCTGGATGAAGGAGTATTATCCCGATTTATACGAAGAGATGAAGGAATTCATCAAGAACGGGCGCTGGCACATCTCCGGCAGCAGTTGGGATGCCACCGATGCCCTGATACCCTCCACCGAGTCATTCATCCGCAACATTATGCTGGGACAGCAATACTACCGCAAGGAGTTCGGCGTGGAGAGCACGGACATCTTCCTGCCCGACTGCTTCGGATTTGGCTGGACTCTCCCCACCATTGCCTCCCATTGCGGACTGATAGGCTTCTCCTCACAGAAGCTGGACTGGCGCATGCACCCGTTCTACGGCAATAGCAAGCACCCCTTCACCATCGGTCTGTGGAAAGGTATCGACGGTTTCACAATCATGCTGGCGCATGGCTACGACTATGGCAAGCGCTGGAACGATGAAGACCTCTCGCAGAACAAGGAACTGGAAAACCTGGCACAGCACACTCTGCTCAACACTGTCTACCGTTACTATGATACGGGCGACATTGGCGGCTCTCCCACTCTCGCCTCCGTGCGTTCGGTGGAGAAAGGTCTTCAAGGCAACGGCCCGGTAGAGATTATCAGTGCCACCAGCGACCAACTGTTCAAAGACTACCTTCCTTATAAGAACCATCCGGAGCTTCCCGTCTTTAGCGGCGAGTTGCTGATGGACGTTCACGGGACGGGCTGCTATACCTCCGAAGCCGCCATGAAGCTCTACAACCGACAGAACGAACTCTTGGGCGATGCCGCCGAACGGGCTGCCGTAGCCGCCGAATGGCTGAACCAGGCCGCCTATCCGGGCAGTACGCTCAACGAGGCATGGAAGCGTTTTATCTTCCACCAGTTCCACGACGACCTGACGGGCACCAGCATACCGCGCGCCTATGAGTTCTCCTGGAACGACGAACTGATTTCACTGAAACAGTTCTCGGGAGTGCTGACTTCATCGGTCGATAACCTCAGCAGAACATTGGATACGCGCGTAAGCGGCATTCCGGTAGTGCTGTACAACGCACTCGGATTTGAGGTTTCGGACATTGCCGAAGTAGAACTCGCCCTGCCGAAAGCTCCGAACGGAGTGACCGTCTACGATGCCAACGGCAAAAAGGTAGCTTCGCAGTTGACGGGATACGAGAACGGGAAAGCCCACATCCTGATAGATGCCACCGTACCGCCTACAGGCTATGCCGTGTACGATGTCCGCACCTCCGGCAATAGCAAGACACAGTTCTCTGCAAACACCATATGATGGAGAACTCACTCTATAAACTTACATTGGATAACAACGGCGATATCAGTTCTTTGCTTGACAAGAGAACCGGCAAGGAGCTCGTGCAACCCGGCAAAGCCATCCGCCTCGCCCTCTTCACCCGAAACGAGTCCTTCAACTGACCTGCATGGGAAGTCATGAAAGAGACTACCGACCGCGAACCAACATCCATCACCGACAACGTGCAACTGTCATTGGTGGAGAACGGCAACCTGCGCCGGACGCTCTGCATAGAGAAGCATCACGACCCCTCCGTCTTCCGCCAATACATCCGCCTCTACGAGGGCAGCCGTGCCGAGCGCATCGACTTCTACAACGAAATAGACTGGCAGTCTACCAACGCCCTGCTGAAAGCCGAGTTCCCGCTGAACATCGAGAACGAAAAGGCCACCTACGACCTGGGCATAGGCAGCGTGCAACGCCCCAACAACACCCTGACCGCCTATGAAGTCTATGCCCAGCAATGGGCCGACCTGACCGACCGCGATGGCAGCTACGGCGTATCGGTGATGAACGACAGCAAGTACGGCTGGGACAAGCCCAACGACCACACGCTGCGCCTCACCCTGCTCCACATCCCCGCCACGCGCATCAACTACACTTACCAGAACCGTCAGGACTTCGGTTTCCATTGCTTCACCTACAGCCTGCTGCCCCATTAGGGAGTCCTGAACAAGCCCGCCACCGTGGAGAGCGCAGAGATACTGAACCAGCGCCTAAAGCCCTTCATCGCCAGTAAACATGCCGGAACCATCGGCAAGACCTTCTCATTCGTGTCTTCCGACAACCACCACGTCCTGATTAAGGCGTTGAAGAAAGCAGAAGAGACGGACGAGTACGTGGTACGTGTCTACGAAACCGGAGGCGAGAAGCCCCAGCGTGCCACGCTCACCTTTGCCGGCCGCATCCTCAGCGCCAGCGAAGCGGACGGTACGGAAAAGACCCTCGGCAACGCCGGCTTCAGCGGCAACCAACTGCAAGTGAGCATCTCCCCCTACTTCGTCAAGACCTACAAAGTGCGTCTGCAACCCTCCGCCACCGCCGTCAACGAACTGAAGCAGACCTCCCTGCCGCTTCGTTTCGACCGCAAGTGTGCTTCCTATAACGCCTTCCGCGGAGAGGGCGACTTCGAGTCGGGCTATTCATTCGCCGCCGAACTGCTGCCCTCCGTCCTGACGACCGACCGCGTTGTCTTCTGCCTGGGCGAGAAAGAGACAGCCAACGGAATGACCTGCCGGGGCGACACCCTGCAACTCCCTGCCGGATACAACCGCCTCTACCTCCTGGCAACCTCCACCGAAGGCGACAATCAAGCCGACTTCCGCATCGGTAAGCAAACCGCCACCTTCATCGTGCCATCCTATACCGGCTTCATCGGCCAATGGGGACACACCGGACACACCGAAGGCTACCTGGAAGAGGCTGAAATCGCCTTTGTAGGCACCCACCGCCACGCTGCGGATGGCGACCGGCCTTATGAGTTTACGTATATGTTCAAGTTCGGCATGGACATTCCCAAAGGTGCGACGTCCGTCATTCTTCCCTGCAACGAGAAGGTGGTACTCTTTGCCGCTACACTGACGCAGGAAAGTGAACCGGCCATCATCCCCGCAGCCGCTCTGTTCCGCACTGCCAACCGTGGTAATGCCACGACCATAGCCGGCAGCGGGCAGATTACCGGCAGCAACCTCCTGAAGAGCACCCGCATCATAGCCTGCTCAGGCTTCACCAATGCCGATGAAAGGCCCGAGTTCATGGTGGACGGCGACCTCGAAACCAAATGGTGCGACGTCTCCCAGACCCCGAACTACGTAGACTTCGACTTGGGAGAAGCGCAGGCCCTCAAAGGATGGAAGATGGTGAATGCCGGACATGAAAGCAGTTCATACATCACGAGCGCCTGCTTCCTGCAAGGGAAAGCAGTCCCCGGCGATGAATGGACTACGCTGGATGTCATCGACGGCAATCATGCCAATGTCATTGCCCGCCCGCTTCACTCCGAAGGGAAAGTGCGCTACCTCCGTCTGCTGGTGACGCGACCCACGCAGAGCGTAGGCGGCAGAGATACACGCATCTACGAGCTGGAGGTATATTAAACAAAAAAGATGTGCCACAAACCGTGGCACATCTTACCCATTTACTCATCCTCACAACAATCATCTACCTTCAAAAAAAACTATCCTTCCAAATACCTTTACTATATTTACTTCTTCAACGAATTGCATATCTGCGTATTGACGGCTTTCACTTTCGCTTCATCCATCTTCACCACCTCGCGGTCGTACGTCATAAATCCGTTCACCTCCATCTCCACATCCGTGGTCTGCGTATAGACGGCTGCCGAGAAACCGCGCGGTATCAGGCGGAGCAGCTCATGGGCATAGTCCACATATTGCCGGGTCACCTCTTCGGGAGAGTTGAACTTCACATAGCCCCAGTTGCGGTTCGGCTCCCACAGGTGTCCCTGCACAGCCATACCTATGCCGCCATATTCGCCCAGCACGGTGGCACGACCTGCGTCATAGAAGTCGAGCGAGGGATTGGGATAGTGGTGCAAGTCGAGGATGTCGCCGCAAGGGAAGTGATTGCCGCCACTGGCGGGATTGACAAGCCGGCTCGGGTCGTGCTTCTTCGTCCACGCCGTAATCTCTTCGGTCTTGAACTGTCCCCAACGCTCGTTGAAGGGCACCCACACACCGATGCACGGATAGTTGTAAAGGCAATCCATAATCTCCTTCCACTCCTTGCGGTAGTTGTATTCCGACTCTTCCGAACGGTTCAGTTCGCTGCCCGTGAAGTAGTTGTACATCTGCCATTCCGGTTCGCGGTCGCCACTTGGCATGTCCTGCCATACGATGATGCCCAGTTGGTCGCAATGCGTGTACCAGCGTGCCGGTTCCACCTTCACGTGCTTACGTATCATGTTGAAGCCGAAGTCCTTCGTCTTTTGGATGTCATAGGCGAGCGCTTCGTCCGTCGGTGCGGTGTAGAGTCCGTCGGGCCACCATCCCTGGTCCAGAGGGCCGAACTGGAAAACGTCTTTATTGTTCAGCTGCAGGCGCACGATGCCGTCTGCGTCGCGTCGGGTGGAGTACTTGCGCATGGCGGTGTAGCTGTCCACCTTATCCGTCACCCGGCCGCTCTCCTTCAGCACCACTTCCAGGGTATAGAGGAAGGGGGAAGCCGGGCTCCACAGCTTGGCATCAGCAGGCATGAGGACGTCGACGGACTGTCCGCTCAGTCCCTTGCCAGTGGCTACAAGCTGCTTGCCGTCGAAGACTTTCACTTCTACCACACCCTGGGGTTGGCAGGAGGCAGCGGTGGCTACGTCTACCGTCAACCGGTGATGGTCGATGTCGGGGGTAGTGCGGATGTTGGTGATATGGTTATCGGCTACCGGTTCCATCCATACGGTCTGCCAGATGCCCGACACGGCGGTGTGCCAGATACCTTCGGGGCGGTTCACCTGCTTGCCTCGCGGCTGAGGGCCGCGGTCGGTGGGGTCCCATACTTTTACTACGAGTTTATTGTTACCCTTATCGGCCAGGGCGGGCGTAATGTCGAGTGAGAAAGGAGTATATCCGCCGGTATGCTCGCCCACCTTCACGTCGTTCACCCATACGTCCGCTTTCCAGTCTACGGCACCAAAGTTCAGCATCACCCGTTTTCCTCGCCAGGCTGCGGGCACGGAGAAGGTGCGCTGATACCACAGTTCCTTGTCCGGTCCGCAAGTGCGGCCCACTCCCGAGAGGCTGGACTCTACGGCAAAGGACACCAGTATCTGTCCTTCGTAAGAGGCAGGTACGGTTCCCCTATCGACGATGGCATACTCCCACAGTCCGTTCAGGTTCTTCCGCTCTCCACGCTCCATGATGAGACGTGGATACTCGGGAAGTGCATTCTCCGGGGTAACTTGACTTGCCCAGCGCGTTTTCAGCTTGTCTCCCGCCGGATGCCACTGCGCTTGTGCAGAAGTTCCCAGCACGGCAGCCATAGCCGCCACTAAAATAACTTTCTTCATTGTGTCAATCATTTTACATTAAACTACTCTTCTATTTAAGTTTGTTAGTATAAATATTATTACCGGTATTGATAAAGTAGTGCTATTACTGATATTAATAAAGCAGTACTATCTCCATTCTCCTCCTCCTGGGAGGAGGAGTACCCGTAGGGGGGAGGTGGTAGGTAAAAGAATACCTTTGAAATAATAATTCAGCCTATGCACTTACCTACCACCCCGCCCTTTGGGCACCCCTCCTCCCAGGAGGAGGGGAATTAGTTACTCCACTTTCAACAAATTAGTTACTCCGCCTTCAACAAATTAGTTACTCCGCCTTCAACAATATACCTTAATATTAAACCTACATTTATAATACTCATTCAGGCATACACTGTCCCTGGCAGATGAACGTCCTCACCTGCCACTGATAAGAAAACCCTCTAAAAACCAGCTTATTTCGCTGCCGTGCCCGATGGCTTTGGCAAAGGAATGTTTATTCCCACCGGCTCTCCCAACTGCGGCATCCCGTCTTCGTCCCAGGCCATCTTCTGCAGCCGTATCGAGCGAGTCTCAGGACTCCCGGTATCTCCGTTCGGTACTTTCCTTGTATGATAAAGCATATACCACTCCGTACTGTCCGGCGAGGGAATGAACGAAATTCCTCCGGGACCGTACACATCCCGTTCGGGCAATTGCTTGAATACCGGTGCGGGATGTTTCGTCCACGAAGCCGGGTCGAGCAGGTCACTGTCCGCATCAGCGGTGAGCATACCCAGACAGTAGTAGGGAGTCCACGAGTCACTGGCGGCATAGTATATTATTATCGTCTTATTATCTTTGGAATGAAAATATTGCGGCCCTTCGTTCACGTAGATGGGATAGGCGGTGCGGCTACCGTCGGGATTTACCCATTGGCGTTCCCATTCGTATTCAGGCTTCGAAATCATCACCCTAGGGGTATCCAGCGTCCAGGGGTCTTTCATCCTGGTTATGTAGATGCATTGGGTTTCGGCATTGCTCCTCCGCTTGGGCCAGCCCGACCACACCAGGTAGCGCACGCCTCGGTGCTCGAAGGTGGTGGCCTGTATGCCCCAGTTCCACTCAGGATTGGTCATGATGGGGCCTTTCAGATGGAACTCGCCCTCCATCGGGTTGGGCGACGGGCTCTCCAGCACATAGAGCTGGTGATTGTCCGTATTGCCGTCATCGGCGGCATAGTATATATACCATTTATTGTCTATATAATGGATTTCGGGCGCCCAGAGGTGGAAAGACCTCACCGGGTCCTGCGGTTTCCACACTACCTTGCACTCGGCATGAGCCATATCCGTGATGTCCCGGGTCTGCCACAGCATTATCTGGTTCTCCGTACCATGCGTATAATAATAAGTACCATTATGAAGTACGGCGCTCGGGTCGGTTCCCTCCGAGAAGAGAGGATTTACAAAGGTATCTCCCGCAGTCTCCGGCAATTCTTTTTTTCCGCTGCCCTTGTTGCTGCAAGAGGCGCAGAAGATGAATAAGGAAATCAATAGCACGTAAGTTTTCATAGTGTTTCATATTAAGATGCTACAAAGAAAGGACTTTTCGGGCAGAAACAAGAACAATCTCTAGTCAAGAAACAAAAGAGACTGTTACTTTTCGGTTCGTGTCCCCCTATGCAGAGGCGTTTCAGGGCAGATTGGTTAGTATTTGCTGTTTATTGGCGAGGGAGTGGCGTTGGTTTTTCTGGGGATTTGCAAACTTTGTGACGAATGTAAGATTTCACCACAGAGGACACAGAGTCTCACAGAGTTTTTATTGAAACGCAGATTAACGCAGATTTTCGCAAAGGGAACTCTATCTTATAAATAATCTGCGTGAATTTGCGTTAATCTGCGTTTCTTTAATTTTCTCTTAACTCTGTGTCCTCTGTGGTGAACTGAAAATCAATTAATAACCATTGTAAAGACACTCCTAAGAGAATGAAACATTTGAAACACCGAATGGCCGGACTACTGCTCACCGCAGGAATACTGGCAACCGCCTGCACCTCCGACCGCCTGTCGTCGGAAGTTACCCTGGTCAACTGTCCCGACTGCATCCCTACCAACGTCAGCTATACAGGCAACCGCCTGCCGCTGCGTCCCCTGAACTTCCTGAAACTACCCGTAGGAAGCATCCAACCCGAAGGATGGCTCCGCCGATACCTCGAACTACAGAAAGACGGCCTCAGCGGACACCTGAATGAAATCAGCGCCTGGCTTGCCAAGGACAACAACGCCTGGCTCACCAACGGCGGCGACCACGGTTGGGAAGAAGTTCCCTACTGGCTGAAAGGTTACGGCAACCTTGCCTATATCCTCAACGACCCCGACATGATAGCCGAAACCAAAGTCTGGATTGAAGGCGCCTTCGCCAACCAGCAGCCCGACGGCTACTTCGGCCCCGTGAATGAGCGGGGTGGCAAGCGCGAACTCTGGGCGCAGATGATTATGCTTTGGTGTCTGCAATCCTATTATGAATACTCCGCCGACCCGCGCGTCCTCACCCTCATGACAAACTACTTCAAGTGGCAGCTCTCCGTGCCCGATGACCTCTTCCTCGAAGACTATTGGGAGAACAGCCGTGGCGGCGACAACCTCCTCAGCGTCTACTGGCTCTATAACCGTACCGGTGACGACTTCCTGCTGGAACTTGCCCGCAAGCTGCACCGCAACACCGCCGACTGGACACGCCCCTCCAGCCTACCCAACTGGCACAACGCGAACATCGCCCAATGCTTCCGCGAACCCGCCACCTACTATATGCTCACCGGAGACTCCGCCCTGCTGCAAGCCTCCTACAACGTGCAGCACCTCATTCGCCGCACCTTCGGCCAAGTACCGGGCGGCATGTTCGGTGCCGACGAGAACGCCCGCATGGGCTACATCGACCCGCGTCAGGGTGTGGAAACCTGCGGCATGGTGGAGCAGATGGCATCAGACGAACTGATGCTCTGCATGACGGGTAACCCCTACTGGGCGGAGAACTGCGAAGACGTGGCCTTCAACACCTACCCTGCTGCCGTGATGCCGGACTTCAAAGCCCTGCGCTACATCACCTCGCCCAACCACGTCGTCAGCGATGCCGAAAACCATCATCCGGGCATCGACAACAGCGGCCCGTTCCTTGCCATGAACCCCTTCAGCAGCCGTTGCTGCCAGCACAACCATGCTCAGGGATGGCCCTACTACGCCGAGCACCTGATACTTGCCACGCCCGACAACGGTATAGCCGCCGCACTCTATGCCGCTTGCCGTGCCACTGTGAAGGCTGGTGACAAAGGCAACGAAATCATCCTGCACGAAGAGACGAACTACCCCTTCGAGGAGAGCGTCCGCTTCACCGTCAGCACCCCGGAGACAACCACGTTCCCCTTCTACCTGCGCATCCCCTCGTGGACGGACGATGCCGCCATCCTGATTAACGGAACCCCTGCCGCCTCTCACCTCGAAGCCGGAAAGTACGCCTGCATCCACCGCGAATGGAAGGACAACGACCGCATCGAAATCCGTCTGCCCATGAAGCTCTCCATGCACACCTGGCAGGTGAACAAGAACAGCGTCAGTGTGGACTACGGCCCGCTCACCCTCTTGCTCAAGATTGATGAGGACTACGTGCAGACCGACAGCAAATCCACCGCCATCGGCGACTCCCAATGGCAGGAAGGGGTGGACGCCGGCCAATGGCCACCTACGAAATATATGCCCGGTCGCCTTGGAACTATGCGTTGGTGCTCGACAAGAATGACCCGCTGAAGAACTTCCAGGTAATCCACAAACCCTTCCCCGCCGACAACTTCCCCTTCACCCCGGAAGCCGCTCCGCTCGAAGTGAAAGCCACCGGACGACAAATCCCGTCGTGGACCATCGACCGCTACGGTCTGTGCAGCGAGCTGCCCGAGGCGGATGCTCCGAAAGGCATGAAAGAGGATATCACGCTGATACCGATGGGGGCGGCAAGGCTGAGGATTTCGGCGTTTCCCAATACGAGAGAATGAAAAGAAGAACACCACAGATTACACAGATTAACACAGATTATTTCTATTGAAACGCAGATTAACGCAGATTTTCGCAAAGATTAAATCTTCCTGCAATGATTAACAATGCTATCTGTCATTCAGAGCGAAGCGAAGAATCTACTCCCCTTTATACTGTGTAGCAATGTACTTAGAGAAGAGATTCTTCGCTTCGCTCTGAATGACAGATATTCTTTGCGAAAATCTGCGTTAATCTGCGTTTCTATAATTTTCTCTCTCAAATCTGTGTTAATCTGTGTAATCTGTGGTGAACCGCATACATACTTAATACCATAATAAATAATGAACATGAAAAGAAACCTCGCAGCAACCCTGCTCATCGTGCTGAACTGCCTGTTCTGTTTCAGCGCCACCACTCCCCGCCCGGAGTACCCACGTCCGCAGTTCGAACACCCCAGTGGGTGAACCTCAACGGTGCATGGACTTTCGACTTCGACTTCGGCAAGTCCGGCAAAGACCGCAACCTGCAATCTGCCGAACGCTTCAGCAAGACCATTATCGTCCCCTTCTGCCCCGAGAGCAAGCTCTCCGGCGTGGAACACACCGACCTCATCGAGCAGATGTGGTATCAACACCCACTCTCCATCCCGTCGGACTGGAGCGGAAAGAAAATCCTGCTGAACTTCGGCGCCGTCTACTCCTGTGCCGAGATTTACATTGACGGCAAATACGTACAACGCCATTTCGGTGGTTCATCCTCGTTCGCCGTCGACCTCACCCGCTACGTCAAACCCGGCAGCACCCACAAACTCGTCGTGCTCGTCAAGGACGACCTACGCTCCGGCCTGCAGACGGGAGACAAGCAGTGCGGCAACTTCTACTCCGGCGGATGCTCCTACACCCGCACCACCGGCATCTGGCAGACGGTGTGGATGGAAGCCGTAGCCCCCACCGGACTGAAATCAACTTTCGTGCGCCCGGACATCGACCAGCAGCAACTTGTCATCGAACCGCAGTTCTACGGCGAGTCCGACAACACGCTGGAAGTCCTCCTGAAAGACGGTGACAAGACCGTTGCCCGCCGAAGCGTGAAATGCAGCAACAGTGCGGTAGTGGTGCTTCCGGTGAAGAACATGAAGCTGTGGACGCCCGAAAATCCCTTCCTCTACGACCTCGTCTATCAGGTGAAGGGCGCCCGCGGCAACGTAGTGGACGAAGTAAAATCCTATGTCGGTATGCGCAAAGTGCACACCGCCAACGGACGCTTCTACCTCAACAACCAGCCTTATTTCCAACGCCTCGTGCTCGACCAGGGCTTCTACCCCGACGGCGTCTGGACTGCGCCCTCCGACGAAGCCCTGAAGCGTGACATCCTCCTCGGCAAAGAGTCCGGTTTCAACGGTGCCCGCCTTCATCAGAAGGTATTTGAAGAGCTCTATTACTACTGGGCCGACAAGTTGGGCTACCTCACCTGGGGCGAGTCTCCCAGTTGGATGCTCGATGTCAACCGCGAACTCGCTGCCCGCAACTTCCTGAGCGAATGGAGCGAAGTAGTCGTTCGCGACCGCAACCACCCCTCCCTCGTCACGTGGACGCCCTTCAACGAAACATGGGGTGGCGGACCCGATGTGTATGTCCGCCTCATTCAGGATGTGTATGCCACCACCAAAGCCATCGACCCCACCCGCCACGTCAACGACGCCAGCGGCGACAACCACGTGATGACCGACATCTGGAGCGTGCACAACTATGAGCAAGACCGTGTCCGCCTGACCGAGCAACTCAAGATGACTCCGGGCGTAGAGCCTTATCGCAATGCCCGCGACCGCGACTATCTTGCCGTCTACGAAGGCCAGCCCTACATGGTGGACGAATTCGGCGGCATCCCCTGGATGGCGGAGAAAGACCGCAAGGACTCCTGGGGTTACGGCGGAATGCCCGAAAATCCCGAAGCCTTCTACAAACGACTGGAAGCGCAAATCGACGCCTTCATCGACTCCCCGCACGTATGCGGTTTCTGCTACACCCAGCTGACGGATGTGGAGCAGGAGAAAAACGGTGTCTACTACTACGACCGCATGCCCAAGCTAGACATGAAACGGATCAAGGCCATATTCGAGAAAATTAAATAACCTTATTAAATAAAGAAGAAGTTATATAACCTTGTTATAAAATGAAAAAGTTATTCATTATTTCCGCCATTTTACTTGTACCTCTTTGCCTACCCGCCCGGCAGTTGGGAGGAAAGCTCTACCGCCAAAGGGCCGACTCGCTTTTGCAGAGTATCCCCTCACTCTACGAGGTGCCCAAGTACGGATTGCTGATGGAAACCTATCCGCGCAATCCCAAACAGCAGATTACGTACACTGCCAACACCGGCGCCGAAGTCACCCAGCAGGAAGTCTCCTTCCTCTGGCCCTACTCGGCTATAGTGTCGGGCTGCGTGTCTCTGTACAAGACCACGGGTGACAAGCAATACAAAAAGCTGATGTCTAAGCAGATAAAGCCCGGCCTCGACCTCTATTGGGACAGCACCCGCCAGCCTGCGTGTTATCAGTCCTACCCCGCCTTTGCCGGACAAAACGACCGCTACTACGACGATAACGACTGGATGCGCTCGACTTCTGCGACTACTACGAGGCCACCCATGACAAGGAGTACCTCGACAAAGCCATTGCGCTCCACGACTACATCTACTCCGGATGGTCGGACGAACTGGGTGGCGGCATCTACTGGTGCGAGCAGAAGAAGGAGTCGAAGAACACTTGCTCCAACGCTCCCGCCACGGTGCTTTGCATGAAGCTCTACCACCTCACCAAGGACAAGAAGTATCTGGAACAAGCCAAAGCCACCTACCAATGGACGCGCGACAATCTGCGCGACCCGTCGGACTTTGTCTACTGGGACAACAAGAACCTGAAAGGGAAAATCGGTTATGCCAAATACACCTACAACAGCGGTCAGATGATTCAGGCAGGCATCCTGCTCTATCAGGCCACCAGTGACGAGCAATACCTGACAGATGCCCGGCAGACTGCCCAAGGGAGCCTCCGCCATTTCCTACAAGACAGTCCCACCGTGAAGGGTGAAATGAAGTTCTATCCCGCCAGTCCGTGGTTCAACGTCATCCTGTTTCGTGGTCTGAAAGCCCTCTACCTCGTAGATAAGGACGACACTTATGTAAAAGCCATGATTGACAACGCCGACTATGCCTGGCGCTACACCCGCGACGAAAACGGGTTGCTGAACAACGACTGGTCGGGCAACCGCAAGGGTAAGTTCAAAAGTCTGCTGGAAAACTCCTGTATGATTGAGTTGTATTCTGAAATCAGCGAACTCTAAAAGTCAGCCTCTTTCCATTCTTTTTATACCAAATCCCCCTCATGCTCCTTTGTGTCCGCCAGTTCAACGGGCACAAAGGAGGTGAGGGGATTTATATAAGAGGAATTAGATTTCTCTTTTACTATTAATAATTTCAACAGCCTTTTCTAAAAGTTCATCCCTCCCCTGTCTTATTCCCTTAATAGTCGGTTTTATCCAGATATCCGGTAGTATGCCTATCCTTTGGGCTTCAGTCCCATCCGGATAATAAATACCAAGTCCGGTGAGAGAGGTTCTCAATCCTCCGGGAAGCGGTAAGAAAGTAATATCTCCATCCGCACCGGCAGTTGTACTGCCGATAATATAGGTGTTAGGAGAACATTTATACTTCATTGCCATATATTCAGCCTGGCTTTGCGTAATCTCATTGACTATCAAAACTTTTACACCTTTATAATAGGAGGGATTTTCGTGCATTACCCCGGCATAATTCACCCTTTTAAAATGAAATAACCCGTGATTTTCAATACTACCTGTCGTTATCGCTGCAAAAGGTTGTGTTGTTGGATATAGTTGCTCAAAATCCCAATATCCCTTTACTTTCTTCCCATTTGGATAACATCGCAAATCAATAATAATCCCATTCGCTTCTATTTTGTCAGGTATGCTTCCTCCGATAGTCGATCCCAGATATACACAAAGAATACTATCGCCAACATATCTTAACAACGGCTTAGCTTTAGAAATTCTAGAATACAGATTAACTTTTGAAATAGGAAGACAAGTTACAAAATCAGAAAACTCTTTACCACCGCGATCATATTTTACTTGCAATTGTTCTTTGTTGGTTTGTACTAATTCAGTTGATATTACTCTCAAGAATGCATCATGATTAGAGGCTGAAATAAACATTTTCTTATTTTCAATAATATCATTAATAGTTTCTCCGTCGATACTTAACAGTATATCCCCCTTTCTCAATATTGTATTAAGACTATCTATGTCCGTAACTACAGCCTGATTTTCAACAAAACTTACCTCCACAGGTAATGCATAACTTTTTTTTCGTCTCAATAGTATTATAAAGTCCCGCATGTGTATCTTTGAGCTCTGCAATCAGCCTTAAAAAGCATTTTTCGTACTCCTCTCTATTCTTTGCATTGATAAAGACAGGAATATATTGCGACAAGATATCCTCCTATTCATTTTCCAACAAATATCTGTACAGATAGAAATACTGAATAACATTCCAATATCGGAATAAAGCTAAGAGGCGATAACCAAGGTCGGGGAAGTATAAAGAACCATAAGAGTTTTCATTATTAAAAAGCGGAACATCTATTGAGGAAAAATGAATATGGCAATTCTTGCCTGTTCTCTTAGCTTGTTTCACTTCGAGCAGTTTGTCAGACACAATCCCCAACCCGGCCTTATCTTCCAGCCAGCCTAAATCCGGATACATCTTTACCATATCATATGGGGGCAATTCAATCTTTCCCGGTTTTATCTCTCCCAAAGATGCTATCCAATCACAATATATCGAATCTCTCTCATCCCTTGACGTATGATTAAGAATAATCGGCATTAAACGTAGCAACTCACGATCACAATCATAATCCTTTTTTCCATTCGGCAAATGACGGGTGATAGTATTTCAGAAATCCCCAGACTTTACATAACTGAGCCAGGTTTTCAACCGTTTGAGGCGTACATTCGTCAATTACAACATCCGATTGAAGCGGGGCAGTTTCACCGGCTATCGGCTGAGTTTTTCTCTCTTGCTTGCAAGATGCCAATAAGAGTGCCAAGAAACAGAGTATGCAACATTGCTTTATCATAATTACTCTATTTTAGATTTATCACAAATAAAGCAATTATTTCATTACAGACATCATTTTTCGAACGAAATATGACATTTAATGCAAAATCGTTTTCGCATCGAAGCAAGGGCACTCCTTTATCCACTCCTCCGGTTCTATCTCGCCG
>JAJQAY010000149.1 GCA_021203515.1 Bacteroides sp. | reverse complement strand
TACAACTTTTATTTGAATTATGCAAGATTAAAACAGGCAATTCCGTTTTGTTTTAAATAGTTAGAAGGTCTAGGGGGATAATAGGAATGAATGGAAATTTATTCTTCCAACACTTCAAAGGGATATTGGTTATCTTCAAAGTTTTTCAGTTCTTCTATAATTTCCGTTTGTTCCGGAGTCAATAAGGTTTCATCCCATGTAGCGATAATTGCGCGAGCCTGCTCTAGCAGGTCGTCTTCATAAACTTCGCCATAGCAATAGGTTAAAAGATGAGCTTTCAGAGGGGAAACCGGAAGATTGTCCAGGACTGCCCAACAGCGGTTGAGGATGTGCTGGATACGGTCTTGTTTGTCTCCATTGTCGTAGAGCGTGGCACTATAGGCCATCAAAAGGGAGAGATACAAGGAGGCTTCTTCCTCGGGAGTTGCACCTTGATAGGAATATAAGTTGTTGGCTTGGTTGTAGACCTCACGGTTCAAACGGGAGAAGCTATCACTGTAGATAGGACTGCCATCCGTACCCAAATAGAGCAATTCGTGCACTAAAGAGTACAACGTAGAAATTTCTGGATTCATATGAGAATTATTATTAAGGAAGTATCTCAATTATTTATTGGTAACGATTGGTTCGACCAGTGAAGGATGAATGTAAGTAGTGGCTACAGCCATGACACCCTCAATGGAAACTACTACACGGCGGTCGTGACGGATACGGACAAATTCCCCCTCCACTCCGGCAAAAATGCCACCGGTAATTCGTACACGAGTACCTTTGGGGATATGTAATTCTGTAGGTTCAAAATAGATTACAGCCTGTTCGTAGCTGGCAGAAACGGCCATGAAACTACGCATCTGGGCATCTGGGATGACAATGGGCCGATGGTGCTCACGGTCCATAATGTAACTAATAGGGATAGTCATTCCCGGAATTTCTTTGATTTCGTCAATACGCTGGCGGGTAGAACGGACAAACACCAAATTATGAATAGCAGGAACCAGCTTACGAACGCGACGCTCGTTTTTTACAGCATATTCATAGCGCATAGGAATAAAGTTTTCTATTCCTTCGGCATCCAAATAGGCTTTTAATGCTAATTCGCGGCTATAGGTGACACGAATGGCATACCAAAAGAGTTGGGAATTAAGACCTAAAGGCTGAGAATTTATTGATAACATTTTGATAGTCAAAAAGGAAACAATAAAAGCTCAACAGGGCTTTCTGTTCTCGTCGGGATATTCTTTGGAGACACCGGAGTAGCGAAATACCACCTCCCGGTCAAATAATGCAATGCGGCTGTAGACAATAATTTCTGTGCATCCATATTATTCCAAAACTCTCCACTATCACAGAAGGAAGGCGCTGAAACAGTTATGTCGCTTATATTTTCGCGTAATAAGCTATAAACGAAGCGATTAAATACAAAAAGTGTTTTTTAAACGTTCGTTTAATGGACGCAAATATAAGGCTGTTTTTTGTATTAGCAAAATATTTGATAAAAAAAATATTATATGCATGTGATAATGAACGTAATTATTTGGTACATAAGATGTAAGGACATAAAATAATATCTGTCAACATTTACTTTTTTCCATATTCTTCTATTGAGTTTTTCTGCTACTAAATAAGGTGTTTTTTAAACGAACGTTTAAAAAAACACTTTTCCCCTACTCTACACCCACATTATCAGCCTATTATCTCCATTAATCCGTAAGAAAAATGAAGTTAACATCCTTACATCAATGATATTAACTTCATCAGCACAACGATGTTAACTAATTGTACCGCATCTAGTTAACTTCATCCCATCAATGATGTTAACTAAATACATTCCGAGAAAGCGGTAATCTCGCAGGAAAGCACTATTTTTGCACAAAAACCAACAATTCACATGAAAACGACCTTACTCGTCGTAGGACGAACCGTAGAGCAACATTTCATTACAGCCATCAACGACTATGTGCAACGCACACAGAGGTATCTTTCGTTCAACATGGAAGTCGTTCCGGAACTGAGAAATACCAAAAGCCTTTCTATGGAAGTACAAAAAGAAAAGGAAGGGGAACTGATATTGAAAGCGTTGCAGCCGGGCGATGTGGTAGTGCTGCTGGATGAAGGAGGAAAAGAAATGCGCTCCATAGAGTTTGCAGACTATATGAAGCGCAAGATGAACACCGTAAACAAACGGTTGGTTTTCGTTATTGGAGGGCCTTACGGTTTTTCGCAAAAAGTTTATGAAGCCGCACACGAGAAAATGTCTCTTTCGCGCATGACCTTCTCACACCAGATGGTGCGTCTTATCTTCATGGAGCAACTGTACCGCGCCATGACTATACTGAACAACGGCTCCTATCACCACGAATAAGTTACGACACTACTCTACGCCTGCCACCACCTGCTGTAGCAAAGCAGGCATTTCGGGGATGCTGCCCTTTATGGCAGTGATGCGGTTTTTCCCTTCCGTCGTCAGGGAGAAGCGCATCTGACGCTTGTCTTCCTTACCCACCAAACGCGTAATCAGCTTCTTGTCCTCGACCGAACGAATTACTTTGGAAGTGTTGGAAGAAGAAAGGCCAAGCGCCTCCGCTATTTCGGTGGAAGTCAGTTTGGGAGTATTCAGCAAGGTACACAGCAGCATTCCCTCGTTCAGAGAAAGGTCATACTCTTGTATGAACTTCGCTTCGAACTCGGCAATCGCCCGGTAAATATCACGAATTCTGCATAAGGTTTCCATAAATTCCTGTTATATAAATAAGTTCACATTCGCTTTGTCGGCACGCTCCATATAGGTTGCCACACCGCCTATGGTGACTTCATCCAACAGTTCTTCGCGTTGAATGCCCATCATATTCATAGACATCTGGCAGGCTATAAACTCCACTCCCTGCGCCAGTGCCTGAGCGCGCAGCGACTCCAGGGAGTCACTCCTTTACGCTTCATCAGGAGGCGCATCATCCGGCTGCCCATGCCTCCCATATTCATCTTCGACAATTTCAGTTTCAATGAGCTGGATGGGAGCATCATGCCGAACATCTTTCCAAAGAAGTCCTTCTGCACTTTGGGCTTCTGTATTTTCTTCAGTACATTCAATTCCCAGAAGGTGAAGAATATAGTTGTCTTTTGCCCCGTTGCAGCCGCACCGTTTGCGAGGACAAAGGTAGCCAAAGCTTTGTCTAAATCATCGCTAAAAAGAATTAAAGTTTTCCCTCTGCCTCCGGAAGGGGCAGCAGCGGAGGGACAAGCACACGTTCATCGCCCTTCTCAAGCAGCACCGTGTATCGTCCTTTTTCTTCCTGCTGTCCTATCAGTTTATTGCCCGTGGTGGCACACCAGGCAGAAGCATCGCGGGCAAATCCGGCATCCGTCGCCACGATTTCCACACGCTGGCCCGGCGCGATGCTGTCCATCGCTTTCTTTACCTGCATGATAGGGCCGTGGCACTGCAAACCGCAGGTATTGATTTTCAACGGCTCTTTATTGGCAGAAGCGCTTTGTGTATCGGAAGCCGCAAGCGGCCCGGATGCAGGCGACGACACTTCCGGCGACGGTTTAGGCACCGGAGCCGTTGTCGCAGAATAGGTCTTGTACCCTCCTATCAGGTTGACCGTATTACGATAGCCGCGTCCCATCAGGATGCGTTGTGCCAGATAGCCGCGCAACCCGACGGCACAGAAGAGCACGACCGGTTTATCCGCAGGAATTTCGGTCAAACGCCCGCGCAAATCGTCCAGAGGAATATTGACGGCCCCCGGAATTGTACCGAAGGAATATTCTTCGGGGGGGGTACGGGTATCTATCAGCATGACTTCATCTTTCTTCTCCGCCAGCTCGCGCCAGGAGATGACCGGCATTGCACCGCTGATGATATTGGATGCCACATATCCGGCAATGGCGATAGGGTCTTTGGCGGATGAGAAAGGAGGTGCATACGCGTGTTCCGTCTCCATCAGGTCGTACACCGTGCCGCCTCGTTTGATGAGTCCTGCTATCTGGTCGATGCGTTTGTCCACTCCTTCGTAGCCGATGCATTGCGCACCGTAGAGCTTACCGGTTGTCGGGTGGAAGGTAAGTTTCAAGGTCAGTGGCAGCGCATCCGGATAATAGCCGGCATGAGAAGCGGAATGGGTAACCGAGCTCTGATACTCCATTCCCCACTGCTTCAAGCGCTTGGCGGCAAGTCCTGTGGAAGCCACCGTCATATCGAAGACTTTGGCGATGGAGGTGCCGATGGCTCCTTCATAAACCTCCGTATTGCCCAAGGCCATATTATCGGCAACGATGCGTCCCTGGCGGTTGGCAGGATTGGCCAGATAGTTGAGCCACGGTTGCCCGTAAGGGGGTGAGGGTACTCGATGGCGTCGCCTACGGCATATATATCTTTGGCGGAAGTCTCCAGATGTTCGTCTACCCAGATGCCGCCCGCTTCGCCTATCTTCAGTCCGACTTGCTGCACCAAGGCCGTGGCGGGGCGCACACCGATAGACAGCAGCACCATGTCGGCAGGGATGGTTTTACCACTTTTCAGGAAAACGGTAAGCCCCTGTTCCGTGCGCTGAAAATGGGTGACGCCTTCTTCCAAATATAAGGAAACGCCTTTCTGAACGAGGTGCTGATGAACGGGGGCTGCCATAGAGAAGTCGATAGGTGCCATGACCTGATTGCCCATCTCGACCACGGAAACGGCCACACCCGCATGGTGCAGGTTCTCCGCCATCTCCAAGCCGATGAAACCGGCACCTACGACAACAGCACGTTTCACTTGCTTGTCCGCAAGGTAGGCCTTAATCCGGTCGGTGTCATCTACATTGCGGAGGGTAAAGATACCTTCGGAGTCGATGCCTTCCAACGGCGGCTTCACGGGATTGGCCCCGGGGAAAGCAAGAGTTTATCGTAAGTTTCTTCGTATTCCTGCCCGTCGGACTTACGGATGGTCAGGGTTTTAGTGTCGGGATGGATGGCAAGCACTTCATTCTCTACACGCACATCCACGCAGAAACGTTTGCCGAAAGATGCAGGAGTCTGCAACAGCAGCTTCTCGCGCTCGGCAATGACACCTCCTATATAATAAGGTAAGCCGCAGTTGGCATAGGATATATACTTGCCTTTCTCCAATAGGATGATTTCAGCCTGCTCGTCTACTCTTCTCAACCGGGCGGCAGCGGTAGCTCCACCTGCCACACCACCAATGATTACATATTTCATATTCTTTCTTTTTAATGTGATGGTGCAAAGAAAAGAATATTTTCTTAAATAAAATAATTTCCATAGGAAAATAATGTTAAGCGACTAAAGAGCAGGGCATTTCCACCACAGATTACACGGATTAACACAGATTAATTCAGTGATTATCTATGTAAAACGGAGGCGACTACGGGATGTATTACCAACTTATTTGGGAAAGGCCGGCTGCTTCGTACCAAGAGGTGGAGCGATAGGCTTTGGCAGCGGCAGAAGTAGTGGAAAGAGGGATATAATGGGAAAAGCCGCAAGTAGCATCCTGAGGAATAGAGAACATCGAGGCTATAATGCCGGAATAATTCTTAGGAGCGGTTTTCCAGTAGACAACAGCCTTATCAGCAGCTAATGTCCAGGCCTCCATATCGGATGACAAGTATTGCATCAATTGCTTCATGTCATAATAGCCCACATATCCCGCGTTACTTCGATAACGTTTATCATAATTATACAGATTACCGAGCAATGTATTCACATCTACCGGAGACGAAGATAGAGTTTGCTTGGTTACAGTAGCCAAGTCATCCAAAGCATCACACTTCACGACAGAAACACTCACTCCGCCTGTCCAATTATAATTGCTATTAGGAGCTACTCCCGTATATTTATCTTCATAAGGCTTATAATACGCTTCTCCGATGGTAACCCCCCACATTTTCTTTCGCAAACATAGCAGGCACCACCACCGTGTAATCAGCACCGGGGCCGGGTATCTCCGTAGGCGAACCGATAATATAATCCGTATAATTGCGAAGTTCATAGGCGAGCTCTATCGACTGCCCGAAACAGGCATCAATCAGAATAAAATCAAGATGGGGAAATCCACTCAGCACTGAAGCAATATCAGCAATATTCAAATAGGTAGTATCGTTAGTGGTATCTTGCCCTATCCAGCGGGTAGATATTTTCCTTGCAACGGGCAGCGGACTGGGTATCCACCCTTCTCCATGCGACCAGAGCACCAACCCGTAACTCTCTGCCGGATACCCTGTAAATGCACGAGTCATAACCTCCTGCAACACCGACGGATCCGTAGAGGCTTGCTCATCGTATTTTTTGATAACTTGTTTTTCAACCTCTCCCTTCGCATTCTTTGTCAAGAGATAAAGCGCAGGGGCAGAGTTGTTCCAATCCACATACACCAACAAGTTATACTGGGAAACGTCCATCTATTGCATTCCCTGTACCATTTCCTCTATATCCGGTCCTGCCAAGCCCGACAAGCTATTATCTGCCATCATGTATGCCAGCACCGTGCGAGACTTCTTTTCTCCCGGCAGTTCAGGATCATCACTATCACAAGCAGATAAGAGAAAAGTAGTGCCTAACAGCAAAAGGGCATATATATATTTCATTGGGGCAGAGGATATGAGGAGAATTATTCTTCGGGTTTCTTAAAAGTAAACTTGACCGGCTCGATGGCTTTCAGCACCATTACGTCTTTCTTATATTTGCCTTTCACTTTAGCGGCTTCTTTCTCCAATTTCTTTTTGCTCTCGGCAAAATAAATCATGCAGGTATAGTCGGGTTTCTGCAAGTCGTATTCTATATAGTTTTTCAACTGATAGCTGTAGAGGTCGCGCTTGGGCAGGAAACCGTTCTTATCCAGCGACACACTGTCCAATAGCTGAACTTCCGTGTAATACACCACAGAGTCGTTGAAAGAAGCAGCGATGCCAAAAGCATACACGGGCTTGTTTCCACCGTTTTTCATTGTAAAGGCAGTGCACAGAGTAAATACAAACGCTACTGCAAAGATTATTTTTACGTATTTCATAATTCATTTGTTTATTATTGCGGCAAAGATAACAAAAAAAACCGGCTATCTTTAAAAGACAGACCGGTTTTTAAATTTCTTCTATTTGCCAGAAACTGATACATCTTATTATCCCAAATAAGATTTGAGCAATTTGCTACGATTACTTTGTCTTAATCTTCTGATTGCTTTTTCTTTAATCTGGCGGACACGCTCACGTGTGAGACCGAATTTGTCGCCGATTTCTTCTAATGTCATTTCTTGTTGTCCGATACCGAAAAACATCTGTATGATTTCTTTTTCCCTATCGGTTAACGTAGAAAGAGCTCTATCAATTTCCTTCGCAAGAGACTCATTCACTAAAGAGTGATCGGCCATAGGGGAGTCATCGTTGACCAGTACGTCCAGCAAGCTGTTGTCTTCTCCTTCTATGAAAGGCGCGTCCACCGAAATGTGGTGTCCGGATACCTTCAGCGTATCAGAGATTTTGTCAACATGGATTTCCAGTTCATCGGCAAGTTCTTCGGGAGACGGACGGCGTTCGTTTTCCTGCTCGAACTTAGAGAAGG
Source organism: Bacteroides sp. (assembly GCA_021203515.1). Classification (GTDB taxonomy): domain Bacteria; phylum Bacteroidota; class Bacteroidia; order Bacteroidales; family Bacteroidaceae; genus Bacteroides. The sequence goes on along the minus strand of JAJQAY010000149.1, from coordinate 57,684 downwards.
CCTTGCTGATTTTATTCAGCGAACCTACCTGGTTCAACGGAAGACGCACGATGCGCGACTGTTCGGCCAAAGCCTGCAAAATGGACTGACGTATCCACCACACTGCATAACTGATGAACTTGAAACCACGTGTTTCATCGAACTTTTCGGCAGCCTTAATCAGTCCTAAATTGCCTTCGTTAATCAAGTCGGGCAAACTCAAACCTTGGTTCTGGTACTGTTTGGCTACAGATACAACGAAACGCAGATTGGCACGTGTCAATTTCTCCAATGCAACACGGTCACCCTTGCGGATGCGCTGAGCGAGTTCTACCTCCTCTTCGACAGTTATGAGGTCCTCACGACCGATTTCCTGTAAATACTTGTCTAGAGAAGCACTCTCTCTGTTAGTGATACTTTTTGTAATCTTTAGTTGTCTCATTCCTTTAAAACGGATTTGGGTTACAAAGTTACAACAAATTAGTTTACAACAAACAAACTTACCCTAACTTTTTCACCTTATTTATATCTTATCTTTAATAACAAAAAGGATGCCGACTTGTATTGAGCCGACACCCTCTTTTTTCGTCTTATTTGCTAATATTACAATCTTCTTACCTATATATACCTTATAATGTTACTCTTGCGTTAAATCTACAGCATAGCTTGCACGCTTGCCTGACGGGAACATACCGGTGATGAACAGCACTTGTTCAGGGGTCTTCGCAGCTTCTTTCATCACTTTTTCCAAATCGTCGGTCGACTTCATCGGCACTCCGTTAGCCTTCAGGATGATAAATCCTTTGCGGATACCGGCATCGGCCATCTTACCGTTGGCTACTCCGGTCACTTCCAGACCATGGCCCAGGTTGAGTTGTTTCTTCAAATCGGTAGAGATAGGCTTGAACGCTGCACCCAAGAGATCCATTCCGGCATCTTTCACCACTTTCGTGTTGCCTTGGGAGTTCTTCAACGTCAGTTCAAATTCTTTCTCTTTCTTATCGCGAACTACTTTCACCTTTACCTTGTCGCCCGGACGATGTTTGGCCAGCGCTTCCTGCAAGTCCGTAAACTTATGTATCTTCTTACCGTCGATACCGACAATTACGTCGTCGGACTTCAATACACCTGCCGCCGAACCACCTTCAACGACCTCTGCAATCAGCACACCTTCTTTCACACCGAGTTCATCGGCTTTCTTCTTCATCTCCTCGGCAAGTCTTTCGTCCATTTGCAGGTCTGTACCCAGTGTAGTACCGGTGATGCCCAAGAGCGCACGTTGTACCGTACCGAACTGTTTCAAATCGGATACTACCTTCGTCATGATGCTGGTGGGAATGGCAAAACCGTATCCGGAGTAAGCTCCCGTCGGTGAGTAAAGCATGGCGTTGATACCTACCAACTCGCCTTTCGCATTCACCAATGCACCACCACTGTTACCTTGGTTGATAGCGGCATCAGTCTGAATGAAAGACTGGATATTCGCAGCCTGTCCGTTGGATGCAGTAGCACCGATGGCACGAGCTTTTGCGCTGACGATACCGGCGGTTACGGTAGAGTTCAGGTTGAACGGGTTACCTACAGCCAAAACCCACTCGCCTACTTTCAACTCGTCGGAGTTACCCACCGGGATAGTGGGGAAATCATCGCCTTCAATCTTGATTAAGGCTAAATCTGTATTGGGGTCGGTACCTATAATGCGGCCTTTCAGTTCACGGTCGTCATTCAGCTTCACGGTGATTTCGTCGGCACCTTCAACCACATGATTGTTCGTAACGATGTATCCGTCTTTGGAAATGATGACACCCGAACCGAAGCCTATACGCGGCTGGGTTTGTATCTGGCGTTGCTGTCCACGGCCGTCACCGAAAAAGAAATCGAAGATGTTGTCCGGTATTGCCTGCACAGTTTGCGTTCTGCTTAATTGCTTCGCACGTATATGCACCACAGCATGAACTGAGTTTTCTGCCGCCTGCGTCAGGTCAACGGGCTGTGCATCCGTTGCATTGTAAGCCGCCAACTGTAGATTATCAGGGTTCTGCTGGAACAACTCACCGAATGCAGCCGGTTCTTCTTTGTTCAGCATCTTATAGGTAGTGACACCTGCCACTCCCGAACTAAGGATTACGATCGCTGCAACTCCAAGGATGTTTCTGGTTGTCTGTTTCATACTATTTCTATTCTTTAAATTGTTAATATTCGAGTTTCATTTAACATTCTGACGTTAAAATAACGACAAAAAATGTTCACTTATTCCGCTTGTCACTTTTTTTGTTCTCTTTTAACAGTGAATATTTAGGGCTTAACAGCGGTTAACGGCAGAGGCTGACAAATTAGCATTTATGTACGATTACTGACTGTTAAAGGACTGACATATAGGGCATAAAAAACGCATCATCTGTTTGGGTCAAACAGATGATGCGTTAGGGGTAAACAGATGATGCGTTTCGCCTGAACACATCATCTGTTTCGGTGAGGCATATGATACTTAATAATTCAAGTAATCAATGTTCATGTGATAGTCCCACTGCGGGAAGTAGAGATTGCCTCCCTCCCATTCCACTTCGCCACGCTGGAAGTCGACCGTTTCGCTGCGCGGGTACTTCTTTGCGGGTACTAGCGGCATGCCGTAGTCGGAGTTCACAATCATACGCCAGGAGCCGATGCCACCCAGGAAGAAGTATTCTTCATCGGCATTGCGGGCAAAGGTGGGAATGCCGAAAGACTGGTCGGCAGGCACCCAACCGATGCCCTCGAAGTACATTTCCGCCCAGTCGTGCAGGTTCCAGGCACGCGGATGCATCATAAAACCGCTTTGGAAATGTGCAGGAATACCGCTGATGCGACACAGAGTGATGAACAGAAGGCTCACCTGACCGCAGTCGCCGTGGCGGTTATCCAAAACATATTCCGGAATGTTATCAATCGTGGAATACTCGCGTGCGGATGCCCAGGGGAAGTTGCCGTTCACCCATCGGAAGATGCGTTTCGCTTTGAGATAAGGATTGGTTTCACCGGCTGTCAACTTGGCAGCCAGTTCGCGCAGGCGTGGAGAAAAGACGATATGCTTCTCGCGTTCGGCGGTATATTCCTTATATATAGCGGTAGTTGTGTCGTAGGGCAGCACGTCTTCCGGCTTCAGGTTGTGCCATTCGCCATTGGAGGTATATTCAAAGGTTTCGGAAAAGACGGTAGGCTCACCGGCTACGGCGTGCTTTTCCATATACAGCGTACTGTGGCGGCAGTCTTGCGGAGAGAAGATATATTCCGGTTCGCTGGCAGAAATGAACTTCACATTCTGTTGGCGCGCCTGGTCGGTGCGCGGATAGGGCAACCAGCAACGGATAATCTTTCCGGCAGGAACGGCATTCGTATCTACCGTCAGGGTGTAAGTGACGCGCATCCGCTTGGGAACTGCAATCGCCTTGCCGTCTTTCTTTACTGCTGCAATAATTTCGGGCAGGTTTTCCATATTCACTCGTTCGCTAGCGCTCAGGGCCGAGCCTTCCTTTGCCACTTTGATGTCATGACAGGCAGAGTCCACGCGAAACAGATTGGGGCCGGCATTGCGGAAATAGCGTTTCTCACCGTACAGCACCATGCACTCCAAAGACTTGGACGCTTCCCACTGACGCATCTGCTCGTCCGTCACATCCGGGATATACCTGCGGATGTAATCCTTCACCTGAGACTCTGTCAGACGGAAATCCGTCAGCAGACGCTGGTGCAGATCTTCTTCCCAGCTATAGGGCTTGCTTTCCTGCTTGGTGTTGCAAGCGGAAGCAAGTACCAACAACATTATAATGTATAATAACTTTCTCATATCTTCACCACTCCTATACCCGGCAAATCGGGCAATGTAATCTTTCCCTTTACTACCTCCATGCCTTTGAAGCGGTCGTTGGCTATTAACAGGTTACCGTCCAAGTCGGCAAAGCCCACTGCCGGAGAGAATTGGGCGGCGGCAGATACGGCACAAGATGTCTCGGTCATGCAGCCCACCATCACCTTCATGCCCAAAGCACGTGCCAGCGTCACCATCTTCCAAGCCTCACGCATACCGGTGCACTTCATCAGTTTGATATTGATACCCGTAAAGGCATCTTTCAAACCGGCTACGTCCTTTAATCGCTGAATGGACTCGTCGGCAAATACCGGCAACGGGCTTTGCTGGGTGACCCATGCAATATCGTCCAGTTGCTCCTTCGGCATCGGCTGCTCTATCATGACAATCCCCTTCTCCTTCAACCAATGAATCATATCGAGCGCATAATGCTTGTCCTTCCAACCTTGATTGGCGTCGATGGCAATAGGTAGATTGGTGACGGAACGGATGGTTTCAATCATCTCTTTATCATTGTCGCGCCCCAGCTTCACTTTAAGAATGTTGAACTGCGCGGCAGACTCTTTTGTCTTTTCACGCACTACGTCGGCGGTATCTATGCCAATGGTGAACGTGGTAGAAGGAGCTTTCTCCTTGTCCAGCCCCATATCTTATACCACGGAGCTTGCAGCAATTTGCCCACAAGGTCGTGCAAGGCAATGTCCACTGCTGTTTTTGCAGCAGAGTTTCCTTCGGAAAGACCGTCTATATAGGATAATATATCTTCCAGTTGGAAGGGGTCGGTGAACTGTCCGATAATATCCTGCACTTTCTTAAGGAAAGCCAGTACACTGTCCGTCGTACCCAGTTCATGCTGAAGATAAGGCGTCATGGACGCTTCGCCATAACCGGTAATGCCGTCGTACTCTATCTCCACTTGCACATCGGGAGTGGTGGTGCGCGAATAGGTAGCCACCGTGAACACATGGCGCAACTTCAGTTCATAGGTAAAGAAGCGCAACTGCATCTTGGGCACCACACCGGTCTTGTTGATGTTGAACAAAGCAGGAGTTTTCGGCTCGCCTGCAAATGTGCTATTGATTGCCACGCCCGAACCCAATGCGGCAAAGGCGGCGGTCTTCAAGAAGTTTCTTCTGTTTTGCATAATATACTGGTTTTAAATGAATATTTTTTCTCAATCACCATTTATAATAAGGATTGGTAGCAGTCGTATTGAGAGAAGCCTCCTTATTTATGGACGGCAGAATGCGCGCGGCAAACAGCAAGCGCCCAAGGTTGTATTCGTCGAACAGTTCATCTTCCGGGTCGAAACTGCTGACATGTACATCCCCTTGCGAATGGATGAAACGCTTGCCACCGATATACATCCCCACGTGAACTACACGCTCCTTACGCTCCGGCGTAGCTTTGCGACCGAAGAAAATCAAATCGCCCGGTTGCAGATTGCCGAAATCGGGAGCTATGTCGATATGTTCGCCCACATAGGCTTGCTGCGAAGCATCACGCGGAATGATGATGTCGTGCATGAAAAGAACGGTACGCATGAAACCGCTGCAATCCACTCCTTTGGAGGAAGTGCCTGCCCAGAGGTAGGGCGCTCCCATCAGCGTGTGTGCCGTGCGGATAATGTCGGAAGCATCCTGCTTCAACTGCGCCCGCCACTTCTTTTCGGGCATCGCAATAGACTTGGAGATATAACCTTGGCGACCATCGGGATAAGTCACCTTATAGAAAGCTCCTTTCGCTCCGTCCCACTTCAACCGGTTGCCGGCTACGACGTCGGAGACGGTTTGCGAAGCCTGGTTGGGTTGGGAATATACAAAGCCATAGTGTGCGGTCACCACAATCTTCTCCGCCTCGTTCCAGGCTGTCAGTTCGGCTTTGGTGACGGGATGAACACCCACGCGATGCACCCATGCAATATAATTATCCGGCGTTTGGATGCGATACCAGCCATCGCGTTGCAACACGCGCACCGGCATACCCATCAGCCCCTGCGTCATCATTTCCGAAGAGAAGTCCGGCTCTACGCGAAGATTGGAAACCGATACGTTGATGATACCATATGTCTTGCCTTCCAGCTCTTTTTCATCGGGGAGCACTTGCAGGCAATCCATTATCTGATAACCTTTCTTTGCCAACTCTTTCAGCAGAATAGCCTTTGCCTCGGCCGAAGTGGTGACACCGCGCAGCATCACGTTTTTGCAGGAGAAGGAATAGTCCACATCAAATAGAGCCACCCGCTTGTCCGATGCAAACATATGTTTCAAACTGTCAGAAAGTTGCGCCACTTCTGCCGGTATAGTGCGGTCTCCCACTTCCGAAGCGACAGCAAAAAGAGGAATTAAGAGAAACAAAGCAAAAAGAGAGGTTAACTTTTTCATTGGCTTTGAGTGTTTGGGGGTTATTAGTTTTAGCAAAGCTACAAAATATTTCTGAAAGAGATACATATTTTTAAGAATTTTAAAGCTGTGTACTAAAAAAGAAAGAACCAGCGTAACGCTAGAACAGGGTTTCCTTTCAGTGTGATAGCTCGACCTAAGTAAAAGCACAGCATTAAGCATATAAAACACATAACATTAAGCCTGAAAGGGAAACCTACCGGATGCTACGCTCCTAAATTATCATTTATCACATAATGTTTGATAGATTATAGGAAACTGGCGACTATATCATCATTTATAAAGAAATTTGCACCTCCTGCAATAAAAATTCGTATCTTTGTCGGACAAAAGCAGTTGGTCGGTCTGTCGCTTGCGCCTCGTGTGCATGAGGAAAGTCCGGGCAACACAGAGCATCCTACTTCCTAACAGAAAGCTGTCCGCGAGGGTAGAGTAACGTAGAAGAGAATGACCGCCGCAGTCCTCGGATTTGCGGTAAGGGTGAGAAGGTGGGGTAAGAGCCCACCAGTCCTGTGGCGACACAGGGGCTGTGCGTCTTAGGAGTTGTAAGGTCATGTATACCGACGTTATGAGAGTTGCTCGCTCCATGTCGGAGGGTAGACCGCTAAAGCCTGTATGGCGACATGCGGCTCAGATAAATGACAGACACCTTATTATATATAAGGTACAGAACCCGGCTTACAGACTGACTGCTTTTTTAACTAAAAATTCTCAATCCTCTATTTATTATGAACCAGCGTATTGCAGCCATTTGGAAGTTCCTGACGTACGACATTTGGCGTATCACGGAAGATGAAGTCACCAAAACGACTTTTTCCCTCTATAACATCATCAAGACCGTCTACCTCTGCATCAACCGTTTCACCAAAGACCGGATTGTAAACAAAGCATCCGCCCTGACATATAGCACACTGCTTGCCATCGTACCCATCCTGGCAATCGTGTTCGCCATTGCACGCGGCTTCGGTTTCGACAATATAATGGAAAGCCAGATAGTCAACGGCTTCGGAGGCCCTTCGGAAACGACGGAAGTCATCTTCCAGTTCGTCAACTCCTACCTGTCGCAAACCAAAAGCGGCATCTTCGTCGGAGTAGGTTTAATCATGTTGCTATGGACGGTGGTCAATTTGATTAACAACCTGGAAATCACATTCAACCGCATTTGGCAGGTAAAGAAGGCACGCAGCATGTACCGCAAGATTACGGATTACTTCTCCATGCTTCTGCTGATACCCATTTTGCTGGTTGTATCCGGCGGTCTTTCCATCTTTATGAGTACGATGCTGAAAAACGTGGAAGACTTTACCCTGCTTGCACCTATCGGCAAGTTTCTGATACACCTTATCCCCTTCGTGCTGACATGGTTCATGTTTACGGGGCTGTACGCCTTCATGCCCAACACGAACGTCAAAATAAAACATGCGCTGATTTCCGGTATCCTTGCCGGTACGGCACACCAGGCTTTCCAGTTCCTCTATATCAGCAGCCAGTTGTGGGTATTCCGCTACAATGCCATCTACGGTAGCTTTGCAGCCCTCCCCATGTTCTTGCTGTGGCTACAGATTTCGTGGACCATCTGCCTCTTCGGTGCCGAACTGACGTATGCCGGACAGAATATCCGGAACTTCAGTTTCGATAAGGATGCGCGCAATATCAGCCGCCGCTATCACGACTTTATCTCCATCCTCATCATGTCCCTCGTTGCCAAACGTTTCGAGAAGAACATCCCTTCCTATACCGCGGAAGAAATATCGGAAGAATGCCAAATCCCCATACGCCTGACGAACCAAACCCTCTATGAACTGCAGGAAATAAACCTTCTGCACGAAGTGGCAACGGACGAAAAAAGCGAAGATATTGCTTACAAACCCTCCATGGACATCAACAAGCTTGATGTAGCCCTCCTACTGGACAAACTGGATACATACGGTTCGGAAGATTTCAAAATAGATAAGGACAATGAATTCAACGGGCAGTGGAAAGTATTGCTGGATACAAGAGAGGAGTATTACAGAAACGCAAGTAAAGTATTACTGAAAAATTTATAATTACTTGCCGGCCCATTGAAAACTAAAATAGCGAAGCAACTACTTCGCTATTTTAGTATATATCATATAAGCACTTATTTATACTGTATCATACGGCTGATATATTTGCCGATAATATCGAACTCAAGATTTATCACACTCCCCACCTTGATGGCATGGAAGTTAGTGTGTTCAAACGTGTAGGGAATGATAGCCACCTGAAAAGTATCATCCGTAGGATTGCATACGGTCAGGCTGACACCATTTACAGTTACCGAGCCTTTGTCTACCGTGATATAGCCGCGCCTTGCCATTTCCTTGTCGAATGCATAACGGAACGTAAAATAGTAACTGCCTTCCGCATCTTCCACAGCAATGCAGGTGGCGGTCTGGTCTACATGTCCCTGAACGATATGACCGTCCAGGTGTCCGTTCATCATCATGCTACGCTCTACATTCACTTCATCACCCACCTTCAACAAGCCGAGATTGGAACGTTCCAGCGTCTCCTTCATAGCCGTCACCGTATAGGTATCGTCCGTCATGCTGACTACTGTGAGGCAAACCCCGTTATGGGATACACTCTGGTCTATCTTCAATTCATTCACAAACGAGCACTTGAAAGTGAAGTGCACATTCTCCTGGTCTTTGACCATCGCCACCAAAGTGGCACATTCTTCTACTATTCCGGAAAACATAAGGGTATTATTATTTAATTATTCACTATCTGTAAAATCGGGACAAAGATACAAAAAGGGCTCCACATAGGCATAAAAAGGGAAGCTTTTCACAAAGTCTCCCTTTTCAGCTTTCGATAGGCATTAGTTTTTTAAGGTAAAAAGATTGTTTTCAGGATAACATTGCAAATATAGGCGCTTTTCGTGATACCAACCAAATTAAAAACATGTCTTATAACATCTTTTCGAAAAAACTTTTGATTTTATTATCATTTCAAAGCATTTTTCTACATCCGCAATCGTTTTCAATGGACAAATATAGGGTAATTTTCCATGAAACACTAAAATTATCCTAAAAAAATACTTATTACTTATCTTTTGAGTAGTGCTCGTCCGTCCGACCACTATGCTTTAACACTTTTGCATCAATAAAGAAGACAATTTCTTCTGCAATATTCGTGATATGGTCACCGCTACGTTCCAACTTGCGGAAGATACCCAGCAAATTCAGACAGACAAATGCACTTTCGGGATATTTGCCGATATAATCGGCCAGGATGGCTGTAGCCCCAGCATTAATTTCGTTCAGCAGATTATCTTTTGCAAAGACAGCGGTTGCCAATTCCAAGCTTTCCTCCTGAAGAGCCCTTTTAGCGAGTTCGAGCATGGAAAGCGCTTGGGCAATCATCTCCGACAAACGCAATTTCTCTACCAGTTCGCTGTCCAGTACCGGCTCTTTGCAGTTGGTGGCAAAGCGTGCAATGCCTTCGGCAAAGTCGCCTAAGCGTTCCAGGTTTGTATTGATTTTGAGCATGGCAAGTACGAAACGCAGGTCAATACCCACCGGGTTGTAAAGGGCGATAGTATCTTCTACATCACTGTCTATTTTCAATTCAAGAGCATTGACACGGCGTTCGCGCACCAATACTTGTTGCGCCAGTTCACGATCCATCGTGAGCACGGCTTCTCCGGCACGGTCGAGCTGATTATACACTAAAATCCACATTTCGTCTATTTCTTTTTTCAGCAAGACGAGTTCCGATTCGATAAACTTTACCATAATATTTCTATGTTTAATTAAAAAAACGGCTTCCTACCACACTCTATAATTTCCCAAGTACAAAGAAACGAAGCGGATATTAAGGAAATGTGACTAACATTTGAAAAATATGTTTCAAATATATTACAAATATGTTACAGAAACAAATGGGCACATAAGATGGAACACGTATGCAATATATTTTTCCTCAACATGTATACCGATAATTCATTAAAAAGAGTGTATATATTCCCGCTATATAATGATATACGAAAAATTAGTCGTATTTTTGTGTCACTATACGAATTATAATAGAATTATGGCAGAAATAAAAAGCGAAGAAACAAGTGAAAAGAAAAGCTTGAACTTCATTGAGCAAATAGTAGAGAAAGACTTGAAAGAAGGTAAAAACAGCGGAAAAGTACAGACACGATTCCCGCCGGAACCTAACGGCTACCTTCACATCGGACACGCCAAGGCCATCTGCCTTGATTTCGGAATTGCAGCCACTCATAACGGTATCTGCAACCTGCGTTTCGATGATACCAACCCCACCAAAGAAGATGTGGAATACGTGGAAGCCATCAAGGAAGATATTCAATGGCTGGGCTATCAGTGGGGAAATGAATACTACGCTTCCGACTATTTCCAACAATTATGGGACTTCGCCATTCGCCTCATCAACGAGGGAAAAGCATACATCGACGAACAGACATCCGAACAGATTGCTGCTCAGAAAGGTACTCCTACTCAGCCGGGTACGGAAAGTCCCTATCGCAACCGCCCCATCCAAGAAAATCTCGAACTGTTTCAGAAGATGAACAGCGGTGAAATTGAAGAGGGGGCTATGGTGCTGCGTGCCAAGATTGATATGGCAAGCCCCAACATGCACTTCCGCGACCCGATTATTTACCGCGTGGTAAAACATCTCCACCATCGCACGGGCACTACGTGGAAAGCATATCCAATGTATGACTTTGCCCACGGACAAAGTGACTACTTTGAAGGCGTGACACACTCGCTGTGTACGCTGGAGTTTGTTCCTCACCGTCCGTTGTACGATCTTTTTGTGGACTGGGTAAAAGAAGAAAAAGACCTGAACGACAACCGCCCCCACCAGTATGAGTTCAACAAACTGAACCTCAGCTATACATTGATGAGCAAACGCAACCTGTTGACATTGGTAAAGGAAAATCTTGTCAACGGTTGGGACGATCCCCGTATGCCGACCATCTGCGGCTTCCGCCGTCGTGGCTATTCTCCGGAGTCCATTCATAAGTTTATAGACAAGATAGGTTATACCACTTATGATGCTCTCAATGAATTTGCCTTGTTGGAGAGTGCCGTACGCGAGGACTTGAATACTCGTGCAACCCGTATATCTGCCGTACTAAATCCGGTGAAACTCATCATCACCAACTATCCCGAAGGACAAGTGGAAGAAATGGAAGCGGTCAATAACCCGGAGCGTCCGGAAGAAGGCAATCATTCCATTGAATTCAGCCGTGAATTATGGATAGAGCGCGATGACTTCATGGAAGATGCCCCGAAGAAGTACTTCCGCATGACACCGGGACAGGAGGTTCGTTTAAAGAACGCTTACATCGTAAAATGCACCGGATGTAAGAAGAATGAAGCGGGAGAAATTGTTGAAGTCTACTGCGAATACGATCCCGAAACTCAAAGCGGATTGCCCGGAGCCAATCGTAAGGTGAAAGGTACTATTCATTGGGTGAGTTGCAACCATTGCCTCGAAGTCGAAGTACGTCTTTACGACCGCTTGTGGAAAGTAGAAAATCCACGCGACGAACTTGCCGCCATTCGCGAAGAGAAGAACTGTGACGCACTGACAGCCATAAAGGAAATCATCAATCCTGACTCCCTTCATGTTTTGCCCTGTTGCTACATCGAAAAGTATGCTGCCGGCATGCAGCCGCTCACCTACTTACAGTTCCAACGCATCGGCTATTTCAATGTAGACCGCGAATCGACCCCGGACAAGATGGTATTTAACCGTACTGTAGGTCTGAAAGATACTTGGGGAAAAATCAATAAATAAAGAAGTTAGAACAGAAATATGAGTAAGAAAAATCTGCTATCCGGAAGAGACAGAGAACTGCAAGAACTTGCAGAACAATATGAAGCGGCTAAAGCTGAAAATAAGCCCATCTATCTGGATGCGGAAGATTCAGCCGACCTTGCAGACTGGTATGCCGTTCGCGGCAAATATCCAATGGCCACCGAAGTTGTGGAATACGGTCTGGAGCTTCACCCCGACAATACGGAATTGTTAGTGGAGAAAGCCTATCTCCTTATGGATACCCAAGACAGGGATAAAGCAAAACAGATTATCGACAATATCTCCGAAGATTATTCTTCCGAAGTGAAAGTACTGAAAGCCAGCCTTCTGTTGGGCGAAGGAAAGATGGACGAGACCGAACAAATGCTTAATGCCCTGGAAGACAAGGACGATCTGGCAAATATTGTTGATATAGCCTATATGTATCTCGACATGGGCTATCCGCCCAAAGCCCTTGAATGGATTGCACGCGGACTGGAGCAATATGCCGAAGAAGAAGCATACATTGCCGTCACCGCCGATTGCTATCTCGCTCAGGGATTGGCCGAAAAAGCCGAATTCTTTTATAACAAACTGATAGACAAGAACCCGTATTCCGCTCCTTACTGGTTTGGCTTGGCAAGATGCTATTTTGAACAGCAGAAATTTGACAAAGCCATTGAGGCCTGTGATTATGCAATTATTGCCGATGATGAATTTGGAGAGGCATATGTGATGAAAGGGCATGCTTTCTACCAGCTTGGAAACGAAGAGAAAGCATTGGAGAGCTATACGACTGCCTCAAAATATCAGGCTATAACCACCGACTTTCTGCATATGTTCATGGGATTAAACCTGTTATCCAAAGGTAATTGGGAAGATGGTCTTAACTATCTTGAATCCGCCATAGAAAGTCAGGATGAAGATTCGCTGACCTTGCCTTCCCTGTATGCTCATGCGGCGCTCTGCCTCCATAAAATGGGGAAAAAGCGCAAAGCAAGCCAGTATTTCAAGAAAGCTCATGAATTAGACCCGAAAGATGTGGATGTATATCTGCTTGAAGGACGTACATATATGGAAGACGGTAGCTATGACAAGGCAGTGAAGAAATGGGCCATGGCTTTAAAATATGCACCTTATGCCGACACATGGAATGAAATCGGCATATGCAGCATAGAAATCGGGCAATTGAGTTATGCCAAACTGGCTTTTGAACGTGTAAAGGAAATGGATCCTGATTTTGAAGGCATCAATGAAAGGCTAACTTCTCTCTATATGTTGCTCAGAGACAAAGAAAACTTCCTGAAGTATAATCAGCTTTGCGAACATCCGTTCCAACTGGAAGAATTGGAGAAAATGGAAGAGTTACTAAATAACGAAAACCAGAAGGAATTTGCCAAAGTGATGAAAAGTATTTTAAACGCATTACAATAAACTTGTACATAAACAGCTAATCGCAATTATTAGGAAATGGAATCATCCGCAGAACCGATTAAGTGGGTTTTAGAGAATTTGAATTATTGGGTAGTTACGCTTTTTATGGCTATAGAAAGCTCGTTCATCCCGTTCCCGTCCGAAGTGATAGTGCCACCCGCCGCATGGAAAGCAATAACAGACGAAAGTATGAACATCTTTCTCGTTGTTGTTTTCGCAACCGCCGGGGCAGACGTGGGTGCATTAATAAATTACTACCTGGCCCGCTGGCTGGGACGTCCTATTATCTATAAATTTGCCAACAGTCGTTTCGGGCATATGTGCCTGATTGATGAAGCAAAAGTGCAACATGCCGAAGAGTATTTTAGGAAACATGGTGCGGTATCTACGTTCTTTGGTCGTCTTATTCCGGCAGTACGCCAACTCATCAGTATTCCGGCAGGATTGGCAGGTATGCAACTGGGGCCTTTCTTGCTCTATACAACGCTTGGCGCCGGAGTCTGGAATTCAATCCTTGCTGTAATAGGTTATCTCATCTATCGGTTTACAGACATCAAAACTACCAATGATGTTTATGTACTGGCAACCCACTATAGCCACGAAATCGGTTACGGCATCATAATAATTGCAGTGCTGATTGTAGCGTTCCTTATTTATAAAGGAACTAAAAGGAAAAAATAGAAAAAGTGATAATCAGAAAAGAGACTGCCCAAAGTAGAGTGAGTTCATTCTACTTTGGGCAGTCTCTTTTCTGATTATTATCTCCGGTCTTATCCCTTAACCGCAGCAATAGCCTTATCATAATCCGGCTCTTGCGTAATTTCAGGAACAAGTTCTGTATAAGCTATCTTGCCGTCTTTGCCTATCACTAACACCGCACGTGCCAGTAAACCGCTCAACGGACCATCAGCCATACGTACCCCATATGTTTCATCGAGATCGGAGTAACGGAAATCGGACAATGGAATCACATTTTCAATGCCTTCTGTTGTACAAAAACGGGCATGTGCAAAAGGTAAGTCTTTTGAAATAGCCAAGACCACCGTATCGGGTAAACCGGCAGCCAGTTTGTTAAACTTACATACAGAAGTAGCGCAAACGCTCGTATCCAAACTTGGGAAAATATTCAGAATAACATTCTTACCATTCAGTTCTTTCAACGAAAACGAAGACAAATCAGTCTTCACCAATTCGAAATCCGGAGCAACTTTACCCACTTGTATAAACTCACCGATAACCTTTACCGGTTGTCCTTTAAATTTTGTTGTAGCCATAGTTTTATCAATTTACATTTGTACTAATAACAAATCGAATGAAGAAAAAGTTCATGTAGAAACTTTTTCAATCTGCAAATTGTTACTCTATAAAACGGATTAATATTACTCACTTTAATTTATATTCATAATGAAAACTATTTTCGATGAACTAAAACAGGAAGTAAAGAATTGGTGGATTTCACTTCTCCTTGGCATTTTATACATTGTAGTGGCTCTGAACCTGATGTTCTCCCCTTTCAGCGGATATGCTTTTTTAAGTGTTCTGTTCAGCATCTCCATGCTATTTAGCGGATTGTTGGAAATATCTTTTGCTGTAAGCAACCGGCAGAGAATATCAAGTTGGGGATGGTATCTGGCAGGTGGCATTATCGACATGATTGTGGGGTTCTATCTGATAGCTTACCCGTTGGTAAGTATGGAAGTAATCCCGTTCATCATTGCTTTCTGGCTGATGTTCCGTGGATTTTCATCAGTGGGCTATGCCATGGATTTCAAGAAATACAGGACTAAAGATTGGGGATGGTACATTGCATTCGGTATCCTTGCTATTATTTGTTCGCTCATTATTCTGTGGCAGCCGGCAGTAGGTGCCATCTACGCTGTCTACATGATTTCATTTGCTTTTCTCATCATCGGATGTTTCCGTATTATGCTATCATTTGCATTAAGGCATCTGCATAAACACGGAAAAGAGAAGAAAGAGAGGGAGATACCAATAGAATAAAAAACGGGCGAAACATATTCCGCCCGCCAAAACTAATAACTTACCACCTTTTATGCAAGAAGCGGAACATTGTTGTTCTGGATACTCTCATTTGCCAGGCTAATTCGGAACAGGATGTCCCCCCCCTCTTACGTTCCTTAAACAGAAGCTTCTTATTCTCGGAAAGAATTTTCATCTTAGACATATCCCCCTTTTTCCTTCCTAAAAGTTTCCCCTCCTGCTTTCTACGGGCTAAGGCTTCCTTGGTTCGCATGGATATCAGGTTACGTTCAATTTCGGCCATCAATCTGAATGCAAATCCCAGCACTTTACTGTTAATGTCGTTCTGAAAGATGTATCCCTCTTTGGTGCTATACAAAATCACCTCTTTCTTGATGCATGAATTGAGAATGGTCATGATTTCAAGTAACGTACGGCTCAAACGTGAAATCTCCGTTACTATCAGACAATCACCGGGATGCATGCGGTCTAGTACTCCCGACAGCTTCCGTTCTTTACTACTCACACTTCCACTGACTGTTTCCGTGTACCATTCGTCAATGGTCAATCCGTTTTTCTCTGCAAAACGTACAATTTCCTCGCGCTGGTTTTCCAAAAATTGTTTTTCCGTGCTAACTCTTAAATAAGCTACTACTGCCATAATTTTGTTGTTTTTATTGGTTTTACGTCGCCAAAGAACGACT
Source organism: Bacteroides sp. (assembly GCA_021203515.1). Taxonomy (GTDB): domain Bacteria; phylum Bacteroidota; class Bacteroidia; order Bacteroidales; family Bacteroidaceae; genus Bacteroides. The sequence continues at coordinate 41,539 of JAJQAY010000149.1, read as the reverse complement.
ATTCCAATAAAAGTGCCAACACATCGGCAATATCCTTTTCAAAATGATTTTAAATTACGGCAATGGCTCCCGTTTATTTAATTTCAAGATTAAAAAATACAATAAAATAGGGATGACGGGTAAAGCTATCAACATCAAATGGGTCATATTTCCTGTCTCCAAATCAAAGAAAATAATCTGAGGAGAAAGTGCCTCTATCATAAAGAAAAAGAAGACAGCAAACTCCATTACCAAGGTTATCATCAGCAGAGCGACAAATGTGTAATATTTCTCAATATAAACATTGAAAGGTACGGATATATATCGCATTACTATGAGAGCAATAATCAGGCAAAGGATACAAAAAGCAATGCAAAAGAAAAGTCCCCATCGCCCGGACGCATAATCGCAATCCATCAATTGCCAAACATCATTATTGTTCATCCCCGGTTCAAGAGTTTTATATGGAATGCGTAGCAAATAGAACGGATTGGTGACCCGCGTAAAAACCGAACTGGTATCAATGGTGCCGTCATTCCATAGCACGCGGGAAGAAACACCCAGAGAATCAAAATCGGCAAAATAGACAGAATCGACAAAGCACTGCAGGCCGGAAATAAAGCCGGAATGCTCTACCGCCGCCTGCTTGGAAAAGGTCAGATAAAATCCTAAATCTTTATTCAGCACTTTCTTTTTATCCCGATAAATATATACTGAGTCATTGATACACAAGCTATCAATGACAAGTCTCAATGATTTCACAAGTTGCGTCAAGGCACGCTTTTCCTTAAAATCAAAAGCAGGCAGATAAAGATTTAACCCCTCAGGTTTGCTTTCAAAGTCCGAACGATTTATCATGCCGCCCGGATAATTCAGAATGGAATAAATAAAGGTACGGCACGCTGCCGGATTAGTTAGAAAACGATTGGTCGTTTGTACATCTCCACAAAAAGCAACCAAATCATAGGGTTTATCTTTATAAGGAACAAAGTCCATTACATTGGGAGAAGTCCAGTTATTGGTTATTTCCGGAGTTCCACTCACCGGATTAATAATATATCCCAGATAACCGAAACGCTTAATTCGGGAACTTACAGAATACGGTAAATTCAAATAAACATCCGTCATCCAATATGGAATCACGACATAAAGCGAATCGGAGCCGAGGACACGTTTTTTCAGTGTTTCGATTTCCTCAGACAAATAGTGGGTTCTATTCGTAACATATTTATAATGACTGCGTACCGTATCAGGGCGGTTGTCAAAGTAGCAATAGAAGTTCTTTGCGTTATAGAAATCATAATATTCGGCATCTTTCAACCACCACATAGAACCTTTCTCATCATATGCTTCCGGTGGAGTGGTTTCTTCCGTTCCGGTCGTATCGGATACATAAATAATATCATCGAGTTTCAGTTCTGTTTCATAAGGTACATCTGTGATGAGAGTATTCATAAATCCCTTGGCAAGAATGCGGGGGCAAGCAGTTCATTCTCGGAAAGCTTAAACTGCCGTTCGAGCTTGAAAGGATAAACCACATATCCGTAAGCATCCGGATTGAGAATAAGACTGTATATCTTCCCCATATCATTCACTTCCTTAAAAAAATGGGTGTTACCAGGTACCGGAGACGGAATAAGCCCTTTCCAACCACCCGCCAAGGTCATTTCCCAACGTTCGGTTTCGACAAAAGGCCATTTTCTTTTCCATGCGTAGCCACTTCTCGCCGGATACGGTTCCATGCTTACGGTGTCTGATAGTGATAGGGACGGAAACGTTGGTATGCATCCGTAAATGTTCCTTGCGCCAAGAGGGTAAAGTCCATGACACAAAGAAGAATAACGATTACTGATAATAACAATCTTCTCATTCTAATTGCTTTTTATTGCCTGACACCTTCTTTAACCTGTTCACGGGCTATAAAGTTTATCAATGCACTTTCTTCCAGAATGTTACAGCTAACAGACATCAAATGAAGCGCACAACTCCGGATGACATTCGTAATCGCTCCACCGGAAAATTCGTACTCTGCAATCCGGTGAAGGCATTCTTCACGAGCGGATAGCCAACCGCCGGGCATCATCTTGTTCCACAATTCATAACGGATTTCCTCATCGGGCATAGGAAAATAAACCAAAGACTGGAAACGCCGGGAAAATGCTTCATCAATATTACTCCGCAGATTAGTAGCCAATACTACCGTACCGGGGAAATCCTCGATGCGTTGTAGCAAATAGGCCACTTCCTGATTGGCATGGCGATCATTGGAGGTTTGCGTAGAAGTACGCTTACCGAGCAACGCATCGGCCTCATCGAAAAAGAGTATCCAACGACGGTTCTCCGCCATATCGAAAATACGAGCAAGGTTCTTTTCTGTTTCACCGATATACTTGGAGACAATCATGGAAAGGTCTACCCGGTAAACATCCATATCATTGCGTTTACCAAGCAAAGTGGCGGCAAGTGTCTTTCCCGTACCCGGAGGTCCGTAGAACAGGGTTCGGTAACCGGGTTTAAGAATACGTTTCAGTCCCCACTCTTCCATGATAACATCCGAGCCGGTTATCCAGGTATTTATCTCTTCCAGTTGTTCGGCTACATGATAGTCTACCACCAAGTCATTCCATTGAAGCGGAGTCATTATCCGTTTTGCTGGAAAACCGGTACTATAGTCAGGCTTATACTCTTTGCCATGAAGCACTTTGCTCAATAACTCATCTGATACACGAAGCTGACCGCTTAGAAAAGGTTCTCCTTCTCCCCTGCCTTCCAGACGAAGAATATTATGAATATAAAACCAATGTTCCTTTTCAAACAGGCGTACGACTGAAGGACGCATGTCCGCATCTTCGCCCGAAAGCATGAAAGCGACCGTCTCTCCCGTAGGCAGAAATCCTCCGTGCGACAGCCTCTTCCAACCACCAAACTCAGTATAAGGACGGTCGAAGTTCTTGTTGTTGACAAAGAAAATATCCAGTGTCTGCGGATAAAGATGTGGCATTAATGCAAGCATAAGTACCACTTTTTCTTCAAAGGTTATCTGCTCCTCGGACATACCGGTCATCTCTTGCCACCACGGGCTATGTGGCGGTACAACTTCGTACAAAGAAGCAATTCCGCAATCCTGCTTGAAGTAAAGACGGATAGCAGAGTCGAGTACCTGCTGAAACCATTCGGTCAGTTTCCTCATAGGCTATTATCTGGCTGCTTTAGCACCTAAGACATCGGCTTCATGTTCCAAGCCTTCATTATCATTTACTGCCATTCCTCCAATCTCAGTCGTAGGCTGAACGCGTCCCTCGGCTTGCTGAATGACATGCGCCAACTCATGTCCAAGTAGCTGTTGTCCGGTAGAAGTATCCGGTTTGAACTGTCCGGGAGCAAAATGAATATCCGTTCCCTGCGTATAGGCCAAAGCTCCTACTTCGGGCGCCTTGGATGACTCAGGATGCACACGGACACTGGAAAAATCAGTGCCAAAAGAGTCTTCCATCCGTTGTCTCACGTTGTCGGGAATGCCAGTCTGGTTCTCGGATTTAGCTTGTACCGGTTGCTCAAATTTACCTTGCAACAAGTCGTCTTCGTCCTCGTCACGCTGGGCTACGAACTTACCTTTCAACAAATCGTCCTCATCGTCTTCTGCCCGCTGCACAATATTTACCATCTTGGTTTGAACAGCAGACAAAGCACGGTTATCCACCATCTGCAAACTTTCATCATTGCGTTTGGACTGCTGTACCCGTGAAGGTACAGCATCCATGTTTATTCTTTCTGCATTCATATTCAATTCCTCCAATATGTTTCTATCATATAATCCATCCATGGATATCTAATCAGTTTAAACGACCATGGAAGTGTATCCAGCAAGACATCATAAGCTCTCTCAGATACTTTTATATTCCACTTTTTCATCCCCCTTCCATCATCATCGGTCACAAGACCCTCCCGTTGAACGAATGAATAACGAATAGCCGTTTCACTAGTATTTTTCATTTTATCCCATATTACTTTTATCGATGACAATAACTCATCGGTTGTCTTCATCTCCTCTTCCGTGAGTGGACAACTGCGGGGAAGCGGTTTATTATCAGTTTTGCCAACCAATAGTTTATTAAGATACAGCTCCGCCTCCGGATACTCTCTTTGTTCACCATATACCAGATACTCTAGCACGAAAATTGCACGTACTTTACTATCTTCATCTTTGAATTGTCTGCTGTCATCCAGATAACCCAGAAGTTTAAACAATCTGGAAAAAAGGGTTAAATAATGCCAATCCGGCATTCTTAATTGAAATCTGTTCCATAATAGTTCCTTTCTCATTTAGTTTATTAATATGATAAATAATCTCTGTAACATTTTTATTTATATTCCAAGAGTTCCTTCTATCAGCATCGTAAGCCCTGGTGGAGCACTCCGCCGGATGTGTTCTGCCAGAAAATGATTAATTTCTGTCTCAGACAAGGCGGAATATTTATTCATCGTAAGTTCAGCCAACCAAAAAGTGATATACTCACCCAGTTGTCCCCAATATCCCAACCCGGTAAATCGGGAACGATATGCCATGTATGCGTCCGAAAGATTACGATAAATAGATGACAATCGCTTACCTCCGACTTTCTGCAACCACAAGTTGCGAAGAGAAGAAGTCCGGTTCACCAGTTTCAAGAGATAAGTATCATTCAATCGCCCGGCTTTCCATAATGACCGGAAACAATCCTCTCTCTCATTTAAAAGATAGACAAGCCATTTTTCCAAATAGACTTCCTTACCCTGAAGAAATAAAATGGAAGTATTGCCAAATAAATCCAGTATCCAATGTTCCAAGCTCGCATCCGATTGTGAACGCACAATACCGACATCGGTCAAAGGCAACACACTTTCATCGTATAGTTTCTTCAAGATAGCCTTCAAGTCGCCCAATGCACGCCCGACTGACATCACAGGTAAATTATGCCAGAAGTACCCCATTAATTCAGAGACATTCTGATTATAATGGGCCGCTAACTGCTGCAGGACTGAATAAACAAATACCTTTTGATGCAATACGATGCCATTGTCTGAAAAGAGACATGAGAAAATGAATTCCCACTTCAACGCTGCAAACTCACCCCCCCACCGCCTTTCCTTCCAGCATACCTGTCTCATATCCCTTGTCGAGCATAGCAGCATAACCGACAATAAAATCACTATGGGCAGGAAAAAACGCTTTACTCAAACTGCTATCTGTTGCTCACTGTGTTCCCCAATAAATTTACGAGCTAACTGTGGAGCCTTTAGGACAATCAACCATTCTTCCGGTAAATATTCTTTAGAGGTGTCCCTTTCTTCTCCGACTGAAAGAGTCGGCTTAATTCTTGCAAAGCAGACAATAAATCCGGGGACAACTTATCGATCATTTCTTTATCAGCGCATAGTAAATGCAACAACTCTGCTACCGAAAAGTTATAGTGTGCCGCCAACTGCTGAAGTACTGACAACACAAACTGTTTTCTATTAAACACAGAAGCCGGCATAGCTATCAGAACTGCAAAGATAAACTCCCACTTCAAAAGGCCGAAATCACTGCCTGCCCTACCGGAAAAGGTTCCGGCATCTTTGTGTTTATCAAGCACACAGGCATAAGAAATTACATATTCTGTTTCCTGAGGTACAATAGCCTCTACCAATACATATATTTCTATTTCCCGTAGTTGCCTCAATAATCTTCTACGGGAGTTTTGTTCGGAAAGTACACTTATCAAGTGTTCGCGTGAAAGAATATTTTCTCTCTCTTCCTTACTGTCCCAACGTAATGCAGTAACCACCTCTCGCACAAGCAATGTATGATAATCACCGTCGAACGCCCAAAGTTCCGCTTTCACATCTTGCCGGATTTCCTTTAAAATATTCCATAGTTCAGGAAGTTGTTCAACCGTTCGCTCCAATTCATGAATACTTTCCGTCAGTATGCGAATCATTTCGACTAAAGCAAGATTTAGATGAGCTGCCAACCCGCGAATGGTATATAACACAAACTGCTTACGATTAACATATCCACCACTCTCCGCAAAAAGATAGGCAAAGGCCAAGGCCCAAACAACATTCCTATAATCGTCACGAGTTACATCGGGCTGTTTAAGAGAACGGTAAGTATGCAATTGCACTCGTACGTAAAGATTAATAAACTTGCTCTCAGAGGGCTGAACTATATTCACGATTTGCCCTAACTCTTCATCTGTAAACTGGAATATTAGTCGGCGGCACAAATAGTCGTAGTGCCCATAAGAATTCAGAAACTCCTTAAAACGATAAGCCTCATCCGCAATAACCTTTTTCAGCAACAAGCTTAAGTCAGTATCCTGCTCTCCGCAAGTATATGGGAAATAACCATGTAAAAGGAAGAAGGAAAGCAATTCAAAAGCATTCAGTCCCGTAGAAACTACTCTAATCCCTTCTTTTCCATCTTTTGAAATCTGATGGTTATCCAAGTTCTCTTTACAATATTTCTCCAAGGCTTCTCGAAGTCGGAGTGGAAACTGAGTATTGAAAGCATCTTCATCAATAGTTCCTACATCAAGTGACAAGTTTCCTATATCGATGACAGCATCCGGTTGGTCGTAAGCAGACAACACCTCCTCCACCACTACTTCAAAAGAAGTATGGAAGAAGGCATCCCAACGTCCGTTTAGCGCCAAGGCGAACGACTCACAATTCGTTTGGATGTCAAACCTTACAGTACCAATTGTTATCATCAGCCAAATCCGCTTTTATTTTTCCACTTAGTTCTTCCAGTCCGTATTTCTTTGGAGTAGGAAGAGAATATCTCCAAAACAAATAATTGGAACGAAACGAAGATATCTGCCCCCTCCTCTGCCAGAATATTGTCATTCGGATATGAGCCGGCAGGCGCTTGATCAATAACTCCTCACAGCCATGCCGGAAGTCATCGTTCAGCAACCATGTTTCATCTACGGCCAGTACGACGGATATCCGAAAAATACTTTCTTCCTTTATCGGAAGCTCATCACTCTTGTACTCCAGAAAACGATGCTCCAAAAGAAAAAATTCCATCCGGTATTTATCGGCATTCAAGAGCCTCTTAAAATACATTTCAATACTAGCTTCTCCCTTTGGGGAATCATCCAGCAAATTCATTCCTTTTCCCCGGTTCATGCCCCATAATGAAATATCTTTCAGAAAATAAATTCTACGTTCACGGCGTTCGTCGCTATCTTCATACTTGCGTAAGAATGGCAAATCACTGTTTTCGCCATAAATTCCGTCAAGTACATCCATCCAAAGTTCTTTCTTTTCAGACAATTCCGTTTCATCGGGTTGCATCCAAAAGGGAAGTGACTTCAATTCACTCAAAACATTTTCTGTCAGACGATCGAATATATCGAGATAATTAGCGGTTTGTTCATCAATAGTTCTTTTAAAACAGTCCGGTAAATCATTACGGAAAGAATTATAAGTAAATACGTCCCTATACATCCCTGTCGGAACAGTATTCAATATTTCTTTGTCTGTTGTATGATTTTGTGCTCCATACAAAGACGCACGCATAGAACTGAACCGAAGCTGAACGGCATCCCAAAGAATAAGAACAGATCTGCCTCTCCGAGTGAAAGATACTTCATGTTTTCTATAACCCATTTCAGCCAAAGCATATCCCTGAAATATACTTTTTCTCCTCAAATTACCATATATCACATTTCCATCTTCTTTGAAATAGAATGAAGAGATACGGGAAATACCGGGTAGCTCACGAAGTCGTTGATATAACCAAGCTACATCATATTCATCCCAATCCGTACATAACGAAAAATCATCTACTATCATGCGCCCCTGTTCCGGTCCGTCCAGGATTTCATCAGGTGTTTTACCCTCAGCCAATAAATCATCTACCCGGCGAAACGCACACCTGCCCGAAGAAACTCCTGTATTTCAAAGAAAACTTGAGCTGTCAGGTAATTGGCATCGACAGCATCATCAATCTCTATCTCCGCACATACACGGAGAATATCGTATTCCAGAAAACTTACGGAACCAATGTCCTCGCATAAATTACGATGAGCATGATACAGTTTGTATACTTCCTGAATTATCTGCTTCTTTCTTGTATCCGAAGTATCCGGCCACACATCCAGCACAAAATCATAAGTTCCGTTCTCCGAGTGTACAATAACCCGTACATCGGACAAATCGTCTATATTTGAAATAAATAGTTTCCGATAATCGGTCACCGTCACCGGATTAACGGGAAATATCTCTGAGGGAGCATACAATGCATGCTGACGGGCAGAAAACTCATGTTGGTAAATAGTCAGGTAATCCGGCAGAGAAAAGCCCAAACGATAATCAGTTTCCAACAATGTATAATTCAGTGCATCAAGCAGAGTGACACCCGGATCATGAATATTATAATCGGTCCACACCTTACCCGCTATGCGCTGAACTTTTTTCAGTGCTTTCTCCTGAAGTTGAGCGTACGAGTCTTCTCCTTCGGTTTTTCGTATTATGGTAATGTGTTCTTCCATATCTTTCTTTTGCTTTACCGGGAAATAAAATCCATGTCAAACATACGTTTGACGCGATAATGTACCCAGACATCTTCACCATAGTCCGAACGGGTACGTACCTGCAAAACACAATTCAGTCCCTCGCTATGCCAGCGAAACTGAATTTTATTAAAACGACTACCAAACCAGGAACGCGAACTACGAATATAGGGATGCTTGCCAAAACAGTGCATGGCGGTTACTTCCGCCAAAGCATAACGCCCCTTACCTTTTAACCCGCAAGCTGCTTCAATACAATATCCGACGCAGCCATAATCCAGTTCTCCAATATTTTGCCACTGCCCGTTGGCCAAAGCCCTACCTTGCAGATAGCCACCGATAAAACTGTCGGCATGAACCGTGCCGTTTATTTCAAGACTGATTTTATCATTCGTCCCCAATACTATCTTACCATCCTGGGAAAGCGTCAGCAGTGCTTCCTCGTCCATGCCACGGTGTATATGCAACTCACCGCCCTTACCCAGTGATATTATCCATGCCGGTTCACCATCCAGTATGTTTTGGCGGATTTCCATCACAACCCCTGCATCATCGAGCGGAGATAGTAATAATCCCCTCTCGGCAGACTTGTTGAAGCCATCGTCCACGATATTCAACATCGAGTCTATCAAGTCAGCAAACTGCCCGCTATCGGGTTTCTTCCCTTTGCCAAAGTATTCTTTCAAAGTTCTGCGATTTGTTTTTGCCATATCCGCTATCTTATCACAAATGTATTTTCAACTTCAAAATCTCCAATCTCAATATCTTTTCGCCATTCACCCTCAGCCACAAGTTTTACATAATGTCGCGAGGCAGGTACCAATATAGCCCACGGAACTGAAGGCGACACTATCTGTTCCTCGTCATCCGCTAAAATGTATTCTCTAAGTTCATATTTTCCACTATCATTAGAAGAAATTACCTGTAATAACTTCATTCCATGCACTACACTTACCTTTCCACCTTCCTTAATCCTGCTCTGCATATCCCGCAAAGAAAACGAATAGCCGAAAACCGGTATTCCACCTGCCTTGTCCCAAGGTGCTATAGATGCTCTCAATCCTTCATAAACTTCTTGAATAACCATCCCTGCCGTTTCACCGTTTTTCAAACTAATTCCGCAAAAGACAGTAACTTCCTCATATACAGGATTAATTACATCTATTTGAGCAAACGGAGAGGCATATTGCCGCAAACAGTTTTCTATCCTACACAATAGTTCATCCGTGCACAAAGGATAATTGTTGCCACTGCTCATATGCACAGCGGCCAATGTCACAATTGCATTTCGCTTTTGTTGTTTGGCATTCATACCCGGAAAACATTTTACTTTCGCTACTTCCGGAAATTCCTGCAAGGTCATCTGCTCATATTCATGAGGAAGTAACAGACGGTGCCGATTTGCAATACGTTCACTCATCCTGGTACGTATCTCCGTTTCATCTTCTTCCGAACGAACTCCCGCAATAGCAGCTACCCTCTTGCACGACAACAACCCCGGTATAGATAATCCGGCTTCTTCCGTAGCAATGGGACTTGCTTCCGCCACATTCAAATAGATATTGCGAACATTAGAACAATTACACAAATGGGAATGTACGGCTACACAAACCCAAAACACTCCTTCCGCATCCGTCATGTCCGAAGTTATACAGAAAGGCAATTGCAATACAACGGCTCCGCTATGCATCAATCCGCCCGTATCATCACGAAGAACATTCACAGCATCTATTTGCACCCAACCGAAAGCATCCTTATAAAACCAACCGGTGCGGGGTAAAAAGTCGTGGTCTATTTCTCTCTGTAGCAATTCCATATCCAGATACATACGTATCAAATTCTCACCGACCGCCCCTTATGCCTATCATCAAATTACCCTCGTCTTCCGGTCCCTCCAATAAAGGGATAGGATGACTGGTATCAGGCAATGCAGTTATGCTATTTGATAAAGGACGAATATACGAGAAGACCATATCAAGTGTGCTCCCCACATTGAAAACATACTCTTCTTCGGCAACATATCCCAACTGAGGAGCATCCATCAATAAATCCAAAGGAACTTCCGGCAAAGGCTTTTTATGCCGTGCGCGACCGCTATACATCATTATCTCCGAAAACAGCCGACGATATTCATGCATACCAAATCCCATATCCGGTTCTATCAATACCAGACGAAAAAATCCGGAACACACATCCGATAACTGAAACTTATCTGCTCCACCCATCGGTAAAACTGCATGGTCCGATATTGGGAAACGTATAGTTGTATATTCCACGAGCGGCCCATCTTTCACCGGCACTGCTTCAGAAGAGGTGCGAAAAAGAAAACACTCTGCCGAACTTGCCAATGACTTCCAACTCCTGTTTCTGAATTGGTCAATCCGGCCTTTGAATGAGCAGTTATCTATATCCTTATCATAATTCTGATAATACTCTTTCAAACCACCATCATATGTCGGAAGATGTTGCCAGTTAAAAGTGAGTTCAACTGTACTAAGCGGTTTGCATGCCATTTCATAATTGCCGAAGGCCAACCAAGCCCCTTTATCCCCCATAGCACCAAAAGGAGTAAATGCCTGATGAATGTCAATGCGCCCTAAATCATTATGCATTTGGATATTGCGGATACCTTGCACCGATACGGCCACTTTCACTGATCGTACCAGCATCCTGCGAGCCCATGAATATGGGGATAGCCAAGCGGTGGAATTTACCAACAAACGCAATGAAGGCAGCTTTTCACCTTCTAAGGGTGACACTGCCGGGAAATCCTCATCCAGTCTGAAAGTTAGCAGAAGCCCTTTCCCCTCTTCTAAACGGATATAGAAATTTTCCACTGCCTGCCATCCGTCTACCGTACTTACCCAAAGATGAAAAGCATCGTGAAGTATCTTAAATAATGCCTCGTCCCTACTTATCTCTTGCACATCAGCTATCTGCCTTACCGTATCATCCATGAAAACTAAAGACTCCACAGTCAAACAAAATAACACATTAACCTCACGTTTCCCTTCTCCCAACAGCAGCATCGATGAGTGCAGGCAGAAACCTATCGGAACGGGGGAATATGAACTTTTCGGGGGTTGGTTTTCTTTCAGTGCAGTCACATATCCCAAAGCAGCTTCGGGATAGCGTTCCTTGTTCTTCTCCATCACCACCATCTTCATTTCGGCCAGTGACATTTGCGTCAACTGTATATCCGACAACAATTTATACCCCGGAGCCAAGCTGTCATGCTCTGCTTTCCAATAAGAATCCTTATGCAATACAGTACCGACTCCTACCGTGAACTCTCAAAAGCCAGCCAAGTAGTGCCCGCAAGTTGTTTTCTCCGGGAGACTTTCAATATTTTGTCCAAATAAAACATCGGAAGTTGCTGCCAACGTGCATTAAAGTTTACAGCAATATCCCTGTAATTATGAAGAAAGGCTACAATAAGTGCCAACGATGGGTCCATTGTTCCGGAAGAATAAATCTCTTCTCTATACAATTCACGCTTGGATTGCAACAAGCGTATAGATGACAATAGCAACAGATAAAGACGACGGGGGAAGTCATCCGTCATATTTTCGTCCCTATTCTTTTCCCGGAAGCAAGCCAGATTTGTCTAGGAGACTCTTGCGGGAAGCCACCATATTGCTTATAAAAGGAATAGAACATCGGACTGATGTTCGTAGATATTTGTCCCGACAAATCTTTCAACAAAGCAATGGACTTACCGGATAGGCAAGCATACTCCAAGCGTCTGCACCAATCATCCATTTTTGAAATTAAATCGTAAATGACCGGAACAAATTTCTCAGAGACAGTAAAATGCATAAAAGTTTCTTCTGCTGCATCGGTGTCGAATAATTCAATTTCAAGCAGAATAACAAGTGATTGGAACTTATATATAGATGAAAAATCAGACTGATGAAGCGCACGAGCAAGCAGAACTGAAAAGCGCTCTTCCAGTACCGGCAGGACAACGGGGGGCTGATGCCTTTTCCAGTCGTTTCTCCCTACTCAATCCATCTTTATCAGAAATGTTCTTCATAATAGTAAGGATATACTAAATTGCCGCGCGCATTTGTCTGGCGTATCGTGTATTCCAATAATATATTCAATTTACCGTCCCATTCTTCACTCACATCAAAAGATACCTTAGTTAGTGTGACACGAGGTTCCCAATAAAGTACTGCTTTTTCGATAGCCGCCTGCAATTGCGTGCGTGCTGTCAAATCCATATTATGAAAAACCATATTATGCAAATCAGTACCATAATCGGGACACATAATGCGCTCGCCCAGACGAGTGGAGAAAAGGATATGCAGACTTTCCTTGATGTCTTCTTCTTCCGATACCATCACAGTCGGGGTTATTCCACTATCAAAACGAATAGGAAATGCCCAGCCGTGACCTAAAAATGAAGTATCTTTATCTCCACTCATAACTTACCCTCCTATCAGAACCGTTGGGCAACCTGCCACAATCGCTCCCCCATGAGCCGTAGTATCCCCCATGCGGGCGGCGGGTTTTCCACAAATCATCACGGTAGACGATCCTTTAATAATTGAATCGGGAGGCCGACACAAACACAACTATCGCCCATTACTGCGGCAGGCATTTTGCCTATCAATACGGTAGGTGCACCCGGTCCTATAATAGGTCCGCCCACATGTGGTATCGGCGACGGCCAAGCCGGCGTCTGCATAGGACAAGTATGTATATCTGTTAATCTTGCTGCTGGAGGCATAAATATTCTATTTTATTATATTTGTTTACATCATAAAAAACACCAGTCGGTACCTTAAACTACTTCAGTCGTTACCTTATGTACCATCAGTCGTTACCTTATGTATCCTCAATTAATCATAACCATTCCACCCTTCACTGTTGTTTGGCTGGAAGCCGAAATCTCGGCAGAAGCAGAACCGGTTACTTTTAGCGAAGTTTGTGCTTTTGCAGTAACATTCATACCTTCGATAATAGTGTCCTGCTTTGCTTTAATATTCATCTTCCCGGTAGTGTCCAGAGATATATTTCCTTTAGCCTTCAATATAATATCTTTACCGGAAGATATTTCAATACCCTTTTCTCCCATCACAATCTGATTTTTATTCTGGTCTTTCAAGGTAATGGATTTATCATCATCATTAATCACAATCGAATTTGCTCCGGGAGTAATCACCGTGATGATCTTCTTCTCATCGTCCAGTTCTATCTTCAATTTCTCCGGAGATATAAAAGCACGCTTATAGTTGTCATCCGTAATCTCATAAGCCGGTATATTCTTGGCACTGTATAAGCAGCCCAAAATGATTGCCTGATGGGGATCATTATTTAGAAAGCCGAGTATCACTTCGTCTCCCACCGAAGGTACAAAGAAACTGCCTACCCCATTAGACGCTGCAAATTGCGACAAACGCGCCCAAACCGTATCCGGCTTCGTATTCAGCAATGGAATTTGTACCTTGATGCGACTGCCGGAAGCAGGATCTCCGGCTAAAGCTTCTACAATGCCGATATGAAGTCCCTCAATGCCGGGATATAACCCTGAAGCCGGTGGTGCTACCGCATCAGCCCGTTGAGTGATATTCATGGGAGAAATTCCCATTTCAACCTCAGTAATCCATGTTCCGTTGTCTACGCGATGTGTCACGGCTCCCACAAATACATCACCGTTGAAGCGAGCTCCCATGCCTTCCAATTTAATAACGCATCCGGGCACTGCAGCTGCATTACCACAGAAAGAGAATGTTCCCCTATATCGGGCCAGTCCGGTCTTTAGCAAAGTAGCATCCACCCAATTTTTCAGTACTCCCGCATCCGACAATGCATCCGTCTGCAAAGTCACCGTATCCGCACCCGCGGCCGAAGACAAATTGCCAGGAGTCAAATTACCTTGGCTATTCAGTGAAGCCGGAGAAGAGGTCTCAGAAATAATCTTCTGCTCCACCGGGTCCCAACCGACACCTTCTACCGTAGAGAACTGATCTTCCGCATATACCTCTCCATCAAAAGAAATTATATCCGTTCCATACTTAACCGTAAATACCGGTCCTGAAACAACAGGCTTCTTTATAGTTACTTTAGCTCCATCCGTCATCACTATCATGCCATATACATCAGCCCTCGACAAGGCAAAATCCTAGTCCGTACAATAATATTGCACCAAGTGCGTATGCTTGATTTTAGTATCTTCCATACTGGCAGATAGCCCATTATCTCCCAACACAGCAGCTACGGCTTCATTATCTTTTTTGTTCTCAAATACCCTATTCTTACGGGCAACGGTGGCTTTGATAGCCTCATCCCTGCACTTCACAATCAATAATGGAGCCTCTTCGCCTTTCATTGAGATCTTCTGCGATACAACTATCCCCTCAAAAATCGGGCTATCAGTCGACTCGTATCCTACCTCTATCTTAATATTCTGTCCCGGCTTGAATTCGTCCGCTTCACTTTCCGGAACATTGGAATTAGGCATATCTCCTGCTATAAATTTCAGGGCTGCATATCCTATGCGGTTTATTTCGCGATGTACCTCTATTGATTTTACGCGAAACGTACTATTGACCTTATTACCGTTGCTATATATTGCAAAAGTTACCAACTTTCCAATATTTACGTTTGGAGCATCTGCCATCTATATTATTCTTTAATTATTTGATAAAGGCGGAAAGAGCAATCGTATTCCCGGTTCCAAATAGCGAAATCCGGTCAGCCCGTTAATTCGTGCCACTTCCGCACAATAAGCTTCACTTTTATATATGCGCCGGCAAAGTGCCGGCAAGGTATCGCCATCTTTAATAGTCACTAAATGGGAAAGATCCGGTGAAGATTTGCCTTTCATCTTATCCTGAGTTTCCTTATCTATAAATTTCAGGATCTCCATGGAAATTTTAGCACGTAAGGGTTCTCCTTCCGAACTAAACATTTCATATTTAGTGCTCAACTCCTTAAGTCTCCCATAAAAATTCAGAGTCTCCCAAGTTATGTTCAGAAAAGGCGGCTGGTGGGCATTTCCGATATAAGTATATACCGTAGCTTCCAAACTCTTGATGATTTCAGACAAAGGCTGCTTACTTGCAGGCCCTTTATAATCCATTCAGCTAATAAAAGCTCCCGTGTTATCAAGATAAAAATCTATTTTAAAAATCTCATCATTATATGCTCTGTATTTAGGAGTATTTCCTCCGTCAGGCTCTTTTATCTCTTCATAAGCTATCATTTTCTTTTCATCATAGTTGGCAGGATTTACCATCATTTTAAAATGATTTCCCGTCTCTTCTGAAAACTTCTCATCTTCATAAGCTATGATTTCCAATTTCTTTAACCCAGACATATATTAACGTTTTATCTATCTTTCCGTCCTTTCTTCATTGGTTGCACATCGGTATATCTTGCTAATTCTGCAAGCACCTCCTTCTTCACAACCTTCACTATATCTTTAGAGGGTTGAGACCACTGTGTTTCTTTACGCTCCACAGTGGTCTTCACTATTACCTCTTTAATCACAATAGCCATACTTACAATACCCGAGTTAACGTATCATAAGCAAACTCAATCGTCTCAAGGGCTACATCGTTTTTCTTCGAATCGAAGCTGGCAATATCCCATTTTACAGGATAAGCTCCACTGATAAGCCACCCACATTCCGGAGCTCCAATCGGTGATAGCAATGTAACCATTACATCACAAGTCATCACATCCTTATCAACCCCGCCCCTCATCGTTGCAGAAGTCCAAGCAGACAAAGTACTCATCATTACGGGTTTCATCGGACGTTTGCAGATGAGGTTCCATGCTTCATCGGACCGGGAATACGTCTTTTATGGCCACCGCCTTCATCAATTTCCACTGTTTCCATCTCCATTGACATTCCTGACACTTCCAAAAAAGCCATATCCGTCATTGGCATCGGCCCCATAAAGTGTACGTTAAAGTAGAATGCCGCAGGGGGCGGAATAATATGATCTAACTCCATAATTTTATTAGTTTACATTATTAAGCATTTTCAATTATCAGGCCTTCATGTGCCATGTCTACTTGTTCGACGGCAACTTCATTACCATCGGACTTTAAGCTGACACCGGTCACTTTCGTAGGCCAGGCATTAGTCAACTTCCATACCATCGTCGGATTACCCTCTTCATCGAGCAGACTGATAGTAACCGCCTCACGCTGAATTGTATTCATCTTGATAGTGTTGAACCAATCAAACAGCTTGTTATCTTTCACAAAAACACCTTTCTTCAGTTGTATATTGCTATACTTCTTGATGCCCGGCATCTTGATAGTCGAGAACTGAGGGCTGTTTCCATGACGATATTCTATTATTTGCGCTTCGGCGTCCAGTCCGGATACTTCTTTAAAAGCAATTTCGCCCAAGCTGCCAATCTCTACTTTGAAATAAAACGCCGGCAATGGCCATACGTTATCTTGTTTTTCTCCTGCCATAATTTTAATTTTTTAATTTCTAATTCTTAATTCTCTCAGCTCTTCTGCATTTGCTGCTGGAAAGTAATTTCGATAAACTCTGCCGGCCGTACAATAGCCACAAGTACCGTCACACGCAATATTCCTTCCAGAATATCTTCAGGAGTCATCGTATCACCCAATCCCACATGTACACTGAAAGCATCGTCAGGAGTAGCACCGGCCAGTCCGCCACGTTTCCATATCCCGTTCAGGAAGTTCTGAATCATGCTCTTTATATTAATCCAGGTTCCCGCTACATTCGGGTCGAACACATAAGCGCGTGCGGCATTTTTTCACAGATTCCTCAAGCATAATCATAGTACGGCGTACATTGATGTAATGCCAATCAAGTGAGTTACCATCCAACGTACGGGCTCCCCAAATCTTGATGCCTTCTCCCACAAATGTACGGATGGCGTTAATGGCCTTGCCGTTCAAAGGAACATTCAAATCTTCTTGTTCATCATGGGTAACATTCACTGCCGGAGAAATGACGGAATTGACCGAAACATTGGCAGGAGCTTTCCAAACCCCGCGAGTATTATCCACCATTGTATAAATGCCTGCCATCGCAGCAGAAGGAGCCAACAGATTCAGCATCCGTTTTGCCTCTTTCAACACGGCATTATAAACACCGGAAATCTGCTGAAGAGTCTTGTTCAAAGTATCTTGACCTACAGCATCCAATTCTGTACCTATTTTATCAATTTGCTCTTTGATAAGCGGCTGTTTTTC
The DNA here is from genome assembly GCA_021203515.1 of Bacteroides sp. Lineage (GTDB taxonomy): Bacteria > Bacteroidota > Bacteroidia > Bacteroidales > Bacteroidaceae > Bacteroides. The sequence goes on along the minus strand of JAJQAY010000149.1, from coordinate 23,819 downwards.
TTCGGGTTGCTTTTTTCAATTCTTCGTCCAACAGAGCTTTTAGCGACTCTGCATCGAAATTGAGGAAAGACAAATCACGGTCTTGCACGATAGAGATATTCACCCACGGATAGTAAGCAGCACCGAAATCCAGGAACGAACTGTCTATCTTCCCACGGAATTCAGTTATCACATCGCCTGCCGGGTCACGTCTGTCTTTGTAACCGTCAAAAACATCGAGAATTGCGATGCGGTTACGCATCTTGTAGCCACAGTGGCTCAACATCACTGTCTGCACACTATAGCACAGTTCTTTATCTTTTATGTTGACCGCTTCCGGACAAAGCACCATTGTAGGCTCCTGCTCCTTCAACAGTGTTTCTATACCGGCCTTAAAAGCATCGGCACTCAGTTCTTCGGCCTTATAGTCGCCTACGGAAACAATGTAGCAGGGACCACCTCCATTGCCAAAGAACATCAGCATCTGATAATAGAGCGTGAACGGTAAGCTGGTTTGCTTCACCATCACCTTCTTTTCTCCGCACACCAAAGTAGGTTCTTCATCTTCTGCCGCATCGGGTAGAGCAAACAATGGAATGGGAGCCCCACCGAAATAAGCATGATACTCCGCCATGGAAGTAATGCGGAAAGGCTTGTTGAGTAAAGAAACATTGCCATTAACGGCCCGTTCTGTGTAGCCAATAAAGGCAGGTACTGCGGTAGCAACTTCTACTGCTGAATTCGGAAAAGCGTTTTTCTCTACGATATAAACGCCGGGGGTTTTCATTGATCCCATAAGCTAATTATGATTTAATTATTAATTAGAAAAACTATAATTACCAATTTAGATATAAACAACATCTACTGCCGTATCTTCGGTCTTAAAAGGCAGCTTCCCGAGAACAGGTGCATCCAGATTGCGCAGGAGGGGCCTTCTTATTCCTGAAGGAAGTATTTCATAAAGATTAATCCTTTCTCCTCCTCTTTCCTTAGACTTCAATGGAACAGATGACCTGAACGCCATTAACGGTATTTGTAAAGGAATATCCTTAGCTTCATATTGAACAAAACTACCATTCCAGTTTGGAACTTCAAGTTCCAATTTTCGATTAATATTCCCGTCGCGGGGAATGACCCAATACTTCCAATACAACCATTTTGCCTTAAAGTGCAGTTCGGCCACAGTCATTCTCTCACTATTATCTTTTGCAACGAAACGGCTAACTGAAAACAGACATTCGGTTTACAGTTCACCATCTTACCGGAGAAGTCCGCCATATTAATATTTACATCGGCATCTATCCCTATATCTATTCGTGGACAGGCTCCATTCATATTCCAATTCCATTGTGTATAATAAAGGAAATTCCGATCATTAATGATGCAATCCATCTCTAATGTATCCGAAACATTAAAATTAACCTCATCAAAACCAAGTAATTCCCATTCTCCCAATCCCACTTGCCTCATTATACATTGACGGCGCATTAATAACATCTCCGATTCGCGGGATAAAACCATGCGTCCACCATCACATCTCTCTGACATGAAATATTCATGTACGAGTTTCAATTTCCAAAGTTCTTTTACTTGTGTCATACTTGTCCTACATTATTTTGATTTCCAGAAACTTCAATAGCGCCACGCTGCACTTCGCCTGCATCAAACGTCAATCTCCTGATTTTACAGACAACCGAAGGGTAATACTTACCTCCAAATTGTGTCCAGATATTGCTTTGGTCCTGCAAAGTCGGTGATAAGAGTTCAATGGTATATTTGTTACCTCCCACAGCCAAAGATGAAGTGATTTGCATGAAAGTGAGAGCCTGAGAAAGGAAAGACAACTCCTCCCTATATCTTTTATCACTGAATACGGCTGCAATGAGCACATTCAGATTAGCATGGATTGGCGGAGACGAAATAGTCACGAAATGTCCGGAAGCAGTAGTAACAGACATTCCTTGCTTCGATTCGCGCTCTAAGCTCAACAATGATATTATAATCTTGCAAGGTTCCTCTTCTCCCTGAGTCCCGATAGCTCCCACCTCTACCAATCCCTCCGGCTGATGGAAAAAAGAAGCCATATATTGCTCCATTTGCTTGGCGAATGTTGATAGAATTTGGTTATCATAGTCTTCTCTATTTACAATGCAGAAACCGGCAATTATTTCCCAATCAATGCTTACTGTTTGTCCTTTGTTTTGTTCAAATGTAGGGATAATGAATAACAAATCAAATATTTTCTTCTAAAGAGCACAAAACGCGTCATGAACTGCATTTTTTGGGAATAAAAGGCTTATCGCACTTGGAAACGACCGGAAGGTTTCCTTGATTTATCTGTTATTTGCATCCGATTACTAATCATGTTTTCTCTTCATATCATTACTGAAATGATTTCTGAACTCATTGCTGCAATGATTCCTGAATTCATTCGTTTCACATATTTGTCACCATTATCGAACTTTTTTTCCTTTTTCGTTTATCTTTGTAGACCCTTTTATGGGATTTACAGAACTAATAACTAAAAATCAGAGAATTATGACAATGCATACATGGTTTGAGTGCAAAATCCGCTACGAGAAGACAATGGAAAACGGTATGAACAAGAAAGTAACTGAACCCTATTTGGTAGACGCACTCAGCTTTACAGAGGCAGAAGCACGCATTATTGAAGAGATTACACCCTTCATATCAGGTGAATTTACCGTATCGGACATTAAGCGGGCGAATTATAGCGAACTGTTCCCTAGTGAGGAAGAGGCCGCCGACCGTTGGTTCAAATGCAAACTGGCATTCATCACACTGGACGAGAAAAGCGGAGCGGAGAAAAAGACATCTACACAGGTATTGGTACAGGCTGCCGACTTGCGCGACGCTGTGAAGAAGCTGGACGAAGGAATGAAAGGCATAATGGCCGATTACCAGATTGCATCGGTCAGTGAAACTCCCATTATGGATATATATCCGTATAGCGCAGAGCCGAACGATAAACCGGAAGTCTGAAAGAGTTGAAAGTTGAAAGTTGAGAGTTGAAAGTTTTTAAGAGTACCGTACTAAATATACCTTATTATATTATAAGATGATTGCAGAAAGTTTGAAACAAGTGCTGAGAGAATTGCCTGAGGGGGTGCGACTGGTGGCTGTTTCCAAATTCCACCCCAACGAAGCGATAGAAGAAGCCTATCGTGCCGGCCAACGTGTGTTCGGCGAGAGCAAGGTGCAGGAGATGACCACCAAATACGAAAGCCTGCCCAAAGACATTGAATGGCATTTCATCGGACATCTGCAAACAAACAAGATTAAGTATATTGTGCCCTATGTAGCATTAATTCATGGTGTGGATACCTATAAGTTACTTGTAGAAATAGACAAGCAAGCAGCCAAGGCAAACCGCATAGTAAACTGCCTGCTGCAACTGCACATCGCACAAGAAGAGACTAAATTCGGTTTTAGTTTCGATGAATGTCGTGAAATGCTGGCAGCCAGCGAGTGGAAAGAACTTAAAAACGTACAAATGTGCGGACTGATGGGTATGGCAACAAATACGGACAAGAGCGAACAAATCAAAGCTGAATTTTGTTCATTAAGAAGCTTCTTTCAGGAAGTGAAAGCCAAATGGTTTGCCCGCGCAGAAACATTTCGGGAGTTATCAATGGGAATGTCGCACGACTATCATGAGGCTATTGCAGCGGGAAGCACCTTGGTGCGCGTAGGAAGTAAAATTTTTGGAGAAAGAAACTATCAAAACTAATTCATTATAATTATGGCAACATTAGAAACTACTTTTGCAGGGTTGAAACTTAAGAACCCGATTATCATCAGCAGCTCCGGGCTGACTGACAGTGCCGCTAAAAATCAAAAACTTTATGAGTCCGGTGCAGGAGCCATTGTACTCAAATCACTTTTTGAAGAGCAAATTATGATGGAAGCCGACTGGCTGGGTGATCCCAATATGTATCCGGAAGGCAGCGATTACTTGGTAGGATATATCCGCGAACACAAACTGGGCGAATATCTAAACCTTATCAAGGAAAGTAAGAAGGTGTGCAACATTCCTATCATTGCCAGTATCAACTGCTATCAGGATGCAGACTGGATTGAATTTGCCACGAAAATAGAAGAGGCCGGTGCAGATGCTTTGGAAATCAATATCCTCGCTTTGCAAACTGATATGCAATATGCTTATGGAGCTTTCGAGCAGCGCCATATCGACATCTTGAGCCACATCAAGAAGACTGTCAAAATCCCGGTTATCATGAAGCTGGGCGACAACCTTACCAATCCGATAGCACTTATCGACCAACTTTATGCCAACGGAGCGGCGGCAGTGGTCATGTTCAACCGCTTCTACCAACCGGACATCGACATCGAGAGAATGGTTCAGACAGCCGGAAACGTATTCAGTACGGAGGCCGATTTAGCCAAAGCACTTCGCTGGATAGGCATCGCATCTGCCGCTGTCGGCAAACTGGACTATGCGGCCTCGGGCGGCATCCATACTCCCGAAGGAGTAGTGAAAGCTATATTGGCAGGCGCTTCAGCAGTAGAGATTTGCAGTGTATTATATCAGAACTCTTACGCTGTGATAGGTGAACTTGTCCGCTTCCTGGATTTGTGGATGGACCGCAAAGGAATGGAGAACATACCACAGTTCAAAGGCATGCTGAACGTCAGCGACCTTAATGGTGTAAATACATTCGAGCGTACACAATTCCTGAAATACTTCTCTTCACGTAAATAAGAAGAGAGGACATATTGTAGGAGGAAAATAAGATTTAATCGGAAGATAAAAAGATTTAGTCCGAAGAAGATAAGAAACGCCCCGTAACATATATTGTTAGCACATCTAACATATATTGTTACGGGACGTTACATATATAGGCATTTCCCTTACAGCAGCAGAAGATTAGTTTTTCTTATCCAACACCTCGAAGCAGGAATTCTTGCTGACAAACTCAGGAACAATATCTTTCATGGCGGCCACAATCTTCATCTGGTCGTAGGTATAGCTGACGTCAATCAAATTCTGGATACGTTCTGCCACTTCCTCATAATCATATTCGCGCACGGTGGCGATCATTATCTTTTCGTGGTAGGTAGGTTTAGTCAGTTCCTTCACATTGAGCAATTCCTCATACAACTTTTCGCCATGCCGCAGACCGGTAAATTCAATCTTGACGTCCGTCCGTCCGGAAAGACTAATCATACGCTTGGCAAGGTCGACAATACGCACCGGTTTGCCCATGTCGAAGATATAAATCTCTCCCCCATTACCCATACTGCCGGCTTCAAGAACCAGGCGGCAGGCTTCGGGAATAGTCATAAAGAAACGGATTATTTCAGGATGCGTCACCGTGACAGGTCCGCCGCGCTGTATCTGGTCGCGGAAACGGGGAATAACCGAACCGTTGGAGCCCAACACATTGCCGAAACGGGTGGTAATGAACTGAGTGCCATGTCTGCCTTCCTTCTGCAACTTCTTAGCCAGCGACTGCACATAGATTTCGCAGATACGCTTGGAACATCCCATCACATTGGTAGGATTTGCCGCCTTATCCGTAGAAATTATCACAAACTTCTCGGCAGCATATTTCACAGTCAAATCGGCTATCGTACGTGTCCCGTGAACATTCACCTGGATAGACTCAGACACATTATCTTCCATCATCGGCACATGCTTGTATGCTGCGGCATGGAAAATATATTGCGGTTTATACTCCCGGAAAATATCCTCCATGCGGCTTGCATTAGATATATCGGCTATGATGGGTTCGGCATCAATATCACGCCAGCGGTCTTGCAACTCCAGGCGAATATCATGTAGCGGCGTCTCCGCCTGGTCCACAAGGATTAGTTTATAGGGATTGAAAGAAGCTACCTGCCGCATGATTTCACTACCGATAGAACCTGCCGCACCGGTAATCATCACCAGCTTGCCTTCCAAATGAGAGGCAACTTTATGAATATCAATCTCAATGGGATTACGTTGCAAGAGGTCTTCAATCTGGATTTCTTTCAGTTGCGTGCGGTTCAGCAACTGACCGTTCCATTCACTCAACGGAGGTGCGGTCATCAACTTGATGTTATGCGCCAGCAAATGGTCTGCCATATCAGAACGTTTCAACGCCTCCATCTTGGCAGGCGAAATGATAATGGTATGCACGTCACGGTCTTCCAGATTATCAATCAACGTATCGTCATTGGGGAATACCTTGACGCCCATCATCACCTTATTTATAAGTTCCGGTTCATCGGCAATGAAACCGCGCAAACGGTAGTGATTGCGCAGATTAACGCGCAACGCCTTTGCTATATTTACCCCTGCCTCTTTGGCTCCGTAAATAAACACATTGGCGCTGTGCGAACCGTCAAAGTTCAATGCTTCGAAGAATATCTTCACAACAATGCGGGAACATGCCATCATGGCAAAACTGATGATATAGGACATGAACAACACCGTGGCGGAAGCCACATTGATGCCCATGCAACTTTTTGCCAGCACACTCGTTATCATCAACAGTGCATACGATACCGTCAGCGACACGAAGATGCGCATTATATCGACAAACGAAGAGAAGCGAAGTACATTAGAATATGTACGAAAGACTCTAAAGAATATCAGATTGACGATAACCGTCCATACAATCGTTACGTCTATGGAAGAGGATTCCGAGAAAAGACTCCTGAAATCATATCGCAGCGCATAGGCCAACAGAGTGGATACGACAATAATAAGTACATCAATCAATAAAACAGTCCATATCGGTAATACCTTTGCTGAAAGGTACCGACGAAAAAAGTTTCGCTTCATTACGTTTGACAATTTTTGTTTAGGCATCGCAAAGATACACTTTTTTGCCAAAGCGAAGAAAAAAACAATAAAATATTACATCAAGTTGCTTGCTAATTCACTAAGCTGGCTACGCTCTCCTTTCACTAAATTTACATGTGCAAAAAGATTTTGATCTCTCATACGGTCTATCATATAGACAAGTCCGTTGGACTGGCTATCCAGATAGGGTTGGTCTATCTGCTGTATGTCACCGGTAAACACCATCTTCGTTTCTTCTCCGGCACGTGTAATGATGGTTTTTATTTCGTGGGGAGTCAGGTTCTGTGCCTCGTCGATGATACAGTAGGTTTCACTCAAACTACGTCCGCGAATAAATGCCAGTGCTTCGATGACGAGCTGGTCGCTCTTCTGCATGTCTTCCAATCGCTTCACTTCACTCGAATTGGAAGCAAACTGATGCTTAATGACATTTAAATTATCGAACAACGGTTGCATATATGGAGCTACCTTTTCATTGGCATCGCCCGGCAGGAAGCCGAGGTCTTTGTTGGAGAGGGCAACGATGGGACGTGCCAGCAAAATTTGCTTGTAGTCATTCAGTTTGCCAAGAGCGGCAGCCAGTGCCAGCAGGGTTTTACCTGTTCCCGCCTTACCCGTAAGGGCCACTAACTTGATATTCGGGTCGTTCAGGACTTCGAAAGCAAAGCTCTGTTCGGCATTGCGCGGTTCGATACCATAGTTCTTTGTCTTGTTTACCCGGCAAACGGAATGTGTAAAGGGATTGTAACGGGCAAGCACACTGCTACGGTCGCTTTTCAGCACGAAGCATTCGTTGGGATGAACAATGTCTTTAAAGTCAAATTCGCTGATATCCAGTCCTTCTTTCGACGAATAGATGCGGTCTATCAGTGCAGGGTCAACGCCTTCGAAGACTTCATTCGACTGTTCGAATATATCTACATTTATTACCTTATCATTAATATAGTCCTCACACAAGAGTCCGATAGACCTTGCCTTCATGCGAAGATTGACGTCCTTGGTAACTAAAATGGACTTTACTTTCGGTTTCTTTTCGGTGAGCCAGTCTACCACCGACAAAATCTGATGATCGGGAATGCGTTCGGGGAAAGAGTCGTGTACATGGGGCGAGTCCACCGCACCGGCCACTACGAACAAGCGTCCCAACCCTTCGCCCAGCGGAGCTCCTTTTGCGAAGAGATTATCATCGGTTATCAAGTCGAGTTCGCGCACAAATTCACGGGCATTGAAGTTTATCTGTTCGTTGCCTTTCTTGAATTTATCAAGCTCTTCAAGTACTACAATGGGAAGGTAAATGTCGTTCTCTTGGAAATTTTTCAGACAGTTATAGTCGTGAAGGATAACATTCGTGTCAATCACAAAATTTTTCTTTGCTCCCATACTCGTTAGATTTAAATTGTTAATATCTTTGTTGCTTCTAAAGATAACAATTTAAAAGAGAGAAAGGATTGCTTTCTCGTTAATTTTTATAAAATATGGACTATCAGAACACTTTAGCATACTTATATGACAGCGTACCTATGTTCCAACAGGTGGGCGGTTCGGCATACAAAGAAGGATTGGAAAACACACGGATACTGGATGAACATTTCGGACATCCGCACCGTTCGTTCCAAAGCATCCACGTGGCGGGTACCAATGGCAAAGGGTCTTGCTCGCATACACTGGCGGCCATACTACAAACGGCCGGCTATCGCGTAGGGCTTTACACTTCGCCTCACCTGGTAGACTTTCGCGAACGTATCCGCGTCAACGGAGAGCCCGTGCCGGAAGAGTATGTGGTGCGTTTCGTAGAAAAGGAGCGCAGTTTCTTTGAGCCGCTGCATCCCTCTTTCTTCGAACTGACCACGGCTATGGCATTTTGTTACTTTGCCGATGAGCAGGTAGATGTAGCTGTTATCGAAGTAGGGCTTGGCGGACGCCTGGACTGCACCAATATCATCAGTCCCGACCTCTGTATCATCACCAATATCAGCTTCGACCACACCCAGTTCTTGGGGAACATGCTTGCCAAGATAGCCGGAGAAAAAGCGGGTATCATAAAAAAAGACACCCCCGTTGTCATTGGTGAAACCACTCCTGAAACTAAACCCGTATTTCAGGAGAAGGCCCGTGAGGTCAGCGCCCCGATTTTCTTTGCAGAAGAGAATGACAGGGAAGATTATCCCGGTGTGGAGTGTGAACTGAAAGGTTTATATCAGGTAAAGAATACCTGGACGCTCCTGACTGCCCTGCCTTTGTTGAAGGAGGCCGGCTACCGGATAGACGAACAGTCCGTGCGTGACGGCTTCGCCCATGTCTGCGAACTGACAGGACTGATGGGGCGTTGGCAGAAACTACAGGACGCCCCTACCCTGATATGCGACACCGGACACAACGTAGGAGGAATGACTTACATCGTGGAGCAACTGAAACAGCAGGCTTACCGCCGGCTGCATATTATAATAGGTATGGTGAATGACAAGGATATCAGCGGCGTACTGGCGTTGTTGCCCCAAGAGGCCACCTACTATTTCACAAAAGCCAGCGTGAAGCGTGCCCTTGCGGAAGATGAGTTATCCTGCCTCGCTGCCGCGGTCGGTCTGCAAGGAGATTGTTATCCGGATGTACCTTCGGCAGTAAGGGCTGCACAAGAAAAAAGCCACCCGGAAGACTTTATCTTCGTGGGTGGCAGTAGCTTTATAGTAGCCGATTTGTTAGCGAACCGCGATGCACTCAATCTCCACTAAAGCGCCCTTCGGAAGTTCCTTTACGGCAACAGCCGAACGAGCAGGGAAAGCACAGTCGAAATAAGTGGCATACACTTTATTCATATCGGCAAAGAATGACATGTCTTCCAGGAAGACGGTGGTTTTTACGATGTTTGCCATGCTTAGTCCCGCTTCTTCCAGAATATGCTTCACGTTTTCCAAAGACTGGCGTGCCTGAGCTTCGGCTCCTTCCGCCATCACTCCCGTAGCTGCGTCAATGGGCAACTGACCGGATACAAACACCATTCCATTCGCTTCAATAGCTTGACTATAAGGGCCTATTGCGCCCGGTGCCTTTTGGCTGCAAATAACTTTTTTCATACTTTCTTTTTCTATTAATTATCTAGTATATCCTATTCTTTTTTCACTGCGCGGAAAAAAATCAAGAAACATATGCAGTATTCACAAGATTTGTGCATTTACTATATGAAATACAAGAGAAAGTTCACTCATAACCTGTAATACCTAGACTTAACTTTTATTTTAACACGAGGGGGATGTTTCCCTAACAAAGGCTCTGCTTGCGAAAACAGAGCCTTTTTTCTTTTATTTGCAATGCTTCTTAATCAGTTCATCCACATTCGGATCTCCCAACTCTTTCGCTTTGCCAAAGCTCTCACATGCTTCTTGGTTTTTCTTCATCTGCACTTGGGCTATTCCCATCAAACGGTATGCTTCAGCATACTTAGGGTCGACCGCCAAAGCATCCTGCAACACCTTCAATGCCTCTTCATTGCGTCCGACACGAATATTGACCACAGCCAGTTCGGCACGATAGGTCAAGTCCGCCGGATTGAGTTCGATGGCTTTCTCCATATCGTTCAAGGCACGTTGGAACTGCTTGGCTTTCACGGCAGCCTGTTCGCGGTAGTAGTAGAACACGTCATTCACCTGACCGTTTACTGCCTTGTAATAGGCGTCATAATCGAGCATGACACCGCGTGCCTGGTCGGCATTCATCCGGGCTTGGGCACGTTCCAACAAATAGGGAGCAGCTTCTGTCGTATACGGTTCGTTGAAACGGACGATGCAGCTATCCATCAAAGCCAAAACCTCTTCGGCAGGTGCTTGCATCACTTCCTTTGTCTTGGCAGCACTGAAGAAGGTGGCAGGAGAAGCCAGTTCGGACTGGTTCACTTTTTCATAGCAAGCCAAGGCTGCCGGATAGTCCTGTTTGGCAAACAGAATATCTCCTTCCGTCTGCACATAGACAGGGAGATTTTGCACGGCAATCGCTTTCCTGATTTCTTCCAAAGCTTTGTCATAGGACCAATCCTTGTAAACCTTTTCAGGATGCTCCAACATATAACTATATATCAATTTGGCACGATTATAGTAGGCATCATCCTTATTCCGGGCTACGTTTACCGCCTTATCCATATCAGCCACCACTTTATCCATCGATGCATCATCCTTGGACTGATTAATCCGAAGAGTGGCACGACGGATATAGCCGTCCGCACTTTGGGGATACTCTGCTATAAAATCGTCCAACAACTGGAAATACTGCTCGGGAGATAGTTGTGAAGAAGCCATGAACAGGAATACCAAAGCCTGCTCCTCTGTGTCGGGCAATGCTTTCTTTATGCCGATATTCTTCAGGGTAGCATCATTGAAAGAGAAAGCAGTTACCCCCTGCGACATCACAAAGTTGGCATCTACCGCATAGCAAATCGTAGCCGTGTCTTTGCCTGACGCCTTCTGCGCAAGGGCAAATACATTTCCTTCTTCAGTCATCACCGGACAACTCACCATCTTATCTTTCAGTTGCACATTGAGCGTATAGTAATAGTACTTTTCTGAGAATTTATCAGCCTCCTTGATTTGTCCAGCCGTATACGAACGGTCTTTTTGTGTGGAATACAGCAACACAAAGACATTGGCACCTACAGCCGGAGCTACCGTCGACAAAGTCAACGCAGGAGCCTTCTTGCCCGAAATACCCACACGAAACTTGATGACATCGTACATATCGTTTGCTCCCATAATGGATACAACCGGCATTTGCACGCCTTCCGAGTTCATCACCACCGCCCGCTGTGCTCCTTTGAACAAAGAGTAATCAGACAAAGCAATACCGTCTTCCGTCACAAAAAATCCATTGCCGGTATTAAGTATCTTGTCATTCTGGTCGTAAGTCACCACCGAGAATACGGCACGTTTGGCTTTCTCCACCCATTTGGGGGCTTGAGCCACACTCCACTGAGCCAAGAGGCAAAGGGTAAAGAGTAGGAAAATCTTCTTTTTCATATCTAAAATCATTTATTTCTTTGTTTTACCGCTTCATATATCAAGATGCCTGCGGCTACGGATACGTTGAGCGACTCAATCGTGCCGAGCATCGGAATTTTCACCCGCTCGTCACACAAAGCCAGGTTGTCGTAGGACACACCCTTGTCTTCAGCGCCCATAATGATACACATCGGTCCGGTGTAATCGGCTTTATCATAGTCGTAATCACCTTTCTCGGTAGCTGCAACAATATGGAAACCACTGTTTTTAAGGAATTGCAGGGTATCTTTCAGGTTCTGTTCCCGGCATACGGGCAAGGTATGCAAAGCTCCTGCCGAGGTTTTCATGGCATCGGCATTCACCGTCACGCTGTTCTTGGCAGGGATGATGACTGCATCCACCGCAGCACATTCGCACGTGCGGGCAATGGCACCGAAATTACGCACGTCGGTCACACCGTCCAACATGACAAACAACGGATTCTTGCCTTCTTCAAAAAGGAAAGGTACCAAATCTTCCGTCTTCTGATAGGTGACAGCCGATATAAAGGCGACAACCCCCTGATGGTTTTTATGCGTGATGCGGTTAATACGCTCTACCGGAACACGCTGCACCGGAATTAAGGTTCCCTTCAGAGCCGCAAACAGTTCTTTGGGCAAGTCGCTCTGAATGTCTTTCTTCACCAATATCTTGTCGATGTCTTTCCCTGCCTGAATGGCTTCTATCACGGCACGAACACCGAAAATCATTTCACTTTTATCAATCATATGATTATAATTACGAATTACTAATTATGAATTACAACAATCAGCCTCTTAACAACGCTTTTGCATTGTTCAAAGCCGCTTCGGTCAGAGTCGCTCCACTCAGCATGTGAGCAATCTCCTCCACCCGTTCCTCTTCCGTCAGACGACGGATGTGACTGTTGGTTTCCGTTTCATTATCTTGTTTGTACACTTTATAGTGGGCACGTCCCCGTGCGGCAATCTGCGGTAAATGGGTAATACTGATAACCTGACGGTCACGATCGCCCATTTCCTGCATAATATCTGCCATACGGTCGGCTATCTCACCGGAAACTCCGGTATCTATTTCATCGAATACGATGGTAGGCAACTTCACCGCACCGGCTATCATCGCCTTGACGGACAGCATGACACGGGCTATTTCACCACCGGAAGCTACCGACGAGATACTCTGCAATGCTCCGTTCTTATTTGCCGAGAACAGGAAATTCACCGTATCCGCACCATGCACACCCGGCTCCTTACGTTCTCCTATTTCCACCTGAAAACGAACATTGGGCATATCGAGCGGAATGAGTCGGGCAGCCATCTGCTTCTCCACTTCACGAGCGGCAGTCGTACGGGCTTCGGTGAGTACGGCAGCCTGCTCCTTCACATTATCATATAAGGTTTCGCAACGGGCAGTCAGTTCTTCTATCTGTTCTTCCGATGAAGTGATGTTCAAAAGTTGGGCGGCATAACCCTCTGCCAATGCCAACAATTCATCTATCGTAGATACACGATGCTTCTGCTGAAAGGTATAAATCAGGTTCAGGCGCTCGTTGACTTCTTCCAGACGGACGGGGTTAAACTCTATCTCATCTTCTTTGCCGGATATTTCCTGAGCAATATCTTTCAGTTCGATATAAGTACTTTCCAGACGCTCGGCAAGTTCACCTGCCGACGGATAGACTTTTTGCAGTCCCGACATCGTACTCAGGCATTCCTTCAAAGCAACCAGCAGTCCGCCCTCATCGTCATTCATCGTTTGTCCGGCACGGAAAAGCCCGGCCTTTATCTCTTCAGCATGACTCAGCGTATCGGCTTCCTGCTCCAGTTCTTCCTGCTCACCGGCTACCAAGTGCGCCTCTTCCAACTGTTCCAACTGGAAACGGACATAATCTTCGTCCGCCTTGTTCTGTTCGGCAGTGCTTTTCAGCTCTTCCAATGCCTGCTGTGCCTCCTTCCACTCCTGATAAAGAGCTTGATAGGCAGACAAAGACTCTTCGTTATGTGCCAATATATCCAGTACATTAAGCTGAAATCCTTCTTTGTTCAGCAACAAGTTCTGATGCTGGGAATGAACATCAATCAACTGTTCTCCCAATTCTTTCATTTGCGCCAATGAGGCAGGGGTATCGTTGACAAACGCACGGCTTTTGCCCGAAGCATACAACTCCCGGCGAAGAATACATTCATCTTCATACTCCAACTCATTTTCTTCAAAGAACGACCGCATGCCATAGCCTGCTATCTCAAAGCGAGCTTCTATTACACATTTTGAAGCACCTTGCCGGATGGATTTCACATCGGCACGCTGCCCCAACAACAGACCGATAGCCCCTAGAATAATGGATTTACCGGCACCCGTTTCACCCGTTATCACCGAGAAACCACTGCTAAAATCAATATCGAGTTGTTCGATAAGTGCATAATTCTGTATGTACAAAGAGTGTAACATGTAATTAATTAAAAGTTGAAAATTAAAAATTAAAAAGTAGGATAATGCTCAACGAACTATCCTATAGTTTCAATACTGTTGCCAACTTATTTACAATATCCACCGCAACTTCAGCTTTGGACTTCAATGGGAAGTCCGTCTTTCCGTTCCGGTCGATAATGCTGATTTTATTGGTATCACAACGAAATCCCGCTCCTTTATCGTTCAATGAATTGAGCACGATGAAGTCGAGGTTCTTCCGGTTCAGTTTATCTTCGGCATTATGTTGTTCGTCGTTGGTTTCGAGAGCAAAGCCCACCAATACTTTTTTAGGATATGATTTCTTTATATCACCCAAGCAGGCGGCAATATCCCGTGTCGGCTTCAGGTTCAAAGTCATATCACCGGTCTTTTCCCGCTTAATCTTCCGTTCCGCCACCTGTTCCGGAGTATAGTCTGCCACAGCTGCCGACAAGATAGCAGCATCCACACTGCCAAACAAACCGACAGCCGCTTCATACATTTGTTCGGCAGACTCCACGTCATGCCGTTGGAGCATCTGATAATGCGTCTGCTGCTGAACGGGGCCTGTAACCAAAATGACTTTCGCCCCTCTTGCCGCACATTCGTCGGCAAGGGCAAAGCCCATCTTACCCGAAGAGTAATTACCGATGAAACGAACCGGATCAATCTTTTCGTAGGTAGGACCGGTTGTTATCAGAATTGTCTTTCCTACCAAGTCTCCTTCTTTTGCGGCAAAGTATTCTTCCAAACGCCGAATAATGACATCCGGCTCTTCCATCCGTCCTTTACCCACCAAGTGACTTGCCAATTCGCCCGTTCCGGGTTCGATGATGTGGTTTCCGTAAGAGCGGAGCGTATCCAAATTCTTCTGCGTAGAAGGATGGGCATACATATCCAAATCCATCGCCGGAGCTACAAACACGGGGGCTTTTGCCGAGAGATAAGTGGTTATCAACATATTATCGGCAATGCCGTTTGCCATTTTACCAATGGTAGAAGCCGTGGCAGGAGCTATCAGCATGGCATCTGCCCACAAGCCCAAATCTACATGGCTGTTCCACGTCCCGTCACGTTGGGCAAAAAACTCACTGATGACGGGTTTACTGGTAAGCGCAGACAAGGTAATCGGAGTAATAAATTCTTTTCCGGCAGGTGTTATCACCACCTGCACTTCCGCTCCGCGTTTTATCAGCCCGCGAATGATGTAACAGGCCTTGTAAGCAGCAATGCTTCCTGTTATGCCCAGTACAATTTTCTTTCCTTTCAGAATATCGGTCACTTTCTTAATTACAAATTACTAATTACTAATTATGAGTTAGTAATCGTAAGGGTTACTAATTACGAGATTATACTATTTCTGAGTCATTTCGCGCAGGCGAATTTTCGTCAGCATAGCTTTGGTGTTCAAAGTGAAGTCACTATTCAGTATCCAACTATAATAGCCGGGGTCGCGTTGCAACACCTCTATCACCGGTTGGCCTTTATACTTACCGAAATTAAATACTTCCACTCCTTTATCATCATACACCATACACCCGGCAAAATCCACATTCTTGTTGTAACTGGAATATTCGGACAAGAAGTTGACATCATTCTGCAAATCAGGATAGCGGTCCAGTTGTGACATCAGCACTTCATAAGTGGCACGAGTATCGGCTTCTGCCGTGTGCGCGTCTTCCAGATTTCTGCCACAGTAAAACTTATAGGCAGCAGAAAGCGTGCGTTGTTCCATTTTGTGGAAAATGACCTGCACGTCTACAAACTTGCGACGGCTCATATCAATATCCACCTCTGCACGCAGAAACTCTTCCGCCAGAACGGGAATATCGAAACGATTGGAGTTAAAACCGGCAAGGTCACAACCCTCTATGTCATTGGCAATATTGCGTGCCACTTCTTTAAAGGTGGGGCAATCCGCTACATCTGCATCATAAATGCCATGCACGGCCGAGGCTTCGGCAGGGATATGCATTTCAGGATTGATACGCATGGTCTTGGCCTCTTCATTGCCATTCGGATAAACTTTGAGATAACAGATTTCTACAATCCGGTCTGAATTGATATTCGTTCCCGTAGTCTCCAAATCGAAAAAGACAAGCGGATTTTTCAAGTTTAATTTCATTGTAGTATTTTTATGAGTTGACAAGGAAACGAGTTGACAAGTTAACAAGGTAGATAGTTTTAAACCTTCTCACAGCCTCGTCAACTTGTCAACTCGTCTCCTTGTCAACTCCATTTATATTTAATCATTCAGCATCATCGGCATCAACAGCATCAGCAAATCTTCATTCTCTTCCTGCTCAACCGGAATGATGACACCGGCACGTGAAGGGTCTGCCAGTTCGATAATCACTTCATCCGCTGCAATGTTATTGAGAATATCAATCAGGAACGTAGACTTGAAGCCGATACTCATCGGATTTCCGGTGTACTGGCATACCTGCGTTTCTTCTGCCGAAGTGGAGAAGTCAATATCCTGTGCCGAAATCACAATCTGATTTTCCTGTATACGCAGCTTGATAAGGCTGCTTGCCTGAGACGAAAAGATGGACACACGACGCAAAGCACCTACCAATTGCTGACGGTCTACCGTCACTTTATAGGGATTATTCTGCGGAATTACAGAGTTATAGTTCGGATAACGTCCTTCAATCAGGCGGCACACCATACGATAACTTTCCAACGTAAGTACAGCGTTGCGTTCATCAAACTCGATAGTCACTGTACCCTGCTCCTTCGGCAGCAGGTTCTTCATCAGCGTAGCCGGTTTCTTGGGCAGGATAAAGGCGGCACGTTCGCTCCCTTTGGCAGCCAGCGTCTTGCAACGCACCAACTTATGACCGTCGGAGGCCACCATCGTAATATCTTCCGTAGTGATGTCAAAATAGATACCGTTCATCACCGGACGAAGCTCATCGTCGGCAGTAGTAAATACGGCCCGGCTGATACCTCCCAGCAACACCTGTGCATCCATTTCCACACGTACGGCATTATCACCCAGCGTAGCCGACTGCGGAAATTCGTCCGCATTCTGTCCCATCAGGCTGTATTTACCGTTCTGATATTGTACTGTGATTCTGAGAGAACTTGTATTAATCTCAAATGTCAGCGGCTGTTCGGGAATTTCCTTCAAAGCGTCCAGCAATGTCTTGGCAGTAACGGCAAAACGTCCGTCAGCATCACTTTCGTTCACTTCGACCGTAGTCACCATAGTAGTTTCACTGTCAGAAACGGTAACAGACAACATTCCGTCTTGCAGTTCAAAGAGGAAACAGTCCAATATAGGCAACGCATTCTTTGAATTAATTACGCGGCTGATAGCCTGCAAACGGCTTGAGAGCGCAGTACTCGAAACGATAAATTTCATATATTCTGTGTATTTAAGTTTTAATTTCAGCCAACTTATTAACTAACGGACAAAGTTAAAAAAAGAATTTCCGATGACAAAGAAATAGTAAGAAAAAAACAGTCGTTTATTCGTCTTGTTTTCCTAAAAAATCGTAACTTCGCCGCGTCATTTAAAAAGAGAACAATGGAATTTACAGGAAAAATCATCGCTATACTCCAGCCCAGAGGCGGAGTTTCAAAGTCAGGCAACGAGTGGAAATCGCAAGAATATGTGATTGAGGATCATGGTCAATATCCCCGTAAAATGTGTTTCGACGTATTCGGAGCCGACAAAATAGAACAGTTCAACATCCAGATGGGCGAAGAGCTTACAGTATCTTTCGATGTAGACGCCCGTCAATGGCAGGATCGCTGGTTCAACAGTATCCGCGCATGGAAAGTAGAACGTGTCAGTGCCGCTGCTGCAGCCCCTGCTCCCGGTGCTCCCGTTCCGCCGCCGACACCCAGCGCCGCACCGGAATTCCTGGCAGGAGATGCTAAGGACGATCTTCCGTTCTAAGTTGAAAATTGAGAGTTGAAAGTTAAGGCTGCGCAATGAGGTAAGAGGTTCTCTCCACATTGCGCAGCCTTAACTTTCAACTTTTAACTTTCAACTCTCAACTTTCCCTTTATACAGCAATACAAGATTAGGATATATCACCCCTTCCGTACAAGTGAACTGTATGGCGATCACGAAATGGCGGAAGAACTTCGCCTGCCGGAAGAAGAAATTCGGTACTAACCTCACATACGTCTCCGGTTGCTTCATCATTTCTTCCATATCCACCATCATCGCGAAATTATAAAGTGGAGAAAGGACTCCGATACCCTCCTCGTAAACTGAAGTATCATCCAGAATTTCACTGTTTTCCAATGCATCCACATAGGCGGAAAGACTTTGTGCGTCGGGAGCCAACAGTAAATTCCCCCGATAAAAACAAGCAAGGGTATGGAGGGCGGATTCTGTAATTCCGGTCAACTGCGTCAACACTGTATTTCGCGGCAACATATACTGGCGAAATCTCCGCGCACGGGGATATTCCCGGTAATTAGGGTCTACCCGAGGCTCAACCTGCACGCTTTCCTCTTTCGGTGTTGCATGCAGCAAACTCTGCAAACGGCGCTCGGCAAGTCCCTCATCCTTCACTGGAATACTCATCACTGCACACGGATGCCTATCCGCCGTGTCTTTGGGCAGAAACAGACAAGACATGATATTCTCTCCCGCATGGTCTTTCAGGAAAGTAATCCACTCTTCATCCCATTTCTTGATATAATCCGAATAAGTCGCCTTTGCATATTCCTGACGCGAAGTAAAACCAAACACAGACTCCATATCCGACATGGCCCACTGGTCATAAAAGAAAGTGGAAGCCGGCAGACGTTCTCCCGAAAAACCCTCTATCGGTTTCTGCTTGCGCAGCGCATCGATAAAAGTCCGGGTAGAGTCCGGTTCATGGCTGATGCCGGAGCAGTAGATAGCATCCTCATTAAACTTCATATCAAATTCCGCCCAGCTACCCAAAGAGGTTTGCGAGCGAATGCCATCCGTATCTTTCCCCATGTCCACCGCTTTCATCCGGACATAGACCGTAGCCGCCACCTTATTGTTTTTCCCGTCGTGCATGGCCGGAAAGAAGGAGCATCCATCAGAGATTGTTTATCCCGACGGGCATCAATCACCTCTTCTATCAGACGTTTCTGCAAGCTGACAGCCAGAAAATGAGGAGTGAAGTAGGCCGCAAGGAAACGTCCGTCCGCCATCGGATAGATACGTATTTCCTCACCTTTATAATCAAAATACTTGGAGGGAAACGTACTGGAGCAATACTTCTTCACAAACGACTCCACCAGTTCGTAGTCGCCTGCACCCAGACTGCAATACAACACCTGGTTCATGGGATTATCCGGTTCGTGAAAGCTGATAAGCATCTTGTTCATCTGCCGGCTGAGTCCGTGCGGAGTGTCCCCCACTAATGTATAGAGGTGTTTTTTCAGGTAAGCAAAGAGATCCGAAACGTATAGGAAATGATTATCCTTGCTGCAATTCAATTGATTAATATCTTCCACCAAATCCGCCATACGATCCGTTTCAAACACGGCAATAGCCTCTTTCGGCACTAGCGTATAGAGATTGAAGTCTTTCTGATAATCCACTCCATTCAGGCGATAAAATGAATACACACCAAACCCCGTACATAGCAACACTACGGACACGATGACAGCTATTCGTATGAGGAGTCGTAATTTCATGGTACTCACTTATCTAGTTTTGGCAAAAATAAACAATTCTACTAATAAAACAAAACAAATGTTTCAAAAAGTTTAGAATTCTATTTCCAGCCCATCATAAGCGAAGTGAATATGGGGAGGCAACTGCCTGCTTATTTCGGCATGTAGCCCGGCATGATGGCTCATGTGGATGAAATAGGTTTCTTTTGCACCTATACGTTCCGCAGCTACCAATGCTTCCGAAATACTTTGGTGTGTTGGGTGGGACTGCGGACGCAAAGCGTTCATTATGAGAACGTCCAACCCTTTTAATTGTTCATAAGAAGTGTCGGGCATCGTCAGCATATCCGTGACATACCCCAGCTTGCCTATCCGATAGCCCAATATAGGCAATTTGCCGTGCATCACGGCAATGGGCAGCACCTCCGTTCCGCGTATGTGGAATGGCTTGCCAGCCTCCACTTCCTGCAGATAGATACGCGGAACGCCCGGATATTGCTTGTTCACAAAGCAATAGGGCATCCGTACTCTCAGGTGGGTAGCGGTATAAGCATCCGAATATATCGGAATATCGTCGAAGCGTCCGAAAGGACGCAAGTCGTCCAGTCCGCCCACATGGTCATAATGCTCGTGGGTTATCAGTACTCCGTCTATTTTTTCGTAGATAGAGGCACGTAACATCTGTTCCCTGAAATCAGGGCCGCAATCTATCAGTATGGCCGCATCATCCGTATGTAGAAAAGAGGATGCACGCAAGCGGTTATCCCGCCGATCGGTGGAAGTGCAAACGGGGCAGGTGCAACCAATCTCGGGCACACCGGTAGAAGTCCCACTTCCCAATATAGTTATCTTCATAATACCTAATACTTAATACCTAAATAAAATTAACCTCCGGATATATCTCAACCCCGAACTTCTCCCGTACCGACGCCCTCACTGCATCCGAAAGCGCCACCACATCCTTTCCGGTAGCCCCGCCCAGATTTACCAGCACCAGCGCCTGCTTGTCGTGCACGGCAGCAGCTCCCAGGGCCTTTCCTTTCCAGCCGCATTGGTCTATCATCCATCCGGCGGATATCTTCACCCGGTCTGCATCCAGCTCATAATGGGGCATGGCAGGATATTGGCGTTGCAGCGCCTCGAACTGCGCATGCGGCACGATAGGGTTCATAAAGAAACTTCCGGCATTGCCCAGCACCTTCGGATCGGGCAACTTACTTTCGCGAATGTCGATAATCACCCGCCGTAAAGTCTTCAAATCCACCGCAGGATGCTTCTCCAATTCCTGACGGATAGTACCGTAATCCAATGTATAATATTCCTGCTTGCTCAACGCGAAATTCACGTAAGTCACAAACACCGACTTCATTTCAGGCTTTTTAAAGAGGCTTTTCCGATAGGCATATTCACATTCGCTCTTCTGATAAACACGCTTCTCTCCACGAATGTTTATGGTTTCCACGGAAGCTATCAGGTCTTTCACCTCCACCCCATACGCACCGATATTCTGCACCGCACTCGCCCCTACCTCACCCGGTATCAACGACAAGTTCTCGGCACCATACCACCCCCGTTCCACGCAATAGGCCACAAAATCATTCCACACCACACCGGCACCCACACGCACCGCCACCTTTTCCTCATCTTCCGCCGTCACTTCCACTCCGCCGATGCACGAATGCAGCACAGTGCCTTCATAGTCCTTGCAGAACAGCAAGTTACTGCCCTGCCCGATATGCAAAAAAGGAGAAGTGATTTCCTTTCCGGCAATCAACCCCTCCAATTCCTCTACCGAGCCATACTCCAAAAAGCAGTCGGCCTCCACCTCAAATCCGAACGTATTAGGTATTTTCCTTCTTCTTCCGCCAATCATTCCTACTTACTACTAATCACTAATCACTAATCACTTAAATCAAATACTCGTATCCTCGTATTTATATAATTCCCACCCCGCACTCCGTTTCCGGAAGTAGAACACATTGGAATATCCGTTGCCTATGCCATTCACTTTCAGGATTTTCGTAGT
The DNA here is from genome assembly GCA_021203515.1 of Bacteroides sp. Lineage (GTDB taxonomy): Bacteria > Bacteroidota > Bacteroidia > Bacteroidales > Bacteroidaceae > Bacteroides. The sequence goes on along the minus strand of JAJQAY010000149.1, from coordinate 1,912 downwards.
CGAATTATCTTCGTTTTTCTGTCCGTAGTTGATGTTAGACGGCCTATCCGTAGGCAATGGCGGGCGGAAAGCATACCACTGATTTACATCCAGGGTAGTCTCCAATATAGAGAAATCATCATCGGGGTCGATGGTTACAAACTGCAACGGGTTGGCAATATGCTGGCTTTGATACAGACTATCCGTTGCAAAGTGAGTATAGAATTTCACAAAATCCTCCTTTCCGTCATCCTCGATATGTCTCAGGTTGATGGCTTCGAGCATCCATGCCCTCTTTCTCCGTTCAAAGTAATACCGCTTCACCATGCGCGTTTTCAGGAAAATCCACTCCACCTGCACAGACTTCAGCGTACTGTCTCCCACCACGTCCATGTCGCTTTCGCGGTCGAAGAGCAACGTGTAGTAATTCTGCTGGGTGAACAAGTAGTCGTGCTTCCAGAAACGTTCTTCTATCTTGGAGGACGTATCTACATTATAATATGGTAAAGGGAAAACCGTTCTTTGCCTTTGCAAGTCATCATCCGACGCATAGTTGAAGATGAAATCATCAAACAGTTCGTCCGCTTCCAGCGGTTTCGGTTCTTCCTTTGCTTCCGCCGGTTGCAGGCTGTCAGTCTTATGGGCGGCAGAGTCCACCATATCGGTGATAGTAGCAAAGGGATCCGTTTTCGCCTTCCTGTTTCCACAAGAAACCAGGAAGGCGAAAATTACAAATCCCAAGAGTAATTGTTTCATTCTTTACGGACCCGTTACGGTCACTTATTTAATTTAGCTTTTAGTTTCTCAAGCATATCCACCGTCATAGACTCCAGGTCGTACTGCGGCTCCCAGTCCCACTCTTCGCGGGCGCAAGTATCATCCAGAGAATCGGGCCAGCTATCGGCAATCGACTGCTTCAGAGGGTCTACCTCATAAATCATTTCAAAGCCCGGCACATGCTTCTTGATGGTGGCATATATCAATTCCGGATCAAAACTCATGGCAGCGATATTGAAAGCGTTGCGGTGTTTCAGTCTAGCGGGGTCTGCTTCCATCAGCGAGATGGCTGCATTCATCGCGTCGGGCATGTACATCATGTCCATGAAAGTGCCTGCCTTCACCGGACATATGAACTTCTCGCCCTTCACTGCCGAGTAGTAAATATCCACCGCATAGTCGGTCGTACCACCTCCCGGAGGTGTCACGTTGGAGATAATTCCGGGGAAACGTACCGCACGGGTATCCACTCCGTATTTGGTATGATAATAATCGCTCAACAACTCGGTCGTCACTTTTGTCACGCCGTACATCGTGCGCGGACGCTGCACCGTGTCCTGCGGTGTTTTCACATGAGGCGTAGACTCTCCAAACGAACCGATGGAACTCGGTGTAAAGACAGCACAACCATACTCACGTGTCACTTCCAGCACATTCCACAATCCGTCTATACCGATTTTCCAAGCCATAGCCGGACGACTTTCGGCAACTACGGACAGCAAGGCAACCAAGTTGTAGATGGTGTCAATCTCATACTTCTTCACTGCCACCTCTATAGACTGGCGGTCCGTCACATTCACGATACCGCTGGGGCCTGAGGTTGCCAACTCACCTTTCGGCTCTGCGCCGAAGATGTACCCTGCTACAACATGTTCATTACCATAACGTTTGCGTAGCTCCATTGTAAGTTCCGAACCAATCTGTCCGGTAGCTCCAATTACCAAAATATTTTTCATACGATTTAATAAATAAGGTATTGTTTATACTGAGGCGCAAATATACACACTTTTTTTTCATTTTTCTATCAAAAAGATATTGTTTATTCCAAGAAAAATGATGTCCTTTGCAGAACATCTTCCAAGATGTATTACCTTATTTAAAAAAAAACGGAATTGCCTGTTTTAATCTTGCATAATTCAAATAAAGGTTGTATCTT
>JAJQAY010000084.1 GCA_021203515.1 Bacteroides sp. | reverse complement strand
TATAAAGATACAACTTTTATTTGAATTATGCAAGATTAAAACAGGCAATTCCGATCAAAATTTGTTTCTCAGCAGCTACCGAGGTCCAGATTACTCATTCTTTCTGTAATTTGGAAAGGGAAATCGGGGTATTCGTACAGACTGAAACGCGGTTCGGTCTTGCCTTCCGTATAGTTCCAGATGGTGGCGTAATCTTCCGTTTCTTCTCCCATGGCTTGTAGTTGGCGCAAGTAGGAAGCGACGGATTTGTTTTCAACGATATACACCTCACCCAGTTGGTCGATGATGGGACTGTGGCGTCGCGTGGCGTCGTGTTCAAAGCGCAGGATGCGTTTACCCTCCGGAGTGATGCCTACCATCTTGAAGGTCATGCTTTTGCCGATGGCCGGAAGATTGAGCACATTGCGGTCGGTGGCAAGGAAAGGCAAATGGTGCGTTTTCAGGAAACGGCGGATATAGGCAGCCGGGTCGTGTACGGTTTCAAGCAGCATGGATAGGTTGTATGCGTCTTCTTTAGGCAGTTTCCCGAAACGTTTTTCCTCTTGCTGCTCCTGCATGGAACGGCTGTTCGGGGTGAATACGGCACTATTCTCCTCAAATCCCTTTACGGAGAAGGTGTAGTAGCAAACCACTCCCAACTGATTGAGTATCTGCCGTAGGCGCGTGGTGTGTCCGCGACGGGAGGCAGCTACGTTGTAGACGAGCTGGTTGGTAATGAGCCATCCGGCGGACAGTAATTTGCGGATGCCTTCCGCTGCTTCGGGTGTTACTTCCAGCGGGGTTTGAAAATGAGTTTGTATGACGAACTGCCGGATGTCGATAGTCGATGCTTTCTCTTTGAATATTTTCAGCATTTCCACCAATTCGTCGTTGATGCGCATGGGCAGATAGGCAGGTAGGCGCGAACCGAGGCGGATACGTTGCAGTTCGGCATACTTTTCACCTTCCGGACGTTCCTGATTGGCTTTATGCTTGCGGGCTGCCATGCGGTAGACGGCATCCAGAATGTTTTCCAGCGTCTTATTCTGACTCATAAGCGCGTCACCGCCGGTGATGAGAATATCCCGCAGTTGGGTGTCCTCTTCAAAATAGTTCATCAGGCGGCGCAACTTCTTGTCCCAAGTCTCCTTGGGTTGTAGATTCTCAAACTCAAAGTTGAGTCGCTTGCTTTGGAAGTCGTACATCCGTTGGCAGGAGGCGCAAAGTCCGCCGCAGGCTCTTCCCATAGTATCCGGAATGAGGATTGCCACTTCCGGATAGCGCCTGTGAATATTGTGTCCGTCGGGCAACAGCCAGCCGGCAGCATTCGGCTTTCCGGCTTCTACGATGTCTTCGCGCTCCCATGCACGAATTTGCCCGTATGTTTCTATCAGTTGGGGAGAGTAGAGGATGTAGCTGCGTATGGCTTCATCGTTGTATCCGCTATCGGTGCAGTTTAGCAGCGACAAGTAATAGGGAGTGGCAAAGAAAGGTATTCCTTTTTTGCGTGCACGGGATAGCAGATACATCGTTTCGGCAGAAAGAGAGTTGCCGAGAAAACGGTTCAGTTCCGCCGGGCTTTTCACCGCCATGGCGAGGTGGAAACGGAAGTCATTCCACCATTCGCCTACAAGGCGGAACCTCTCTTCGTAACTCATGCCCTCTTCAAAGTGGAAACGGGAACCCGGGGCTTTGCGGTGTTCAATCTTCTGCACCAATGCGTACATGATGCGCTCTTTGTTTCGTGCACGGATTTGCTGTACATCCTCGTCCAATCCGGTAGGCCATCGTTCGGTCCAGGCCTTCACACGTTGGGGAGCGGGGAGAACGGTTTCTGGTTCTTGCAGGCGTTTGAACTGCTGAAATAAGTCAATGAACAGGTCTGTTTCCAGATACTCATCCAATTGACCGGTGAGGAAAGAGTAGAGTACAGATAGGGTTGATATGGGCAGTTGCTCTCCGGCGGAAAGTTCGTGTACTTCTTGCCCGTCATAGTCGATCAAGAGTCGAATTTGCCTGCCGGCTTCACTGTCTGCTTCCGGATGTCCGGCTATGTATTCAGAGAGTAGACTTCTGAACATTTCCGCATCTTCGCTTTGGGCGGCAATGCTGACCAGTTCGGGAAGTTCGTGCCGGTAGAGTTGTTCCAGTTGAGAGAGAATAAGTGTAAGCATTTTCTTTTGTTTCATAAGCTGTTATTGTTTTAAGATGTTTAATAATAGAATAATTGAACGAGCGCGGGGTGCGCTAAGTGCATTCCGTAGGGTGGAATAATTTCGTTCGATAAATATAACAAAAAAAGGCGAAGGAGTTCTCCTTCGCCTTGGCTCTTATGAAATTCTTTAATGTTCTTTTTCTTTTGCTAACAAGAATAATACGTTGCTGTTGCAGTATTACTTGGTTTCTTCGGTAGTTTTGCTTTTCGGCTCTTTCTTTGCCAACAGCACTACATTGTAGACATATTCTGACATCCACTGCTCCGAGTATCCCAGTCGTTCTTTGTATTGGCGAACGGTCATAGCTGTCTTGTGTACGTCGTCTTTTTTCCATACGGGTTTGGTGCAGATGTCGTGCACGGTCTTTTCCGTCATGCTGCGCAATGCGCCTTTAAAGATGGACGGCATACGGAGTTTCCATTGCATCAGGTTGCCCATCAGCATCATCAGGTCGTTGGAAAAGCCCTGGTACATAAAGAAGTAGCCCTGCACATCGTTCTGTGTGCGGCAGTGTTTCTTTACGGAGGCGTCGATTTCCTTGAAGAAATTATCGCTTATTCCGTAGTCCTGCATCAGCATTTTGCGGGAAGCGGCTTTTTCGGCTTGTCCCAGACGTCCGCCTTGTGTCGGTATCTTGAACAGGCGTTTGAAGTTGGCTACATCCGGCACGAAGCGGATATTGGTGATACCCAGATTGGCGGCTATTACGGCTTGAAAGTAGACGCGTGTCAGCGACACGAAATCTTCCACGTTCTTGGAGGGAACCCCTTCGGAGTTCTTGTTAAATAGTTTGGCAAATATACCCATGTTACGTTCTGAATTACAAATTACGAATTACAAATTACAAACACTTATGCGTCTGCGGTTGCAAAAGTACGAAATAAGTCGGGGAACACAAAATTCGTAACCTGTAAATGATAATTTAGCGGCGGAGCCGCTAAAAGTTATGAGTTATAAGTTATGAGTTATTTGTTGATGTTTTCCCTTTCAGTATGATAGCGCAGCGTTATTACAAACAAATAACTCATAACTTATAACTCATAACTAAAGCGCGCTTGCGCGCGCTAAATTCCCATTTAATTACTCACCAGCACTCCAAATCATCCTCAATCTCTTTCAGGCGGTCTTTGGTAAAGACGGGGTCTTTGATGCCTGCCCGCTTTTGTGCGCGATAGTCGTCGAGAAGCTTGAAAGCATATTTCCCCAACAGACTGATAGCGATAAGGTTGCAAAGCGCCATCAGCCCCATAGTGATGTCGGCAAGGCTCCAAGCCAGGTCGAGCGTGGCGAGTGCACCGAACAGCACCATGCCGCCCACTAATATGCGGTAAACGTTTACCACCCATTTGCGGCGGGTGAGATAGCGCACATTGGCTTCACCGTAATAATAATTGCCCAGAATGCTGCTGAAGGCAAAGAAGAAAAGGGCGGTTGCCACGAAGATGCCTCCCGTAGGCCCTATCTCGTTTGTCATGGCGTGTTGGGTGAGTTGTACTCCGTTAGTAGAACCGTCCAATGGCGCCCCGCTGAACAAAATGATAAATGCTGTGCAGGTGCAGATAATCAGCGTGTCGGTGAATACGCCCAATGTCTGGATTAATCCCTGTTTCACGGGATGCGTCACGTGTGCCGTTGCCGCTACATTGGGTGCGGAACCCATACCTGCCTCATTGCTGAACAATCCCCGCTTGATGCCCTGCATCAAAGCCATGCCTACGCCACCGCCCAAAGCCTGCTCCCAACCGAAAGCATGGCTGACTATCAACTCAATCACACCCGGCAAATGCTTGATATTCAGCAGAACGATGATAAGCGCCAGCGCCACATATCCTAGTGCCATGACGGGCACAATGATACTGCTCACTTTGGCTATGCGCTGCACACCCCCGAAGATGATAATCAGTGTGGCTACGGTGATAATACCACCCACAATGGCATGGTCAAACCCGAAAGCCCCCTCGAATGCGGCACACAGCGTATTGCTTTGCACCGAGTTGAAGGCAAATCCGAAAGTAATCGTAATCAGCACGGCAAATACCGCCCCCATCCAAGGCTGTTTCAATCCCTTCCGCATGTAGTAAGCCGGGCCGCCGATGAACGAGTCTTTCCCCCTTACCTTATATAACTGTGCCAGCGTGGACTCCACGAACGAACTGGACGCTCCGAACAGTGCGATAACCCACATCCAGAAGATGGCTCCCGGCCCGCCTACGGCAATCGCCGTTGCCACACCCGCCAGATTGCCCGTACCCACGCGGCTGGCAATGGAAATGGCAAATGCCTGAAAAGAAGAGATATACTTCTCCTTCGTGTTGCCTTTGCCTGCCGAGTCACCCAGCAGGCGCACCATCTCCTTTATCATACGGAACTGCACGAAACGGGTTTTCAGTGTGAACCAGAAGGCGCATCCCAGCAATAAAGCGATGAGGATATACGTCCAGAGTATATCATTGAGTGAGTTGATAATTCCCATGATCCCTGTTATTTCAATTTGAAATGAAACTTATGCCCTTCGAATACCGGCTCTACTATATCATAACGAACAAACTTCGCCAGCAAATGTTCGGCAGCACGGCGTGAAAGGTGTGTCAGACGGCAGTAGCGGTTCAGCGACAAGCGTTCGTTCTCTTCCAGCAAATCGAGCAACAACTGCTCCCGTTCGGTGTACTCCATCAGTTCTCCCTTGGGCCTTTCGCTCTGCTGCCAGATGCGCAGGTGCACCGGGGTGGCAAGTATATTCTCGTCTTTGATGCGCAGGTAAGCCAGAAACTTTCCCGTTTCGTCTTTGGCATATACCGGTTTACGTTGGCTTTCCTCTATTTGCACCACTAATACGCTTCGCCCTTCCGCCTGATAAGTCTTCATGCTGTAACCCACTTCCGGGCGGCAATACAGTTGCGCTGCCGCTTCTATCATATACTGTTCCTCGTCGGAGCGCACACCGGCAATCTTTCCGTTGTCCTTCACTCCGATAAGCAGGCGTCCGCCATCCGTATTTGCGAAAGCCGAAAGCGTCTTGGCAATCTTTCGGGCATCGGATATTTCGAATTTGAAATCTTGTTGTTGATGCTCTCCTTCAGCTATGAGAGCATGTATATATTCGGTATCAGTAAGCGTTTTCATGCTTGCAAAAGTAGAAAAAAACGCGTATGAGGCCTTTTTTGAGGTGTTTTTACCGATTATTTCAAAAAAAAAATATTGTTTTTCTGCATTTATTTCAAGAAAGAATGTATTTTTGCCGGACATTATTAACGAAGTAACTAAAAAAAAGGATTATGAAAGAATTAGCTGAAAAAGTTGCAGAACTGTATGCAGCATTCGAAAAAGACGTAAAAGCTCAATTGAAAAACGGTAACAAAGCAGCCGGCACACGTGCACGTAAAGCTTCTTTGGAAATTGAAAAAGCTATGAAGGCTTTCCGTAAAGCATCTTTGGAAGCTGCGAAGTAAGCAAAGAAAAAAGCAAATTATTGCTGTGAAAGACTGCCGTAAGGCGGTCTTTTTTCGTATCCCTCCCTCTCACTTTCTTTACTTTATGTTCACAAACCTTGTGCCGGCCGCCCCTGTTTCAGGAGGTGGCACGCACTGTTGTGTGCAAACCTAAAGACAAAAGAATATGAATGTAGAAAAGTAAAGACGGCAGAAGAAGATGTCGTTGGGATGGAGAAAGATGTAGGGAGAGTGCCGGAACTGCCTTCCTACATGGCAGAAGTGATTGACGACCTGAAGCGCAACGAGAAGTTTCCGGCGGTGCATACTTACTTCAGTACGTGCAACTCGTTTGCGAGGTTCTGTGCTTGTGCGGAGGCGGAATGTGGGGGTGACAGTAGCGGCGAGGGTAGCAATGGTGGCAGTGGTGCACGCATGGCTTTGCCCGAAGTGTTCAGGGCAGGCCGCCTGAAAGAGTATGAAAGCTGGATGATGCAGCGCGAACTAAGCCTGAACACCGTGTCCACGTATATGCGCACGCTGAGGGCGGTGTACAATCGCTGGTTGCCGCCGGCAGCGCGGAACACGACCCGGGGCTGTTCGACGGGGTGTATACCAAAGTGGAGTCTTGCACCAAGCGCTCCCTGACGGAACGGCAGATGCAGCAGTTGATGGAGGCCGACTTCAATCCGCTGACGAAAGAGCAGCAGTACGTATTGGCTTACTTCCTGCTGATGTTCATGCTTCGCGGAATGCCCTTCATCGACCTTGCCCACCTGCGCAAGCGCGATGTAGACGTGCGCAGAGGCGCCATCACCTACCGCCGCCACAAGACGGGCAAGCAACTGGTGGTGGCGATGCCCCGCGAAGCCCTTCCGTTGCTGGAACTGTGCCGCGACAGGCATTCCGCCTCCATTTATCTGTTTCCGATACTGGATGCGGGGCTGCACGACGACTGGGCCTTGTATCACTGCTATCAGGAGGCTTTGCGTGGCTTTAATAAATCGTTACGGAGGCTGGCAGGCAAGCTGTTGCCGGGTGTGAAAATAAGTTCGTATGTGGCGCGTCACACATGGGCGACATTGGTTTTCCATCAAGGCACGCCCGTAGGCATCATCAGCCAGGCCTTGGGGCACTCTTCCGTCCGGGTGACGGAAACCTATCTGAAACCTTTCAGCGACAAACGGACTGACAAGGAAAACCGCCGTCTGATTTCGTCTGTTATAAAAGGTAAATGGAGGAATTAGTTGATTAGCAGTGCGCTATGATGCAGGAGATTGACGAGAAATTACTTACCAAGTAACGGCTCATTGGCTCTGCAAATATCACGTATTTTTTACAAACAGGCAAGCAATACTTAATAATTCTTTAACGAAACCTACTATTTTATCGACACAAACTAAAGAGTAAACATATTATTTCTCATTTCCGTACTGATAAGCACATGAAATCTACGCCCCTGTTTTTCTTGTAAAAACGGAGTACCCTCTTATGCTCTTTCCTCTATTGAAAAGTCTTTAAATAGCTAAACGGTGTGAGCTGAAAAACACTTTTTTAGTCGGCACCGGATAGTAGTCGGCCGTTACTTGGTAAGTAACTCCATCGGACAAGGAGGAATTCTCCTCCATCTATTATTAACTTAATTCATATATTGAGATGAACAAAATCTTTACTCTGATGTTGCTATGCGCAACAGTTCTTTTTGCTTCGTGCAAAGACGATGATGACCCCGCCCCGGTAGCCGTGAGCAGCGTGAGCCTGAATAAGGCTACCCTCTCCATTGTGGCAGGCACTACTGAAACCCTGACTGCTACCATTGCTCCCGACAATGCTGCCGACAAAGCCGTAAGCTGGCAGAGTAGCAACACCGCTGCAGCCACCGTAAACGAAGACGGTGTAGTGACCGCTGTAGCCGCAGGTACGACCACGATTACCGTCACCACCCACGACGGCGCCAAGACGGACGTCTGTGCAGTGACCGTAACCAATGCCCCGGTAGCTGTGACGGACGTCACACTGAACAAGACCATCCTGTCTCTGGGTATAGGCGATACCGAAACTCTGGCCGCCACCGTTGCCCCTGCCGATGCCACCAACCCCAGCGTGGCATGGAGCACAAGTGATGCCGCCGTTGCCACCGTGGCCGATGGCGTGGTGACCGCTGTAGCCGCAGGTACCGCCACGATTACCGTGACCACCACCGACGGCAACAAGACGGCTGTCTGTGCAGTGACCGTGAGCGATGCTCCCAAGTTGTTGATGCTCGGTGCAAAGAATGAGAAGTTTGCTTTCTATGACGGAACTGAAATTAAATATATTTCCGGTGCACCGCAGGTATATAAAGGTATCCTGTCTAGTGTTGAATTGGATGGCAGTATATATGGACTACTTAGCACTAATAACATAATGGTAAAAGACGATGCAGTCTACACCGGCGATAAAGTGCCTCAAGGAGCCAGTTCCATCAATAAATTATTTGCAGCAGGCGGTTCTCTCTATGCTTGTGGAAAGGGTACGGACGGAAAGCTTGCTTGCTGGAAAGACGGGCAGAGAGTGGTTAGTGTTGATATAAATGCAAGCTTTGCCAAGTTCTGTGTTTTGGGCAGTGATATATTCAGCACGTGCAGTATATATGATGCAGAGAACAGAATAAACACTTATTATGTATATAAGAATAATGTATCAATATTCTCAACTACAAGCATGTCTGTCGTTGATATACTGGTGAATGATGGTAAAGTGTATGTAGTGTTGAGGGATGATAAATACTATGGATATGTATATGACGGCACGACAATGACTCCGGATGCTTCCGCAGATTGGAAGCCTATTATATTATGGGGCTGTTCCGGCAATACAATTTACTTCGTGGAAAATGATGATGCGAAACGCAATGTATATAAAGGCACTGCTTGGGATACCTCTCAGTCGAAAATTGAAGCTCCTGCAGGGGCAAGTCTTATCATGAGTTCCGTTGTAGTTCAAGGCGATGATGTCTATACGTATGGAAGATATAAAATGACAGGAACGGACATATTTGAAGGGTATGGCTGGAAGAACGGCAAAGATCCTTTTAGACTTCCGATGGATACAGTTAATTATGTATTTCATAAATAGAGTAATACTATAACTCAAACTCCCAATGCCGGAGGGGGAGCAAATCCTCCGGCACTTCTATTCATTATCTTTTGACAATTCTGAAAGGAGGGCGAAGCGCCTGCCCACAGCAACCGGGAGCGTGCCCAGTAGTCACCCTCTGACTTCCCAATAGTCACCCCCTGACTTCCCAACACTCACCCCCTGACTGCCCAACAGTCACCCACCCCCTTCAGAAACCGTCAGAGAGCACTAAACAAATCATTATGGTATCCTTTAAGAAAGTTCAGAAAAAAATGAACGGATTGTGGTATCCGCATACTGTAACCCTGGACAGACCCGTCACCACGGACGAAGTGTCCAAGCGACTGGCGGCTGAGTCCACCGTCAGCCCGGCGAACACTTTTGCCGTGCTCAAGGCGCTGGGCGGTGTGCTAGGCGACTACATGGCGCAGGGGCGCACCGTCAAGCTCGACGGGCTGGGCACGTTCTACTACACCTGCCAGGCATCGGGCAACGGCGTGAAAACCGCCAAGGAGGTGAACGCCTCGCAAATCAACGGAGTGCGCGTGCGCTTCCTCCAGGAGAGCCGTCGCAAAAGCGGTGAAAGCACCATGACGCGCTCGCTCATCAGCGAAAACATCTTCTGTGTGGAGTGGGGCGGAAACGCGGACGACTCATCGCCCGAAGGCGGTGGCAGCGCAGGTGGAGGCGACGACGACCAGGAGGAAAACCCACTGGGATAAATCGCGGAGGAAAAAGCCCGGATTTCGTGCATGAAATCCGGGCTTTTTGTTTACTTTTGGCTCGGCTATTATGGACGAAAACGTATTAAATAAGTTGAAGATACTGGCAGAGTCGGCAAAGTATGACGTCTCTTGCGCTTCCAGTGGCACCGTGCGCTCCAACAAGAAGGGCATGGTGGGCAACACCGTGGGCGGCTGGGGTATCTGCCACAGCTTTGCCGAAGACGGCCGTTGCATTTCGCTGCTGAAGGTGATGCTGACGAACTACTGCATCTACGACTGCGCCTACTGCATCAACCGCCGTTCCAACGACCTGCCCCGCGCCACCCTCTCCGTCAGCGAGTTGGTGGACCTCACGATGGAGTTCTACCGCCGCAACTATATCGAGGGACTCTTCCTCAGCAGTGGCGTGGTGCGCAACCCCGACTATACGATGGAGCGACTGGTGCGTGTGGCCAAAGACCTCCGCACGGTGCACCGCTTCAACGGCTATATCCACCTGAAAAGCATCCCCGGCGCCAGTCGCGAGCTGGTGACCGAAGCCGGGCTTTATGCCGACCGCCTCAGCGTGAACGTGGAAATCCCAAAGGAGGAGAGCCTGAAACGCCTCGCCCCGGAGAAAGACCACCAGAGCGTGTTTGCTCCGATGCGCTACATACAGCAAGGCGTGCTGGAGAGTGCGGAAGAGCGCAAGAAGTATCGCTATGCCCCCCGTTTCGCCCCTGCCGGGCAGAGCACGCAGATGATTGTGGGCGCCACTGCCGAGACGGACAAGGACATACTCTATCTCTCGTCTTCCCTCTATCAGCGGCCCACCATGCGGCGCGTCTATTACTCCGGCTATATCTCCGTAAACACCTACGACAAGCGCCTGCCCGCCCTGAAGCAACCGCCCCTGGTGCGCGAAAACCGCCTCTATCAGGCCGACTGGCTGCTGCGTTTCTATCGGTTCAAGGTGGACGAGATAGTGGACGATGCCTATCCCGACCTCGACCTGGAGATAAACCCCAAGCTGTCGTGGGCGTTGCGCCATCCCGAGCAGTTTCCGGTGGACATCAACAAGGCCGATTATGAAATGATACTCCGCGTGCCCGGCATCGGGGTGAAGTCCGCCCGGCTGATTGTGGCCTCACGGCGCTTCTCCAAGCTGGGCTTCTATCAGTTGAAGAAGATAGGGGTGGTGATGAAGAAGGCGCAGTACTTCATCACTTGCAGCGAACTGCCCATGCGAACGGTGAACGAAATGACCCCGCAAGGAGTGCGCAACCTCCTGATACAGAAACCCAAGAAGCAGGCGGACGAGCGCCAGTTGCTGCTCGACTTCCGGGACGAATGACATGAATATCTTTCTATACGATAATATCTTCGAGGGATTGCTGACCGCTGTTTTCGAGGCCTATTCCCGCCGCACTTTCCCCGATGCTTTGATAGTGGAGGGGGAGCCGCTTCCGTTGTTCCACGATGAAGTTTTTACGGTGATTACTGATGAAGAGAAGGCGGGCCGCGTCTGGCGCGGGTTGGAGAAGAAGCTTTCGCAGTCGGCCCTGGCTTGCCTTACCCAATGTTGGTTGGCGGAAGAGCCGGAAACGGCTCCACTCTTGTTTCGCTATATCCGCAAGGCGATAGATGCATCCCGTTCCATCGAGACAAACTTTGCCGATGCCGATGTGCTGGAGTTTTCGCGCATGTGGAAGCGGGTGGACTGGGAACGGATGCGCATGATGCAGTTCATCCGCTTTCAGAAGGCGGCGGACGGGACTTACTTTGCCGCCGTGGAGCCGGAGAAGAATGCCTTGCCCCTGTGACCGGGCACTTCAAAGACCGCTTTGCCGACCAGCGTTGGCTGATTTACGACATCAAGCGGGCCTACGGATACTACTATGATTTGAAGGAGGTGCGGCAGGTGACGTTCGGCGAAGACAGCCGCGAGGGTCATCTTGTCACCGGGATGCTCGACGAAAGCCTGATGGATAAAGATGAAAAGCTCTTTCAGCAACTCTGGAAGACTTATTTCAAGGCTATCTGCATCAAGGAAAGGCTCAATCCCCGCAAGCACAAGCAGGACATGCCCGTGCGCTACTGGAAGTATCTGACGGAGAAGCAGCCGTAAAATCCTCTTATTCTATCCGTTCCACGGTGATGTCGGGGAACTCCTGCATCAGTTGCAGCAGGTGTCCTTCGTCGTTATTCAGCTTGGACTTGATGACCATCGTCACCTGATAATTATCGGTTTCGCCCTGGCGGTGCTTCTCCATATTGTAGGACACAATCAGGTAATCGCGTGAGTTGAAACGTGCGGATACTTCTTTGAGCGTCTCTTTGCTGTGGGTGGAGAACGTTATCATGGAGCTTTTCGTGCCGAGACTCTTGAACAGGTAGCTGAGGAGTTCGAGCCCCGCCAGTGTCAGCAGGGTGGCGGCAATGCCGATGGTGTACATGCCTGCTCCGATGGCCAATCCGATGCCTGCCGTGGCCCATATGCCGGCGGCGGTAGTCAGTCCGCGCACTATCTGCTTCTGGAAGATGATGGTGCCTGCACCGATAAAGCCGATGCCGCTGACAACCTGGGCTGCCACACGGCTGGGTCTAGCGTGACGCTGTCTTGCTGAATGATTTCCTGAAAGCCGTATTGGGATACAATCATGATTAATGCACTTCCCAATGATACCAGAAAGTGTGTCCGGTAGCCTGCCTCCTTGGCGCGGTATTCGCGGTCCAGTCCGATAACGGCACCCAATACGCCGGCCACCAGCAGGCGGAGTACAAAGTCGAAGTTTAACATCATCATAGGTTTTTTCTTTTAGTTGATTACCCAGTTCTTATTATAAGGTACAATCTTCTTGGGGTCGTAGTGCATACCGGCTTGTGTCGGTATTTTCAGGATGTAGGTTCGTCCGCTTTTGTTCATCAGCGAAGCGTCGCGCAACCACGGGTTGGCGTCTTTCAGTTGGGCGTAGGTGATGCCTTTGTCCTTGGTGAATTGTGCCAGGTTTTCGATGCCCGTGGTGACCTTTACTTCCGTGTAGGGGATGGGTGGGTAGAGGTGTTCCCGCTTCAGCAGGAAACCGTATTGCTGGGGATTGCTGATGACGGCTTTGGCTGCCAGCAGGCGGAACATGTAGCGGGAGGTTTCTTCTACCAGCCACAAGTCGACGGCCTGGCTGACCATTTGCTTCTGCAACTGTGTGGAGATGCGTCCCTGTCCGGCATTGTAGGCGGCGGCTACGCACAGCCAGTTACCGTATTTGCTATAAGCCTCTTTCAGATATTTGCAGGCGGCTTTCGTTTCTTTTTCTACATGGTAGCGCTCGTCGATGTTGTTGTTCACTTCCAGGCCGTATTCGCGTCCCGTGCCCTGCATGAACTGCCACAATCCGGCGGCACCGGCGGGCGACTTGGCAAGCGGGTTGAGGTTGCTTTCTATGACGGCCAGGTATTTGAAGTCGTCGGGCACGCCGTTCGCTTTCAGTATCGGCTCTATGAGGGGGAAGTATCGGTTGGCGCGTTTCACGGTGAGCATCGTGGTGGAGTGCATGTAGGTGAAAGACATCAGTTCCCGGTCCATGCGTTCGCGGTGGTCGTAGCGCAGCAGGTCGATGTTTTGTCCGGCAAAGGTAATCTTGTCCGGCACGGTGAGGGGGCTGACGCAGTAGGGGACTTCCGATTTTACGGATTGCTGTTCGGGGTTCAAGGTGCTGTAGCCGAAGAGGAAGGGCAGACTGATGCCTGCGCATAAGGCAACGGCGGCGGTAAGGACTATATAGGTTGGTTTCTTATTCATATTTCTAATGCTTTACCCCTCACTCCCCTAAAGGGGAAGATTGATAGTCCGGTTATAATCAAAAGTATTCATCTTCCCCTTTAGGGGAGTGAGGGGTTGTTTGGTGGCGTGAAGATACGAAATCAATTCTTTATGGGCAACCTTTCCCACAGCCAACGTGGTATCATTCGCCAAAAAAATACTAAGATACGATAACGTCTGCCAATGACGGCTACTCTTTTTTTCTGTTTCAAGGCTTTCACAATCTGTTGCGCCACTTTGTCGGGCATCATCAGCATCGGATACTTTCCGTCTTTGAGTAAGTCGGTTGCCACGAACCCCGGGCGAATGTCCGTGAAGCGGATGTTCAAGTGCTGCATCCTGGAGAGTTGTGCTAAGGCATCGATGTAGGTGTTCTGAAACCGCTTGGTTGCCGAGTAGGCCGGAGCGACTCCCAGACCTTTGGTGCCTGCAATGGAACTGATGACAGTAATATGTCCGCCACCTTTTGCTTTGAAATAGTTGAAGGCGGCCGTTACCATGCGCGTAAAGCCTTCCACGTTGGTGCGCGCCGTGTTCAGTTCGATTTCAGGCTCCAGGTTCCGGTTCTGAAAGCCGATGCCCGAACTGAAGAAGAACAAGTCTATCTCTCCCAATTTATCTATCAGTTGGTGCAGACGTTCGGTCGCATCCTCTTTTGTCACGTCGAGCTGCTGGATTTCTATCCGGGCAGGTGCGGTGGTCTGTAATTTCAGTAACGCTTCTTCGCGCCGTCCGGCAATGCCGATATGCCAGCCTTGCTGTACCAGTATTTGGGCTACGTTCTGCCCGATGCCCGAGGTGGCTCCTATGATAATGGCTTTCTTCATGATAAAGGGGGTTGCTACAAGGTTTCTTTTCGTATCCCGCAGGGGAACGTTATTATAAACGTACTTCCTACACCTATAGTTGATGTCACCTCGATTTTTCCGTTCATCTTTTCGATAATAGACTTACTGATAGGCAGCCCCAATCCGGCTCCCTGCATAAAGGTATCTACTTTTTCAAACCGTTCGAATATCTTCTCCAATTTATCCTGGGGTATGCCGCGCCCGGTATCGGAGACGCTTATTTTAGCTACTGTCTTGCTGACCTCATAAGACACTTTTACATGTCCCCGTGTCGTATTCTTCAGGGCATTGGAAATGAGGTTGTTCAGAACCTGCCGGATGCCTGTCGGGTCTTGCTCTATCAGGCAGATGTCCGACGAATATTCGGCCGTGAGTTCTACACCTTCCGGGACGTTATTCTCATGTTCGGAGATACTTTCGTGGATGAGTTCGGGCAGATTAAACCATTCCGGTTTGAGTTCTACATGTCCGGCTTCTATCTTGGACAGTTCCAATACATCATCGATGATGTTCAGCAGCAGTTCGTTGTTATGGTTAATCAATGAAATGTAATGCTCTTTTTCCTGTATGTCGTTCAGGTGGGGCAGCAGGCTGGAAAAACCGATAATTGCATTCAGCGGCGTGCGGATTTCATGGCTCATGTGGGCAAGGAAGGCAGACTTCAGCCGGTCCGATTCTTCCGCTTTTTCTTTGGCCTGGATGAGCATTGCTTCCGTATTCTTCAGCTTTGTGATGTCGTAGTTGATGCAGAGCAGCTCTATAATTCCGTTTTCCGGAGCATATTGCCTTACGATGAGATTGATATGTGTCCACGAATGGGTGCCGTCTTCCCTGAAAACACGTACTTCCCGGCTTAACTTGTTCTCCGTCCCTTTCACCACATCATTCAGGAAGTTGTTCATAACAGCGCGGTCATCAGGATGGAGATGGCTGTAAACGCCGATAACCTCGAACAGCGGTGTGTCTTCCTTTTCGCCGACATTCTTGTACCAGCTACGCTGTGCGTATCCTTTTTTGGTGAGAATATTATAATTGGCATAACCCACTTTGGCATAATTTCCCACAAGCTCGAAGAAGCTTTCAAATTCCTGTATCTTGTTGTAGGCTACGGTCGTTTCGGTCTTGTCGGCATTAATCAGCAGATAGTTGACGGGCTGATTGTCATCATCATAAAGAGTCGTAACTTTAGTCACAAGATCCATTGTACCCTCTTTCTTTTGAGATACATAGTAATCGCCGACTCCTGAGAAGTCGTACCGGAAAGTGAAATCGGCGTCTTCGTGTTTTCTCAGCTTCTCTTTCATCTCTTCCGGGAATATAGGATTTTCAAAGATATTAATCCCCAGGATATCGTCTTTTCCCTTTATATGGAACATTTCCACCTCCTTATCGTTCAGGTCTATCAGTACGCCCTGTATATTGTAGAGCTCAATCCCGACCGGCAAATTCTTATAGATATTATGGAAAAGACGCTCTCTCTGCTGCAACACTTGCGAGGCGGATGACATATTAGGCCCGTCTTGTATTTCGGCAATGCCATAAACTTTGATATTGCCGTTTTCATCTGTTTTATGCATGCAGACTTTGCTGCGTATCCACATAGGGCCTTTTACGGTATCAAGCAGATATACGGCTTCCGATATTTGTTGAACATTATCGAAAGTATGAACTGATGTGTGATGTTGTTCTTCCTTTAAAATAAGTTTGTTAAAATCCTTAAAACTGATGATGCCGTTTGCATTCAACCCTAATATGCAGGAAATATATTCGGAGCAGGTGTAAGTTTCGCTCTTTAAATCAGCCTCCCACCAACCCATATTGGCGTTAGTCAGCATTTCCGATAGCAAATTATTGTTTAGTTCAGAGCTCATGTGGAAAATATCTATAGTGGTGTATGCGATTTTTAATCATATAAGTGACACAAAGATATATTATTTTTGAATACATTAGGGAAACAGAAATAAAAAATAATGCTAATATGTGATTTTAGATAGAGTAAAAAAGTGGCTTGGGACTTTGTTTTTGCTGGAATAACCGATATATTTGTTACCGATTTCTTGCATCCTGAAATGTGTAAACTTATAATTTATCAAATAAAAGAGAATAATGGAAAAAGTAGTTATCGACTCGTATGAAGAGTTTGAAAAGCTAGTAGGCCAGCAAATCGGAGTTTCGGAGTATGTGGAACTTACACAAGAGCGTATCAATTTATTTGCCGATACAACCTTGGATCATCAATGGATACATGTCGACACAGAGCGCGCCAAAGTGGAGAGTCCCTTCCATAGCACCATTGCACATGGTTATCTCACTCTGTCCATGCTGCCGCATCTGTGGAGCCAGATTATCGAAGTGAATAACCTGAAGATGATGATTAATTATGGTATGGATAAGATGAAATTCGGTCAGGCAGTGATGTCGGGACAGAGTATTCGTCTAGTAGCCGGTTTGCAATCCTTGTCCAACTTGCGCGGAGTGGCTAAGGTGGAAATCAAGTTTGCTATCGAAATTCAGGATGAGAAGAAGAAAGCGCTCGAAGGGGTGGCGATATTCTTGTATTATTTCAATTGATAGTTTCACTTTTCACCACAGATTACACAGATTAACGCAGATTATTTTTATTGAAACGCAGATTAACGCAGATTTTCGCAAAAGGAATTCTATCCTATAAATAATCTGCGTGAATTTGCGTTAATCTGCGTTTCTTTAATTTTTTTCTCTCAAATCTGTGTTAATCTGTATAATCTGTGGTGAAATTGAATTACTTCAGCCAGCGTTTCAGCGTCGGGAAAAACTCCTTCATACCGGCAATCGCCTGCTCTTTCGTAAAGTTCATTCCACTATCCTTATTAAATTCTTCTGTGAACTGGGCACAGTGTTCTATCATTTCGTCCATCGTGCAGTCTTGCGTGAATTTCCCCTGTTGATAGCAGTAAGTGCAATAGTCCTCGCTGAGGCTACCGTCGGCATTCGTACCGCGTACTTCATCGGATGATAAAGGCATTCCGCAGCTTTGGTAAAGTTTAGCTTCCATAATGTTCTTGTTTTTTTAGGTGATAAATACTAATCTTCTTAGTTTCTGCCGTAAAGTTAATCTTTACGGGCAAACGGCCAAACAAAACGGGTGAAATACTGTTGAAATCGGAACAATAATGAATGGAAGAGATGATGAAGATATTAAAACTATGTATCTTATTGGGGATGCTTTCGGCATCTGTATCCGCTTTTGCCGATTATGCTCCTGCCAATGTGCAGGCGGTTCTTAAAAAGATGTATCCCACTGCCGATGATATTGCTTGGTCGCAAGACGATGGATATTATGTAGCAGACTTTATGATGAATGGGTTTGATACCAAGGTCTGGTTTGCCGACGATGCGAAGTGGGTAATGAAACAGACGGACTGGGGAACAATGGACGAAGTGCCTGCCGCTGTGTTCAATACCTTTGCCGCCAGCCAGTTTGCCGGTGGCATGGTGCAGAATGTCGTATGGGTGCAATTTCCCGAATGGCAACCGATAGTGGCGATACAGGTGGAAATGGCGAATGTGCAGACGAAGTATCAATTGCTGCTTACTCCGTACGGAGACATACTTCGTGAGCGGAACATAACTTATGCCGATAATACGCTCGGAGCAAGCACTTTCTTGTAAACAAGCATCGGATACCTGCCAAATAAATTATATCTTTGTCCTGAAAAGAGCATTTCATGGACAAAGACACCTTTCAGCAAGAAGTATATAGTGTGGTTGCCGCCATTCCTGCGGGACGTGTAGTGACGTACGGGCAGATGGCTTATCTTATCGGCAAGCCCCAGTGTTCGCGTATGGTAGGCAATGCCATGCACCATGTACCTGCCGAACTGCATCTGCCTTGCCATAGGGTGGTGAACAGCCAGGGAAGGTTGGTTCCGTTTTGGGCAGAACAAAGGGGATTACTGGAGGGCGAAGGGGTGGTCTTCAGAAGAAACGGTTGTGTGGACATGAAGGCGTCTCAGTGGGAATTTATGAAAGAGTGATAGTAGAAAAACTAAAAACAAGATTATTATGAAATATATTGGTGCGCACGTAAGTGCCAGCGGTGGGGTGGAGTTGTCGCCCGTCAATGCTCACGAGATAGGGGTGAATGCTTTCGCTCTGTTTACCAAGAACCAACGTCAGTGGGTGGCGAAGCCCTTGACACAGGAGAGCATCACTCTGTTTAAGGAGAATTGTGGGAAATATGCTTTCGACTCACGGTATATCTTGCCCCACGACAGTTACCTGATAAATCTGGGACATCCCGAAGAAGAAGGTTTGGAGAAGAGCCGTGCCGCTTTTCTGGACGAGATGCAGCGTTGCGAGGAGTTGGGATTGAAGTTGCTGAACTTTCATCCGGGCAGTCATCTGAATAAGATTTCTGTGGAGGCGTGTTTGGATAAAGTGGCGGAGTCTATCAATATTACGTTGGGTAAGACGCAGGGCGTTACGGCTGTTATAGAGAATACGGCCGGCCAGGGCAGCAATGTAGGAAACGAGTTTTGGCAATTGAAGCATATCATCGACCGCGTAGACGATAAATCGCGAGTAGGTGTTTGTCTGGATACTTGCCACACCTATACTGCCGGATATGATATTGTGAACGAATATGATAAAGTCTTTGAGGAGTTCGATACAGCCGTCGGATTCAATTATCTTCGTGCTATCCATCTAAATGACTCCAAAAAGGCATTGGGAAGCCGGGTAGACCGGCACGATAGCATAGGTAAAGGGTTAATCGGCCTCGACTTCTTCAAACGCTTCATGCAGGATGCCCGTTTCGATGATATGCCCATTATCTTGGAGACGCCCAATGAAACGCTTTGGGCGGAAGAAATAAAATTGCTGCGGAGCTTGGCTTGAGTTATGAGTTATAAGTGATGAGTTATTTGTTGATACTCTTCCTTTCGGTACGACAGCGCGTTGTTACAAACAAATAACTCATCACTTATAACTCATAACTTTTAGTGGACGAAGTCCGCTAAATTTACCTTCTTCCACCGGAAGTTAGAAATAATCTCCTTGTCACACTTCGCATCCTTAGCCTTGATAGTCAGGTTCTCGAATGTAAGGTCAGTCAGTTGGTATTGGTCGGACTTCTGTACGTCGAAGAATACATTGCATTCAAAGTTGATATTCCGCATGGTCACGTGGTTGGAGTAGGACATCGGGATGTCTTTTTGTCCTTTGAGGTCGAAGAACTGCGTCCAGGGTTTGATGTATAAGAAGCTCTTGGCATTCCCCGTAATGTCTTCCACCAATATATATTCGTAGTGCTGAGGAGTGTCGGGGCACATCTTCAGCCAAAGGAGGCGCGACGCATTGTTGACCTTGCAACGGCGAAGAATGATATTCCGGTTATGGACAGACTCGCTTCCGCACGTCAGTCCGCTATGGCAGAAGCCATAAGTACAATCTTCTATAATAATGTTGGTGTTGCTTCCATTATTCGGGTCTTTGTCCGCTTGCGGGCCTTTGCCGCCTTTCAGGGCAACGGCATCATCGTTGACCGACATATAGCAGTTCTTTATCAAGACGTTATTGCAGACGTCAATATCGACAGCATCGCTGCTCGGAGCTTTCACCGGAGCAGATGGCGCAAAGATATGCAGGTTCAGCAATTTTACATTGTTGCAACGGTAAAGGTGGGTAGTCCAGAAAGGAGAGTTGATGAGGCGGACACCGGAAAGCTGCACATCATTGCTATGGGAGATGTAGACCAGGCGCGGGCGTAACTCGTCCATGTTGGTACATTTGGGAATGACCTGGCGGCGTAGCCAGAACGACCTCCAGAAGTGCTCTCCGTTACCGTTGACGGTTCCTTTGCCGGAGAGGGTAAATCCGTCTACTTTATCCGCATTTATCAGTGCGGCAAAGTATTTTAGGCTTTGTCCTTTGATGCGGGTCTGGACGATGGGGAAGTTACTGATGTCATCACTGCCTTTCAGGACAGCGCCTTCTTCCAGGTGCAAGTGTGTCTTGGGCTTGAAGAAGAGGGAGCCGCTGAGATAAGTCCCCTTCGGGATGATGACAACGCCTCCGCCCTTTTGGGATGCTTCGTCGATGACGGCTTGTATCTTCTCCGTTTGCAGGAGGGTTCTGTCGTTCATTACCCCGTAATCGGTGATATTGTATTTCTTTCCTAAGGTTTCGATGTTCACGAGGTCGTTCTGTCTGAACCAGTCCGGTATGGGAGTACCGTCGGGAAATTTCTCTTGTCCGAAGGATGGTAAACTGAGGAGAGTCATCAGTAAGAATGCGATGAGTTTCATGGCTTTAATTTTAATGTAAAGTTAACTTATGAATTGTGTTGCAAACATAAGGAACTTACGGCAATGTGCGATGAAGAGCGATGACCTTAATTCTATCTAAAATGACTTTTTAGACGGTTTTAAATACGCACTCTATGCGATTGCCGTCGGGGTCGAGCACTACACTTTCAAAGTATCCGTCTCCGGAGGTACGAGGCTCTCCGGCAATGGTATATCCGTCGGTGCGTAACGTCTCCGTCAGAAGAAGGACTTCTTCTTTACTGCCGAGTGCAAAGGCGAAGTGAGTCAGTCCTAACCGGTTTTCTTCTATCGGGGTGTTTTGTATGTCGGTGCGGCTCATCAGTTCTAAATCGGCTCCGCTATCGAAGCGTATGAAGTAGGATGTGAAGCCTTTCTTCGGGTTGACATACTTTTCATTACTCGTTCCTTTGAAGTAACGGGTGTAGAACTCTTTCATTTCTTCCAGGCGGAAGGTCCAGATGGTGATGTGATGTATTCTCATGATATATAGTATATATAATGTTTGTTTGGTAAATGGGAATTTATTGAAACGCAGATTAACGCAGATTTTCGCAAAGAATTTTATATCTAGCGCAGCCTTATAATCTGCGAAAATCTGCGTTAATCTGCGTTTCAATTATGCCCCGCTAAATTATCATTTGCAGATGTAAGATGGGAAAAGCTTTTCCCGTCGCATCTGTTGCATCCCGGCTTATTACATTAAACCCTAAATGCTGATAGAAGCGGCAAACCTGTTCATTCTGCTCGTTCACATCTACCTTATAGATATGCTTTTCGTGTAGCGTATACTCCATTAATTGTTTTCCGTAGCCTTTGCCTTGTTCGTCGGGATGCACGAAAAGCATTTCCACTAATTCCTCACTTAAACCCATGAAGGCGGTAATCTTTCCTTCCCGATTGCGCATGATATAAAGTTCGACGGCGGGGAAATATTCTTCCCGCACCAGTGGTTTGTAGAACAGAATATCTTCTTCTGTCAGAAAGTGGTGCGTGCTCCGGACGGAGGCCTCCCATAAAGATAGGAGTTCGTCGTAATCTTGCGGAGTGGGTTGGGTAATCATTATCATTTGTAATTGTTTTTATAGGACAAAATTAGGATTTATAAAATTAAAACCCGGCCTCTTTGATAATCTTTATCTCTTCTCCCGTGATGGGATGCACAAATTCTACCGCTTCGGCATGCAAATACAAGCGGTCTGCCTTTTTACCATATAACTCGTCTCCCACAATGGGGCAATGCAAGCCAAGCGTATGAGCAGCATGCACACGCAATTGGTGAGTGCGTCCGGTACGCGGATAGAAAGCGATGCGAGTCTGTCCGTCCGCACGTTCCAGCACTTGAAAATCTGTAATGGCGGGCTTGCCATGTTCCATGTCCACTATTTGTCGGGGCGGTCCAGTGGGTTCAGGCGAAGCGGTAGTTCGATGGTTCCCTCGTCCTGCGGCACGATACCGTCGAGCAAGGCGATGTAGCGCTTCCTGACGAGGCGGTTCTTGAACTGCGCTTGTAAGTGCTGATGCACCTGCTTGGTTTTTGCTATAATCAGCAGGCCGGAGGTAGCCATGTCTAGCCGGTGTACAATCATCGGTCCGTCGGCTTCCGGATAGCGTTCACGCATCTGGTTGTAGACGGAAATAGCATCCTCTTTTCCGGGCACGGACAACATGCCCGCCGGTTTGTCGAGTACTAACAACCATTGGTCCTCGTAAATAGTTTCCGGGTCTTTGGCAGCCTGCCGCATCTTCCCTGACATCGGGTTTTCTTCGACTTCGAGCCCTTGCAACATATGCTTCAAGATAGGCTCACATTTCCCTTTGCAAGCCGGGTAATAATGTCCGTGGTGCCGTATCTCCGTCTTTGGAGAAGCACCACACTAGAACTCTGCCATTGCAATTGGTCTCAAACCGTTCAGGTAGGCATATTGCAACAGCTTGGGGGCCGCACATCCGCCTGTCCCTGCGGGTGGTGTCTTGTGTACGGTCTGTTCAAATATATCGCAAAGCGTTCGGACTTCTCCCCGGTAATTCAGCATCCTGAATTGTTCAAATAGTTGTTGTTGCAGGGCAGCGGAGCGTGTCTTGCACTCTGTTTTCAATTCTTGTATCCGGGTTTCACGGGTGGTAATTTCTTTTTGTAAAGGAGCGATTTTCTCTTTCCATGAACGTTCCTGCCGCTTGTATTCCGCCTTTTGGAACTGGCTTTCACGAATGAGAACGCCTTCCTCTTCGGGGGTAAGTGTGGCAGACTTCCGTTGCTCTTCCCGCCTCGCTTTCGCGGCTTTCATTTGCTGGCGGGCTTCCCCCAAAGCTGTTTGTGCCGTTTGTTGCAATACTGCCAAGCGTTCAATGCTATCGCGATACTCCCTATCTTCCTCCAACTGCCTGATACGTGCATTTATCCGTGAGATTTGTTCTTCCTCTACTTTGAAGAAGCCCTACGGTTGCAATAAGTCGTATACCGGCGGCACGAAGAACGGATGTACATTCCTGCCTGCCAAGATGCCCGAGAAAGCCGCTAAGTATCCAATTTCCCCTTCCGAAGTCCTGACAACCAGCACACCGAACATCTTGCCTTGCACTAATTCTTCTTCCCACTCTTTCTGACGGGCAAGATAAGCCTGCACTTCCTCCGCTGCCAGCACGCACAGCGGATGGGTCGTATAACAGAAAGGATAAGTAAATCTTACCGGCAATGTAATATCGTCTATGGAAGTTGTAACGTATGTAACATGATGATGCAAAGATAACACTAACTTTCTAATAAATTAGTTATATTTGTGGCTGATAGAATTTTATAAACTAAAATTAGACTTCGATGAAGAACAAAGGATGGAAATATTCGGTTATTGGTATGGCTGCCCTGCTGTTGACAGGCTGCGGCAATAAAGCAAAAAAACAAACTAGTGAGGACATGAAAATGGATAGTACAAGTGTTATTTCTGATGGTGTGCAGACCCGGCAACTGGGTGATGTACAAGCTACCTGGATACAAGACAATGCCAAAGAGAGGCTTATGGAAAGAACTCTTTTCCCGGATGCCAGTGATAGCCTGATAGACAGCTTGTCACTTCAAAATGGCATTCCCGCTTCTATGAGCGCTTTCCTTGTATCAACCAACGGGCTTCAAATCCTTTTCGACACCGGACTGTGGGCGCCCGATAGCCGCTTGTTGCCCACCCTAAAGACTTTGGGAGTTGCGCCCGAAGATGTCCGCTATCTCTACCTCACTCATTTTCATGGCGACCATATCGGCGGCATGATGAAAGGCGACAGTGTAGTCTTCCCCAAGGCCGAAGTTTATGCGTCTAAAGTAGAGTATGACGCCTGGATGAGTATGCCTGCCGACCGGAATGCGCAAGTAGTAAAGACGATGAACGCTTACAAAGATCGTCTGCATCTTTTCGAATTCGGTGATACCTTGCCGGGAGATGTAGTAGCGATGAATGCCGTGGGGCATACTCCGGGGCACACCGCCTATCAGGCAGGCAAGTTGCTGATAATAGGCGACCTTATTCACGGTGCTGCCCTGCAGCTGGAGCATCCTGAAATCTGTGCTACCTATGATATGGATAAGGAAGCGGCAATCAAGTCGCGCAAGCACTTCCTGCAATATGCTAAAGACAACGGACTGACAATGGCGGGTATGCACTTGCCTGCACCGGCTTTCAAATAATTTTTAGACAGAAGAACAAAAGTAAATAGAAGTATCTAAATAAATAAGCAGAAGTATCTAAATTCTCCTCCTCCTTGGAGGAGGAGAATTTAGATACTTCTGCTTTCCCTTCTTTTGCTTTTTCTGTCATCACTTTCTTTTTCTTCTTCTTTCCGAATTTCCGCTCCCTTTCCCAAGCCGCCTTACGTGCTTCGTAGGACTCGCGCTGCTTTTCTAAGTAATTGTCTGCCATAATATTCCTCCATTTAAACTTCTCAATCAATTTTATTGCGTTGAGAATAGTTTCTCATCGCGATGAGAAACTATTCTCTTCATGATAAGAATTTATTCTCATCACGATGAGAAAACTTTCTCACCGCAATGAGAATATCTTTGTCTATTCTTTCCAATCATAAAGCTCTACGTACTCGTCGAATACCGGCTTTTCTTTAATTCCGTATCTAAGGAATAGCTGACGGATAAACTCCTGTTCTTCAGGGTGGATAAGACGTTCCCTGTTACGGATTCTATAGTACATGCTACGTCCCAAATGGCTGTACAAAGAATCTCGTAACCGTACAGCCTGCGCGTGCGGTATCTTATCCAATAAATTGGTAATTCCCAATGCAAAACGCGACAACCGATCCGGCTGAAAATGCGGACAATCTTTTTCTTGACCGGCAATGTAGGAGGGGTTGACCACTGATATGCTTGCCAACTTCGGGTTGGCATGAATGGCAGCTTGATAGCGCAGGCATTTTGCGAAGCGAGTGCATTTTGCGTTTAGGCAATATAAGTATGTTTTGGGTATGCTGTTATAGTCAAAATCTTTTTCCATGATATAATCGGAGTTGTATTTAAGGCACAAATATACACTTTTTAGTTCGGAACAAAATAAGAGTCATCTTGTTATATCACTCCTAACAAAATAGAAATTGTACTGATGAAAAAGAAAGTGTGTTTAACCTGCCTTTTACTGCTTGGCCTGAGTTTGGCCACTCCCGTTCGCGGAGTCAATGTTTCTAATGAGAAATTTCCCGAAGTACCAGTGGACTCTGTCTCAGGATTGCTACACGATACCCTGCGGAACATTACCCTCCGGGAAGTTGTCATCGTGAAGAAACTCAATCACTTGAATGAGATTTCCAAAGTAGACCTGAAAATCAACCCGATGAGTTCCTCGCAAGAGGTGCTCCGTTTTGTCCCTGGACTCTTCATTGCCCAGCACGCCGGAGGCGGAAAGGCGGAACAGATGTTCCTGCGCGGTTTCGACCTTGACCACGGCACGGACATCAACGTATCGGTAGACGGAATGCCCGTCAATATGTTTCACACGCCCACGGGCAGGAATATGCCGACTTGCATTTTCTTCAGCCGGAAACCATAGAGTCCATTGATTTCGATAAAGGTTCCTACGACGTCACCAAAGGCGACTTGGCCACAGCCGGATACGTTGCCTTCAAGACGAAAGACCGCATGGAGAATGATGCCGCGCTCGAAATAGGACAGTTCAACACCCAGCGCATACGCGCTTCGTTTTCTTTCCTGAACAACCAGCGGCAGAGTTTCTACGTCAGCAGTTCGTTCCTCACCACTGACGGATACTTTGATTCCCCCCCCCAGAACTTCAAGCGCTTCAACCTGATGACCAAATATATGCAGTGGAACGACAATTCCCGCTTCAACATCAGTTTGTCCCACTTCAACAGCACTTGGAATACCTCCGGCAAATCCCCCAACGTGCCGTAGACCGAGGAATTATCGGTAGGTTCGGTGCATTGGACGATACCGAAGGCGGAAACACCGACCGCACCAACCTGAACTTCCTCCACCTGCTGATGCTCGACAACGGTGCCGAAATCAGTACCAACGCCTGGCTCTCTTACTATCGCTTCAATCTGTATTCCAACTTCACCTTCTTCCTGAATGACCCTGCAAACGGGGACGAGATTAACCAACGCGAGAACCGCTTGTTGGGAGGTGTGAACACGGAATACACCCAAACCTACCATGTAGGCAAAAGCCATTGGAAACTGAAAGCCGGAATGGGTTTCCGCTACGACCAGATTAATAACCTTACCCTCTATCACACCGTAAGCCGGCAACGCATCGGAACATTTGCCTTCGGCGACGTTGGAGAAAGCGGTATGTACGGTTATGCCGGTGTCAACATAGAGTGGGGCAAGTGGCTGATTAATCCGGCAGTACGTCTGGATTACTTCAAGTTCGACTACGTAGACCGTACGCTGACGGAATACACAGATCCTAAAGTTTCCAAAGTCATTGTCAGCCCCAAACTGAACTTCATCTATAACCTGAACAGTAAATGGCAATTCCTTCTCAAAATGGGCAAGAGATTTCATAGCAACGACGCCCGTGTAGTGGTGGCGGAGAATGGCAAAACCGTTCTTCCCGCTTCCTATGGAGCCGACCTCAGAGTCTTGTGGAAGCCGCTGCCGACTCTGATGATTAATGCCACTGCCTGGTATCTGTGGATGCAGCAGGAGTTTGTCTATGTAGGCGATGAGGCCGTAGTGGAACCCAGCGGCAAAACCCGTCGGGAAGGCGTTGACTTCGGCTTGCGCTGGCAGTTCCTGAACAACTGGTGTTTTCAGGCAGACTATACTTACAGCCATGCCCGTGCTATCGGCGAGCCGAAAGGCGAGAATTATCTCCCTCTCGCTCCCGTACACACCTTTGTCGCCGGACTTAATTATCAATGGAAATCCCTCACCGCCAGTCTGAAGTGCCGTTACTTGGGCGACCGCCCCGCCAATGAGGACTACAGTCTGAGAGCGAAAGGGTACTGCGTTGTGAACTTTAACGCCTCTTATACCTATAAAAGATTTACGATAGGCGCCATCATCGAAAACCTTTTCGATACGAAATGGGATGAAGCCCAGTTTGCTACGGAAACCCGCTTGCAGGGAGAGCCGGAACCGGTGACTGAAATGCACTTCACACCAGGTACGCCTTTCAATGCGAGAGGATTTATCAGTGTTCGTTTTTAAATGATAATTTAAAAGGGTTGTAAAGTGATAAGGTGACAACGTAGTTGCAGAGTAACATCCCACTACCACTTTATCACATTCCCACCCTATCACTCTTTAGCGAAGCTTCGCTTCGCTAAATTCCCATTTATTCAATTAACCATATTATTAACCTAAACATTTACGCGTATATACAAAGCAATGCTTATCGCCGGTTTGGGCGGGTTCGTCGGAACCTGCGGACGGTATTTGGTTGGAAAACTTGCTCATCACATCTTTTCCTCTCCCCTTCCTTATGGAACTTTTGCGGTGAACATCATCGGCTGCTTCATTATCGGACTCTTCTTCGGCATGGTTGAGAAAACCCATTTGATTTCCTCAAACATGAATGTGTTCCTCATCACAGGCTTTTGTGGCGGCTTCACCACCTTCTCCTCTTTTTCGGACGATATGTACCTGCTGTTGCAGAACAAGCATTGGGGATACTTCAGTGTTTATCTGGGTTTGAGCATCATTTTGGGCATCATTCTGGTGTGGGTTGGACGAAGTTTGGTAAAACCAGTTTAATGAAACTTAAACTCGGACTGTTTGCACAATCGTAGCGCAACCTTTTTTACTTGATGCTGTTGTAGCAAAGTCAGATGTAGAGGCTCTGATTAACAGCTATTTATTAATTAAATTTATTAAGTTATGCATTTAACACCTAAAGAGATTGACAAGCTTATGTTGCTTTCCTTGGGAATGATTGCCGAGAGGCGTCTCAAGAAAGGACTGAAGTTGAATCACCCGGAAGCAGTGGCGTACATTACCTCCACTGCGCTCGAAGGAGCTCGGGAGGGAAAAACGCTGGAAGAAGTGATGACCGAAGCAGCGAATGTTCTCAAGAAAGAGGATGTAATGGAAGGAGTGGCGGACATGATTAACCTCCTCCAAGTGGAAGCCGTATTTACAGACGGGTCGCGTCTGGTGAGTATCCACAATCCTATTAAGTAATTCAAACCTAACCTAAATTCATTAATTATGAGTACGAATGATTCTACTGGTTCCAAGAGCCAGAACACTGCGACCGGTTATGAAACGCCGCAGGGAGTTTTCGAAGGAATGCCGCCCATTGCTTATCCCAACACTCCGGGATTTGCACCCGCCACGCCGGTGGCAGTAGGTGGGGAAATCCTTGCCGATACACCTATCGAGTATAATGTGCATCGCAAAACCATAAAGCTGAAAGTGCGCAACACGGGCGACCGCCCCATCCAAATCGGGTCTCATTTCCACTTTTTCGAGGTGAACCGCTACATGGAGTTCGACCGTCCCGCGGCCTTTGGCTATCACCTGAACATCCCGGCTACCACTGCCATTCGCTTCGAACCGGGTGAAGAAAAAGAAGTGGAACTCGTCACTTACGGCGGCAAACGCCGTGTGCTGGGCTTCAACGGACTGACTATGGGATATACCGGCGGAGAGGACCTCCCGACTTATTATCCTACACGCCTCAAAGCCATTCGGAGAATGGAGAAAAATGGTTTTAAAACCCTAAATAATAAATAGATATGGCTACAATTTCAAGACAAGAGTATAACAACTTGTTCGATCCTACCGTAGGCGATAAAATCCGTCTGGGTAATACGGGCTTATATGTGGAGATTGAAAAGGACCTGCGGGTCTATGGAGATGAGGTAGTGTACGGAGGTGGAAAGACGCTCCGTGACGGTATGGGACTTGCCAATACGATGACTTCCCACGAAGGCTCGTTGGATTTGGTAATCACCAATGTAACCATAATCGATGCCAAACTCGGTGTTGTAAAGGCCGACGTGGGCATCAAAGACGGCAAGATTGCCGGAATAGGCAAAGCCGGTAACCCGAATGTGATGCAAGGTGTGCATCCGGACTTGGTGACCGGTCCTTCTACCGATGCCATTTCGGGAGAGCACATGATTCTTACTGCTGCCGGCATCGACGGCCATGTGCACTTCATTTCACCGCAGCAGGCATACAACTGCCTGAGCAATGGTATCACCACCCTCGTGGGTGGCGGCATCGGCCCGACGGACGGAACGAACGGTACGACCATCACTTCCGGCAAATGGAACTTGGAACGTATGCTCCAATCCATAGAAGGCCTGCCTATCAATATCGGATTTCTTGCTAAAGGAAACTGCTCCGTAGCCGAAGCTATCGAGGAACAAATCGTGGCGGGTGCTTGCGGATTGAAAGTACACGAAGACTGGGGCTCTACATGCGCGGCTATCCGTGCAGCGCTGTCGGCAGCTGATAAATATGACGTGCAGGTGGCTATCCACACCGACACACTGAACGAAGGCGGATATGTGGAAGATACCATTTCGGCCATCGACGGACGTACCATTCACACCTATCATACCGAAGGTGCGGGCGGTGGCCATGCGCCCGACTTGCTGAAAGTTGCTTCTATGGCAAATGTTCTTCCGTCGTCCACTAACCCGACGCTGCCGTTCGGCATCAACTCACAAGCGGAATTGTTCGACATGATTATGGTATGCCATAATCTGAACCCGAAAATACCTTCCGACGTAGCCTTTGCCGAGAGCCGTGTACGCCCCGAAACGCAGGCTGCGGAGAACGTGCTGCATGACTTGGGCGTCTTGTCTATGGTATCTTCCGATTCACAAGCTATGGGACGTGTAGGAGAGTCCTTCATGCGTACTTTCCAAATGGCTTCTTATATGAAGAAGGTGCGTGGCAACTTATGGAAGACTCCGAGAAGAACGATAGCTTCCGCGTGCTGCGCTACATTGCCAAGATTACTATTAACCCGACTATCACTTACGGTATCTCCGACATACTGGGCTCTGTGGAGAAAGGCAAAATGGCCGATCTCGTACTTTGGGAACCCCAATTCTTTGGAGCGAAACCGAAGTTGGTTATCAAGGGCGGTCTTATCAACTGGGCGGATATGGGCGATCCCAATGCGTCGTTGCCTACGCCGCAGCCTTGCTACTATCGTCCGATGTTCGGTGCTTTCGGCCAGACGTTGCCTAAGACCAGCGTATCGTTCGTATCGAGAGCAGCTTATGACTTGGGTATCAAGGAGAAATTGGGATTGGAACGAATCGTATATCCCATGCGTCGCACACGGCAATTGACCAAGTGCGACATGGTGCGCAACGGTGCTATGCCGAAGATTGAGGTCAATCCGGAGACGTTCGACGTATTGGTCGACGGTGTACGCGCCTATATACCACCTGCTAAGGAATTTTCTTTGGCACAGTTGTACTGGTTTAGTTAATTACTACCCCTCGTTCCCCTAAAGGGGAAGGAGAATAGTTTTGCTATATAACAAATGAAGTATTCCCCTCCCCCTTTAGGGGGGCGGGGGGTAAAAAACAAATAAATTATGAAGATATATACCGAAATCATAGGAAACATGCTCCAGTCGCCCGAGTGGGGAGAGAAACTGAAGGATGTCGAGATAGAGAATATTTACTTAGACCAATGGACGGCGCAGAAAAGCCGTTTCCTCGCAAAGAACGAAAAAGGGGAAGAGTATCCCATTGCGCTCAAGCGCCATTCGCAAGTGATAGACGGGGACATTATTTATTATTCGCCCGAAGAAAAGAAAGCAATCGTGCTGCGTATCGAACTAAGCCCGGTGCTCGTCATCGACATGAGCGCCCTGCAAACCAAAGACGCGGAAACTATGATACGTATTTCTGTGGAACTGGGACATGCTATCGGCAACCAGCACTGGCCTGCGGTAGTGAAAGGCACTAAAGTATATGTACCGCTTACGGTAGATAAAAAGGTCATGCTAAGTGTCATGGAGACGCATCACATCGAAGGCATCACCTATGAATTTCAGAAGGGAATGGAAATCATTCCTTATCTGGCGCCTCATGAGATAAGACGTTTGTTCGGTGGAGCCGGGCAGGAGAGCCACTCCCACGAGGACGGGCACAACGCCGTTCATGAGCACACCCACCCTCATCATCATTAAATCAACGGATTGAGGTATGAATAAGAATATAACAACCGTCATGCGTCTGCTGCAATTTACGGATTCGGCCTTTCCGGTAGGGACTTTCTCTTTCTCTAACGGACTGGAGACTGCTGCCCATGAGGGTATCGTATATAATGGCGACACTCTGGAGAAATACGCCCACGCCATTGCCCTGCAGGCCGCTTATAGTGACGGAATAGTCGCCCTGCACGCTTTTCGTGCCGCCTGCGAGGACAAGTACGGGGAACTGGTTGCCGCCGACCGCCAACTGATGCTCTTCAAGATGAACGAAGAAGCCCGCCAGATGCTTCGCCGTATGGGAAAGAAACTGGCGGAACTAAGTATCCATATCTTCGACAAACCCGTCTTGCAGCAGTGGTTGGACGACATCCGCAAGGAAACAACGCCCGGCACTTATCCGGTGGCGCAGGCGCTGACCTTCTCATTGGCGGGGCTTACTGAAG
The DNA here is from genome assembly GCA_021203515.1 of Bacteroides sp. Classification (GTDB taxonomy): domain Bacteria; phylum Bacteroidota; class Bacteroidia; order Bacteroidales; family Bacteroidaceae; genus Bacteroides. The sequence continues at coordinate 35,094 of JAJQAY010000084.1, read as the reverse complement.
AAGAACTGTTCTGCTCGCACCAGTATGGCGCTATCAATATGGTTCTGGGTGCGGCGCTCCGTTGCGTAAAGGTGTCCCACTATGACACGCAGCGCATCCTGTTCAGGCTTTGTGAGCAATCGCGCGATTTATATGAAGAAGTCCGCACCCTGACTTTGGCGGATATGAACGCATTCGTTCCCCAGATAGATATCCCTGCCTCGCTGCACGAGAAAGGGAACATGCGTATGTTTATGAACTGATTAAATTAAGATAAAGAAATGAGTACATGTAGAATTGGAATAGGCGGGCCTGTCGGTTCAGGAAAAACCGCCTTTATTGAAGCTATTACCCCGCGTCTTCTCGACTTGGGAATGAAAGTCCTGATTATAATCAACGATATTGTGATAACCGAAGACGCCAAGCACGTGCGCAAGATGCTGAAAGGCGTTCTGGTAGAGGAATGCATTATCGGTGTAGAGACGGGTGCTTGCCCACATACGGCGGTGCGTGAAGACCCTTCCATGAACATCGCTGCCGTGGAAGAAATGGAAGCCAAGTTTCCCGACGGCGACATTGTGCTGATAGAGTCGGGGGTGATAACCTGACCTTGACTTTCAGCCCGGCACTGGTGGACTTCTTCATCTACGTTATCGACGTGGCGGCGGGCGATAAGATACCCCGCAAGGACGGCCCCGGCATTTCGCAATCGGATATATTGGTTATCAACAAAACCGACCTTGCCCCCTATGTGCATGCCAGCTTGGAAGTGATGAAGCACGACTCCGAACTGATGCGTCCCGGCAAACCGTTCGTCTTTACCAATTGCATGACCGGAGAGGGCATTGACGAAGTGGTTGATTTGATTTTCCGCATGGCATTGTTCGACAAAACCGGTAAAGAATAGCGGCTTATGATTACCGAACCATTAACCAAAGAACGTACCGCACGTCCGGCAGTCGATTTCTCTTCCGCCCGCGAAATGGCGCCTTATCTGGAAGAACCCAAAGCAATGTACGTAGGCGCTCCGGGCAAGCATGGCTACCTGAACCTCGGCTTTGAGATAGACCCGCACGGAAGGTGTATCCTGCGCGACCTCGACCGCCGTGCACCGCTCATCGTGCAACAGGAACTCTACTTTGACGAGGAGATGCCGGAAATGCCCTGCGTGTATATCCTCTCGTCCGGCGGGCCTAATGTGGACGATGGCCGCTACGACCAGAATATCACGGTGCGGAAGAACGCCTTTGCTTTCGTCTCGACAGGCGCGGCTACCAAACTGGCGGAGATGCACTACAACTACTCCGGCTTGGTACAGCGCATCACGCTCGAAGAAGGGGCCTATCTGGAGTTTCTTCCCGAACCCGTCATTCCCTGCCGCCACACCCGTTTCATTTCCGACACTTGTATACGGGTAGCCCCTTCGGCCACCGTGTTCTACTCGGAGATTTTCATGGGTGGCAGGAAGTATTATAAGGAAGGGGAGCTCTTTGCATACGATATCCTGTCGGTATGCACACACGGAGGGCGACCGGACGGCGAACAACTGTTCCGTGAGAAGTTTGTGATTTGTCCCGAGAAGCAATCTCCCCCCGTGTCCTCGGCATTATGGATGAGTACGATGTCTTTGCCAACGTCATCGTGATGACTCCCAAAGAACATGCGGACAATATCTACCGCAAAGCGACCGCCTTTATCGACCGGGAACGAAAGATTGCCGCCGGCATCACTCATTTGCCGGGCGATAGCGGATTGCTGTACAAAGTACTCGGCATGGAGCCGGGACCAGTGAAGAAGCAGGTGCGTGAGTTCTGTTCGCTGGTACGACAAGAGATAAAAGGGCGCCCGCTACCTGCGGAGTTCCCTTGGCGTTAAGTAGAAACTCTTATTATTAACCTAAATAGTAACGTTATGATTGATGAAAATGTAACTAAAGCTCCCGACATCACGGGGTACGTCCGCGCGATGTTGCGAGGTGGCGGACAGGTGATGTTTCAAGGTAATGCTTAGACAGGGTTGTTATTCCTTTGCGGAATATTCTGGGGAGCCTATGAGGCAGGTCAGCCTGCTGTGGCATGGGGAGCAGTGGTAGGTGTGGTGGTTTCCACGCTTGCGGGTTATGTGTTGCGCCAGCCCTACGGTGACGGTGTGGAAGGACTTTGGGGATTTAACGGTATTCTGGTGGGGTGCGCGTTTCCTTCTTTCTTGGGCGATACGCCATTGATGTGGCTGGCACTGATTATCTGTGCCATTTCCACCACTTGGGTGCGCACGGGGTTTAACAACGTAATGGCTCCGTGGAAAACGAATTCTTTTACTTTTCCCTTTGTGTTCATGTCTTGGCTGTTCCTCTTTGCTGCACGGATGTTGCAGGGGATGCCACCCGAGTACATGTCGGCGCCGGAACTGACTACGCATCTCTCTACCTCGCTCGATCTTAGCTTCGGTTCGCTGGTGGTCTACTGGCTGAAAGGCATCGCGCAGGTCTTTCTGATAAATTCGTGGGTGACCGGTATATTCTTCCTGGTGGCCCTGTTTGTCAGTAGCCGTTGGGCGGCCTTGTGGGCAGATATCGGTTCGGCGCTTGCGCTTGCTGTGGCATTGCTTTTCGGGGCCGGGGGAAGTGACATTGCCAACGGGCTTTTCGGCTTTAGCCCCGTATTGACGGCTATCGCGTTGGGATGTACGTTCTACAAGCCTAATTGGCGTTCGGCCATTTGGGCGTTGCTGGGAATTATCGTTACCGTGTTTGTTCAGGCGGGTATGGATGCTATGATGATGCCGTTCGGGATGCCTACGTTCACAGGTCCGTTCTGTCTCACTACGTGGCTGTTCCTGCTCCCGCTTTATAAGTTCGATGAGAAAGAACCCGACCACTCAAACTGGCGCAAGAAGAGGGATTAGTGATTAGTGGTTAGTAATTCGTAATTATCAAGATGGCTGTAAATATGGATACGATGCCCCTGCGCTGGGGACACTTCCGGGTATTGCTAGTGGCCTCTATGGGGCAGATTATCGGTGCGGGGCTTGCAACACTGGTCGGGATCATACTTCCCATGATACAGATGCTTCGCCACCTGGAACTGACGTCTTTTCAGCTGGGGCTCGTGACCTGTACCAGTCTGATTGGCATCACGGTCGGCTCTTTGTTCTTTGGTCGGTTGAGCGATAAGTATGGTTATCTTTTTTCTTCCGTCTTTGTCCGTTTGTCGTGCTGTTGGCTTCGCTACTGGCTTATTTTACTTCGACGCTTTCCGGACTAGTTGTAGGGCTGTTCTTCATGGGGTCGGCATTGACGGCGACTATAGTCTTGACTCCGACTATATTTCCGAAATCATGCCCCGTCGTTGGCGGCTTTTCATGGTAGGGGTGGCGAAGGCTTCATCGTCTTTGGGCAATATCCTCGTGGCGTTGGTCTGCTTCTTTCTGCTGAAAGACTGGAGCAGTCCCGAGTTATGGAATTGCTTGTTATTGATAATCTCCGTATCTGCTCTGCTGACAGCGCTTCTACGCATCCGCTTTGCACAGAGCCCGGGGTGGCTGATGACCTGCGGACGTCCGGCAGAAGCCGAAGCCGCCGTACGCTATTTCCTCGGACCGGATGTGGAGGTGATAGAGAGAAAACAGACGTCCGGAGCGGAGATACATCATCACATCGGCGCTGATATGGAAATGGGCGAAATCCGTAACCGCCGGAGAAAGAAAGAAGTACAGAAAGTATCGTTGGCGAGCTTGTTTCGGGGCAAGAACCTGAAAAGGGTTGTTTTTAGCGGCATACCTTGGGCGTGCGAGGGATTGGGCGTGTATGGCATCGGCGTCTTTCTGCCAATATTGGTAATGGCGCTCGGATTAGAACCGTCTTCCGGCAGTGCATTGTCAAGCACTACTTTGGCGGATGGCCTGCATCGCATCACCAATTCGATAGAGATTACGGTATGGATCAACTTCTTTATCCTTCCGGGCTTTGCATTGGGGCTTTTTCTTGTGAACCGTTGGTATCACGTGCGCATTCAGATAGGGGGATTTATTCTCTGTGCCGTCGGGTTGCTACTGTTGCTTGTGGCATACAAATATCATCTACCCGTTTGGCTTGCCATTGCCGGGTTTATGATATTTGAGCTATTCCTCAATGCCGGGCCGCACCTGATGACGTTCATCATCCCTTCTCAAATCTACCCCGTTGCCGACCGTGGCGAAGGTGCGGGGCTTGCCGCCGCAATTGGCAAGTTAGGAGCTGTGTTGGACGTACTCTTCATCCCTATGCTGCTTGCCAAGGGGGCGGAATTAGTACTTTGGGTATCTATCATTGTCCAGTTGACGGGTGCTTTGGTTACGGGGATTTTCGGCAGAGAGGTATTACCGGATAAGAGGAAATGCAGTTAGAAGGGAATTTAGTTCACCACAGATTACACAGATTAACACAGATTTAAGGGAAAAATTAAAGAAACGCAGATTAACGCAAATTCACGCAGATTATTTATTATGATAGAGTTCCCTTTGCGAAAATCTGCGTTAATCTGCGTTTCAATAAAAATAATCTGTGTTAATCTGTGTAATCTGTGGTGAGATACTAAATTATCATTTCCCTCAATAGCCTCCTTTCCGTTCCCCCGGTGCCGAACACCTTGTTCCCCGGTGAGGAACGACCCGTTCCCCGGTGGGGAACTTTTGCACCCCTACAAGGACATATACACAGGGCATTGCCCTAGGCTATAAAAGGCGTTGCCTGGGCCATAAGATGAAAACCTTTCAGGCTTAGACTGCAATAAATTAACGTGAGTTCGATACAAGAAACGGAAGTAACTCAATTCCCCTCCTCCCAGGAGGAGGGGAATTGAGTTAGTACAGTTATATCGAACTCACGTTAAATTATCACTTGAGGTAAAATAAAAAAGCTTACCCTGAGTGCGCTGTTCCGACGGGAAGCGGGGTAAGCATATGCTGCAAAGATAAAGCAAACTTCTTAAATCACACTACACATCCGTCCTTCAAATGTATCGTGCGGTCGGTAATCTGCGCCAAGCCTTCGTCGTGCGTCACAATCACAAATGTCTGCCCCAGGCGGTTGCGCAAATCGAAGAACAGTTGGTGCAGTTCTTCCTTGTTATGAGTATCCAGGCTGCCTGACGGTTCATCGGCAAGCACTACTGCCGGATGGTTAATCAGGGCGCGTGCCACTGCTACACGCTGTTTCTCTCCGCCGGAAAGTTCATTAGGTTTATGCGAAGCGCGTTCGGCCGGTCCCATAAAGTCCAGTATCTCCGTTGCGGCGGCTTTTGCTTCTTGCTGCCCCAAGCCGGCAATGAAGGCGGGTATCATTACGTTCTCCAAAGCGGTAAACTCCGGCAGCAGTTGGTGGAACTGGAAGACGAAGCCGATGTGCTTGTTGCGGAAAGCGGAAAGTTCCTTCTCTTTCATCTTATTGACCTGAGTACCGTTAATCATTACCAGACCGCTATCCGGCATGTCCAACGTGCCCATGATTTGCAGCAAGGTAGTCTTGCCTGCCCCGCTGGGGCCGACAATGCTGACTATCTCTCCTTTTTCTATCTCCATGTCGATGCCGCGCAACACTTGCAAGTTGCCGAAGCTTTTCGTTATTCCTTCTAGTCGTATCATATTTAATTTTTTAAACCCCTCGTTCCCCTAAAGGGGAAGGAGAATAGTTTCAATACTTATTGTCATAGCCTCTTTATCACATATTCAGCCAGATAGCAGCCAAAGACGGCCGGCATATAGCTCACCGTGCCGCAAGTGGACTTCTTATTCTGCTCGTCTTCCGTCAGTAATACCGCATTGGCATCTGCCTGCTCGGTGCTGAACACTACCGGGAGTTTCCGCTTCAGCCCCATCTTCTGCAAACGCTTTCTCACCGCCTTGCTCAGTCCGCAATGGTACGTATCCCATATATCGGCAAAACGTACCTGGGTAATATCGCTCTTTGCCCCCGCGCCCATGCTCGACACGATTTTGATGTGCTTTTTCATCGCTTCCGCTATCAGGTGGCACTTCGGGGCAAGGGTGTCGATGGCGTCTACCACGAAATCATAGTGCGCAGCCTCCAACAGTTCGGGGATGTTTTCGTCTTTCAGGAATACGGGCAGCACGGTCAGTTGTATCTCCGGATTAATATCCCTGAAACGGGCTTCGAGCACTTCCGCTTTCTTCATGCCCAAAGTGGAATGCAGAGCAGGTAACTGCCTGTTGATATTAGTGGGCTGAACCGTATCGGCATCCACAATCGTCATTCGCCCTACGCCTGCACGGCAAATCATTTCCGCCGCATAAGCGCCCACGCCACCCAGCCCTACGACCAACACATGCGCTTGCCGCAAGCGCTCCATTTTATCTTCTCCAAACAGGAGGCCGGTTCTCTGTTTCCACTCTTCCATACTACTAATCACTAATCGCTAACCACTAATCACTATTTCTTAAACCATTTATAGAACCACTTGCCCACCTTCTCGTAGTGCTGTGCCTCGTTGTTGCCACGCGGATTAGAGAAAGACACGGCATCCTGAGGCTCGCCCAACTGGTCGGGATAGAGCACTATCAGACTGTTGTTGGAGAAATACTTGCTCAATTGCGCCGGCAGTTTCTCAAAAGAACTGTCATAAGAGATAGAGCCTCTACGCGCGTTAATCACCACCAGCAGATGGTCGTAGTTCACTTGCCCGGTCAGCAACAACAAATCGCCCCAGTCATCCAGACGGGAAAACTCCGTCAAAGTCTGCCCGTACTTCTTTTTCACCAAGGCCTGTAGCTGTATGGTGGTCGCTTCGTTGGCAAAGAAATGAACGCGACAGCCCAGCGTACCACCCATCCGACAGAAGTGTTCCATCCATTTCTGAAACCCGGCTTCATACTCGGCCTTCGGCGGAACGGCAATGATAATACGCCTCAGCGTATTAATCGGAATGAGGAATTTGGCAATCATCACCTCGCGATGCAAACCTTTCAGCAAGTTCTCGGCAAGCATACCGAAGAAGGAGTCCGCAATGTTCACCTTGCGGTGCAAACCGATAATGACATCGGTCACTTCATATTCTTTGGCGGTGTGGATGATGCCGGAGGCAATATTCAGGTCGTAGCGGGTAATCTGCTGCAGGGAGACGTCGGCAGAAGCGGTAATCATGGCGGCTTTTCCCAAATATCTCTTGCCGCGCTGCTCCAGGCCTTCGGAAGTATTGTTGTCGTTTATCACATTCAGCGCCAGCAGGTTGTCTTTCTGTTTCGGGTCACGTATCAGCAAGGATAGGTTTATCAGGTACTCGATGGTGTCCGGATTGGCTACCGGAATTAGTATCTTTTCCGCCTCCACGGTGCGCTCTTCTTCCAGATGGGCTTCGCACATGGCTATCTTACGTGCCGCGCGTTCGGTGATGAACGAACTCACGACGCAGGTGACCAGGATAAGCAGCACCGTGCCGTTCAGCACATCTTCATTCAGCAACCGTTCGCCGCCGGGGAGGATAATGTTGTAGCCCACCAGCACCGCAGCCAACGTTGCCGCCGCTTGTGCATTGCTCAGGCCGAACATCAGTTCCCGTTCGATGGAGACCATTTTAAATATCTTCTGCGTCAGCCACGAAGCAATCCATTTGCCTATCAGCGCCACGGTAATCATCACCACAGCTACTTTCAAGGCATCGCCATGACCGAAAATGACATGAATGTCAATCAGCATTCCCACGCCAATCAGGAAATAAGGAATAAACAAGGCGTTACCTACAAATTCCAAATGGTTCATCAGCGGAGATACGTGCGGGATAAGACGGTTCAGCACCAATCCGGCAAGGAAAGCACCCAGAATGCCTTCCATCCCTACAAACTCCATCAGGCCCGCACCCAGAAAAACCATGGCGAGCACAAAGATGAACTGCATCACGTTATCGTCGTAGCGACGGAAGAACCACCGACCGATGCGTGGAAAGAAATACATGATGAGTCCGCCGAGGAACACGACCTTGATAACCAGCCAAAGCCAGAACCATCCGCCGGACTCGCCCTTAAACAAACCGCCGACCACCGCCAGCACCAGCAAGGTAAGGGTATCGGTGACGGCTGTTCCTCCCACCGCAATACTCACACTGCGATGGCGCGACACGCCATAACGAATGACGATGGGGTAAGCCACCAGCGTGTGCGAGGCGTACATACTCGCCAGCAATATCGAGGTGACAAGCGTGTACTTCAGTAGCATCATATTGGTGACCAAACCTATTCCTATCGGGATGATGAATGCCAACAGCCCCAGCATGACGGCCTTCCCGCGGTTCTTCTTGAAATCGCCCATGTTCATTTCCAGTCCTGCCAGGAACATGATATAGTAGAGTCCTACTTTGCCGAAGAGTTCGAAACTGCTGTCGCGCACCAGGATATTGAAGCCATGCTCGCCGATGACCAGACCAGCCAAAATCATTCCGATGATGTGCGGAATGCGAAGCCTGTTCAGCAATATGGGCGCAAACAATATGATGAGGAGTACAAGGAGAAATACCCATGTAGGGTCGGTAACGGGTAGTTGTAAACTAAAGTCGAGCCACTTCATACGCCACGGGTTTTAGGTTTTAACTGCAAAATAACGAAAAAGTTTTCACTTTATGCGGTGTCATACAGCAATTTGCTATAAATTTGCGACCAATTATAAAAAGTTGATAAGGATTCAGATACGAGTTGACAAGGTCTTGTCACAAGCACTCACCTTGTATCTTTGTTCCCCTCATCAACCCGTCAACTAAATTATAAACTATAAAACAAAAGAAAAATGAAAGTAGCTATTGTTGGAGCAAGCGGAGCCGTGGGACAGGAGTTCCTGCGAGTGCTCGATGAAAGGAATTTCCCGTTGGACGAGTTAGTATTGTTCGGTTCTAAACGCAGTGCCGGAACTAAATATACCTTCCGCGGTAAACAGATCGAGGTTAAACTCTTGCAACACAACGATGACTTTAAAGGGGTTGATATCGCTTTCACTTCCGCAGGCGCAGGCACCTCTAAAGAGTTCGCCGAGACGATTACCAAGCACGGAGCCGTGATGATTGACAATTCAAGCGCTTTCCGTATGGATGCCGATGTGCCTTTGGTCGTACCCGAAATGAATGCCGCCGACGCCAAAGACCGTCCGCGGGGTATCATCGCCAACCCTAACTGTACTACCATCCAGATGGTGGTAGCACTGAAAGCCATCGAACAGCTTTCTCATATAAAGACCGTACACGTTTCTACGTATCAGGCTGCCAGCGGTGCCGGTGCTGCCGCAATGGACGAGCTGTACGAGCAATATCGCCAGGTGTTGGCGGGCGAATCGGTAACGGTTGAGAAGTTTGCCTATCAGTTGGCGTTCAACCTTATCCCGCAGATTGACGTATTCACCGAAAACGGATATACGAAGGAAGAGATGAAGATGTATAACGAAACGCGCAAGATTATGCACTCCGATGTGAAGGTCAGCGCTACTTGTGTTCGTGTGCCTGCCCTTCGCTCCCACTCCGAAAGTATCTGGGTGGAGACAGAACGTCCTATCTCGGTAGAAGAGGCTCGCGAGGCTTTTGCCAAAGGCGAAGGCTTGGTATTGATGGATAATCCGGCTGAGAAGGAATATCCGATGCCGTTGTTCCTTGCCGGAAAAGACCCGGTTTACGTAGGACGTATCCGCAAAGACCTCACCAACGAGAACGGATTGACATTCTGGATTGTAGGCGACCAGATTAAGAAGGGTGCTGCGCTGAATGCTGTGCAGATTGCCGAGTATCTGATTAAGGAAAAGAACGTTTAAGTATCAGCTTAGAATAATAAAAGAAGGTCATACCAAAATTATTTATGGTACGACCTTCTTTTATTTAGGAAAACCTCAATTAGTTAACGTCCCACCATGCATTATTCTGTATACTGTTGTTTCCACCCATGCGGCTTTCTGCTTCCTTCACGTTCGCAGCATTCACCGTATATTCCGAAGAAGGATAATATATACGTTTAATGTAAGCGTTCGGTGTATTATTTGCTTTGTCGGCAGGGTTCATAGTGAAGACACTTGAACTTACACTAGAGAATGGCATTAGTGTAGGCTTATGGAACTGACGGTGGTCTGCCCAGGTTTCAAAAGAACATTCCTGGAATTGAGCAATGTACTTCTGGGTAAGTATCTTATCCATATGCGTATTACAACTTCCTGCAACGTCATCGTACTTGGCAGTCGTTCCGTAATAGTTGGGAGACGTAGAAGCCAGATAACTTGTAATCGTAGCTTCGGGAATATCAAATTCTGCCATGCTGGAACGGACACCTGCTTCATAGGCTGACTTGGAATCTCCGGTGATAAGATTGCGTTCGATGGCAATTGCTTTCAAGAAGCACAGCTCACTATACTTCATAAGAGGATACTTCCGGTCGACTGTTCCATAGAACCAAGGGCCTACTTTGCATAGTTACTTACATCCTGTCCGTTATCCATAGAGGTACCCACTCCGGAGGATACATGTCCCGGGTCTGTTCCGTCCCAGCTTCCTTTCAAGGTTTCATCTTTAGGAGTATCAATCATTCCCGCAGGTTCGAAATGAATAGGAGCGCGAGGATCGACTACGGCCGGAGCGTTCTTGGCATTTACGATGGCTTCCGTAATGTTTCCGCCGGCGGTGGTAGGCCATGCTACGCCACCAATATCTTGTACCAAACGCTTGTAGGCTGTCGACATACGCAGAACGCCCGAGCCTTTATGATAATAAATCGGGTTCTGCGAGTAAGTATCATCACCGGCTGTCATGTAAGCTGCATCTGCATCACCGGCAAACACACCGGCAGAGATAGCCGCTTCTGCTTCTGTCTTGGCTTTGGCTGCATCTACGCCGGAGATGCGGACAGCCATGCGCAAACGAATGGAATTGGCAAACTTCTTCCATTCGGCAACGTCCCCGTTGTAAATGAGGTCGTAGGTCTTGACGTTATTTTCCATTGCTTCATCCATTTTGCTTACGGCATCCCTCAGTTCATCGAATATCGTATAGTAGACTTCCTTTTGTGTATCATACTTGGGGCGGTCTATATTACTGGCTGCCTCCGAATAAGGGATATCACCGATACAGTCTGTCAGGCGCAACATAACATAAGCTTTCCAGATACGTGCCATCTGAACCACATTTGTATGGAGAGGATTTCTTTCATTGGCACGAATGATGGAGTTGGCGTTAGTAAGAACCGTATAACTCAAGTCCCATAAAGCGCTGACATAACGTGAATCTATGTTGTAGTCGGACGCAGAGAGCATGCCGTTGGCTGTATATTCGCAGAAAGTGCTTATCATCAGTTCGTCTATCTGCTGCCAATTCGTGTGGTAAGGAATACCGCGCGATTGGATATATATCAACTGAAATTTAGGGTCAACCGCACCCGGAGTAGGGTCGTTGGGGTTGGTATTCATATTGTCGAAATCGCCGGTACAGCCCACAAAGGCCATTGACATACCAACAACGCTTATAATAGATTTTAATAGCTTATTCATATTATTCTTCATTTATTAAATTAGAATGTAACATTAAGATTGAAACCAAATGAACGGGTAGAAGGCAAAGCTGCTGTCTCAACACCCTGTCCATTGACGGTAGAGAATGTACATTCAGGATCAAATCCCGGAAGTTTGTTATACAAGAAGCATACGTTATTGGCTACGGCACTAAGCCTGAGGCCGCTGATAATCGTATTATTAAACCACTCGTTCGGCATCGTCCAGGAAAGGTTCAACTCACGAAAACGTACATTGGTAGTGTCATAAATGTAGTTTCCTATATTGCCATAGAATTGTTCCCAGTAAGCAGTCGGGTTGAGTTCAACCGTGTTGGGGAGACCCGTATTTGCATTCACACCCTGAGAAATGAGTCCCTTGCCAGTAGTATAATACTCTTCACGTCCGGCAACGGTTTCTTTGGTCTGGCCATTGGATTGCAAGCGCATCATGGATTGCAGATATACATTGCCACCATAACGAACATCGATCAGGAAGCCGAAAGACAAGCTCTTCCATCTTAAAGTAGAACCGATGCCGGCAGTCCAGTCCGGGTTCATATTACCGGAAACTTTGAGTTCCGGGTCTACAAGATACTTACCGTCATCGCCTACCAGACGATTTCCCTTGTCGTCATACTTAAATCCGTTCGTATAAATCTGACCGTAAGGTTCACCAACCTTAGCCATCACGTAGCAGTTCTGCCCCATCGGCTGTGCCAATGTAATAGACTCCACGCCTTCAGCAAGTTCGACAATCTCGGAAGAGTTCTTTGCGAAATTCACCCATACATTCCAGTTCCAGTCTTTGGTGCGGACAGGAACGGCATTTACCTGAAGTTCCCATCCCCAGTTATCCACGCGTCCGGCATTGATATACTTGGCGCTATAGCCTGAAGTGATGGACGATGGCATGGAGATAATCTGATTATAGGCACGTTTGTCGTAGTACGTCACATCGAAGCCTAAACGGTTATCGAAGAACCGGATATCGGCACCAAATTCCATTGATTTAATAATCTCCGGCTTCAGATTAGAGTTTGCTTTCGTAGAAGGTTCTACTATACCCATTAGTCCGCCCGGCATGTTACTAACTGTAGAAAGAACAGATAACAACTGATAAGGGTCTGTATCGTTTCCTGCTTCAGCATAGGAGGCACGCAGTTACCGAAAGAAATCCATTCGGGCATGTTCACCTTGAATTTAGTCAACATATCGGTTACCGCCCAACTCAAAGAGAACGAAGGGTACATGAAGGAGCGGTTATCCTTCGGCAAAGTAGAAGACCAGTCATTACGGACCGTTACATCGAGGAACAGATAGTTGTCCCAAGCCAGTTGCCCCAACGCATAGAGAGACTGTACTTCTTTCTCCGACCTGGAAGTGGAGGTAGTGGTGCTCATACCATTCTGGATGGTGTACAGTTCGGGGATATTCAAGCCTGTAGCCCGGGCAAAGAAACTGTTATACTTGCGGTTCATTATATTCCCACCAACAGAAAGTGTTCCGGATATCTTGGAGTCTGCAATATTATCCTTTTGAGCCGTAACCAGGAAGTCTGTATTGTACTCAGCCATGTTGTACTGGCCGGTAGAGAACTGGCCGTTGACATAAGCTGCCCCGGAAACCAATCCGTGACGTATCCATTTATCCGTTTTCTTTCCATAAGTATCGCCACCGAAACGTACCATTGCTTTCAGCCAACTGTTTACTTCGTAAGTCAGCGATGCAAAACCGTTCACACGATTTGTAACGTCCTGATCGCCTGTAAGAGCGGATATTGCATACGGGTTGTTCATGATTGTCAGCATGGAAGGCGACCAGTCCAACACGTTGCCGTCCGCATCGAATACATTTTTCATCTCATGCAGATTTATACTGCGCGGAGTATAGATAAGAGCAAATGTCGGATTGAAGCTGGATGCGGAGAACTCCGGACGTCCCTGCCCTTTCTGATAGGTATAATTCAATTTAGCATCGAGAGTCAGGTTCTTGATGATTTCACCACCCGCACGAACAGAGAAGTTCGTTTTGGAAAGTTTGTTGCCGGGGATTACTCCTCGGCGCATCGTGTTCGACATTCCGACGCGATAATTCATCTTTGCGGCAGAACCGGTGACATCCACAAAGCTTGTCCACGATGTACCTGTATTCATGAAATCGGAAAAGTCGTTGTTCTTTGCTTCCAGAGCACGGGTCTGACCGGTCCAGTCCGTAACAACAGTTCCCATCTTAGGTCCCCAGGAGTTGCGGGAAGTTAAAGAGAAGGCTCCGTCCGTACCCTGGCCGTATTCATTCTGAAACTCCGGCTGGATCATTACATTTTCAAAAGTCAGGTTACTGTTGTAAGAAACCAGCGTCTTACCACCCTGGCCTTTCTTCGTGGTAACCAAGATTATACCGTTACCACCGCGTGAACCGTAGAGAGCGGTAGCCGACGGGCCTTTCAATACGGAGATTGACTCAACATCATCTGGATTCAACATGGACAATCCGTCACCAGTATCCGAATAGCCCGAACCCCAGGAACTTGTAGTAACATCGTCTACGCCTTGGGAGTTATCAAACGGAACACCGTCCACCACAACCAGAGGCATATTATTGCCGGAGATAGAGTTGTTACCGCGAATAACGATACGGTTTGAACCGCCGGGAACAGAGGTTGCAGAGATATTCATACCGGCAACTTTACCGTTTAACGAGGTAGCAATATTTGCCGTACGGTTTTCGATAAGAGCATCGCCCTTTACATCTTGCACGGAATAGCCGAGCGCTTTCTTTTCGCGCTTCATACCCAATGCGGTGACTACCACTTCATCCAAAGCGTAGTTCGTTCCGCTAAGTACAATTGCATATTGAGAGCTGTTTGTTACCGGCACTTCCTGGGCATCGTATCCGATATAAGAAACGACCAGTACTTTCCCGTTAGACGGAACGTCCAGAGAGAACTTTCCGTCAACATCGGTTGCCGTACCGGCACTCGTACCTTTTACAAGAATAGTTGCACCGATAATAGGTTCTCCATTGGAGTCTGTAACAACTCCGGTAATCTTTTTCACATTGTGTGTACTCGCTGAAGTAGCATTCTGCGCCCATACACTCATTCCCGGCAAGTAACCGCCGCACATAAGCATCAGGCCGGTCACTGATAGAATAAATAATCTTTTTATCAAAGTAGATTGTGTTACTACCACATTGGAACTACTTCTCTTGTGTTCTCCATTCATAAATGATTGATGATTTGATTGTTAATTTTTAATTAGGTTTCTCAGAAAATAGAATAGAAGGTAGTTAAATCAAATATAGAGCCACCCTTCACTCTCTTGGGACTTTTCATTGCTTCATAGGCTTTTCCTCTTATTTTAAAGGTTCATAACTAGTATATTATCTCTTTTCCACTCTTGCTTTTCCAAGTTCTCCGGGAACTTGGAAGTTTTTTATCATTCTGTCATTTTGTATTTCTAGTTGAATGAGGTTGCACTGTTTACGTCCAAAGACTCGTGAAGACGGAAAGAAACGAATGAAAATCAGTAAAGGTCACAGTACCAATATAGTATCGAAATGCTTACATTTATTGTAGAGCGAAATATCTCTTAAAAACACGGCAATAAGAGATAAGTAAGTTCTTTAATTATATCTAGTAAACTTCTTGATCATATTTAGTAAACATTCCACCACTAATTAGTAAACTCTTTGCTTCTAATTAGTAAATATTCTCGCATAAGCAAACCATAATTATGCGTTAATTCGTAGAAATAACGTATTATTATTCTGCTTTTTTATTCACTAACATTCCAGAACGCAGTTGTGAAAAATATTGAGAGTTACAGAGAACTTAAATATCGCATCATAATGTACGAATAAAAAGCGCTATGCTATTATTATGATATTCCGAGTTTGGCAAAATGAATATATCGTTGCGGGTAGTTAGTCGGCAATTGCAAATACATAAAACGAACTTTTCCCGGAATAATCGCAAGAATATTAAAAAAAATAATATATTTGTATCCAATTCTAAAACTGACTACCTATGAAATTGATTGCGGAAAGTGGTTCTACAAGAACTGAATGGGCTTTGGTTGAAGACAATCACTTGATACAGCGCGTTTTCACCGAAGGACTAAATCCTTTTTTCCAGACGCGAAGAGAGATTAGTCGGAGTGTGCGTTTAGGTTTACCCGAAGTCTTTTTCAAAAGGAAATTGGAGCAAGTCTATTATTATGGTGCAGGTTGCACCTCCTATGAAAAGAAGAATGTACTAGGAGCATCGTTAGTAGCACAATTTAAAACTCCAATTCAGGTAGAAAGTGACCTCCTTGCCGCTGCACGTGGCCTTTTTAAATGCGAAGCCGGTATAGCTTGCATCTTAGGAACAGGCTCTAACTCATGCTTCTACGATGGAAAGATTGTCGTTAAGAATGTCGGAGCCGGTGGCTATATTCTAGGTGATGAAGGTAGTGGAGCAGTTTTGGGCAAAATGTTCTTATCAGATGTATTAAAGGAATTGGCTCCTAAGGATGTAATGGCCGACTTTTTCGAGAAGTTCCGTATCAGTCCCAATGAAGTAATGGAGTCGGTGTATAACCGCCCATTCCCTAACCGTTTTCTCTCTACCTTATCCTATTTTTTGGCAGATTATACAAATGACGATTATGTCTTCAATTTGATAACCAGTAATTTGAGAGACTTCTTCACCCGGAATATATGTCAGTATGACTATAAGAATTATCCAATCCGGTTTGTAGGTTCATTGGCTTACAGCTATGCAGATATTCTGCGCGAGGTTGCCAGTGAATTTGAAATAGAATTGGATGTAATAGAAGAAACTCCCATGAATGGATTGATAGAATTTCATTCTTTAAATATTGAAGAACCTTAAATAGTGTATTATAATAAGGTGTATCAGGAATAACTTTGCAAAATTAAAAATATAAAGTTAAAAATATGCAAAGAAATGTTCTTGATATTGAATAATAATATATCTTTGTTACGTGCGAAGTAGAAAAAAAAGACTTCACCACCTTTGTTAATAGCAAGCATTTCTCTTAAAACAGCCGACAAAGTTAAGAAATTAACTGGAATTAATCAAAAGCAACATATATACCAAGTTCCCGGAGAACTTGGAAAAGAAAGAGCAAAAGAGAGATAATTATAAACCTTTAAATTAAGAAAAACGCCTATGAAACAATGAAGAAACCTTGATGCGGAATAGGTCAATTCTATCCCAATTCATTTACTTCCTTACTCAGAAGTGAGAATACTATTTTTAATTAGCAACAAAATCATCAATCATTTATGAATGAAGAATGTAGAAAACGAGGAATGGCACACAGCAAGTTCCTCACAGCAGTAGCAATTAGCGCACTATTTTTAAGCAGCGGTAATGTGATGGCTACTCAGACTGCCTCAGGCAGTTCTTTGGAAGTGACAGAGCAACTGCAAACACAGACTGTTACAGGTTTGGTTGTAGATACTAAAGGTGAACCGGTAATTGATGCCAGTGTAGTGGAAAAAGGAGCAACTAATGGCATCATGACAGATATGGACGGCAAATTTACTCTGACCGTAAAACCGGGAGCCGTTTTAAAAATTTCATTTGTCGGTTATGAGCCCCAGGAAATGAGGGCGGCAAGGACAATGAAAATCACGTTGAAAGAAGACGCTGAGTTATTGGACGAAGTTGTCGTAGTAGGTTACGGCACGCAGAAAAAAGGCTAACCTGACAGGTGCCGTATCGACTGTCGATGTGAGCAAGACGTTGGAAGCCCGCCCGCAATCGGATGTATCGAAAGCCCTGCAAGGAGTAGTTCCGGGCTTGTCAATCATCAGCTCCAGCGGTAAGCTGAACAGCAAACCGACCATGGCTATTCGTGGTACGGGTACATTGAGTAACAGTGCGAAGAGCGACCCTCTCATCGTAGTAGACGGAGTGCCGATGGAAGATATCTCCTTCCTAAACACACAAGATATTGAAAACATCTCCGTACTGAAAGATGCTGCTTTCACCTCCATTTACGGTACACGTGCCGCATTCGGCGTATTGCTGATTACAACAAAAGCAGCCAAAAAAAGGTGGATAAAGTGAGTATCAATTACACCAACAACTTTGCTTGGGACACTCCAAGCGTTCTTCCCAATTATCCGGACATAGCATCACAGGCCAGAGCATTGCGCTATGCCAATACTCGTGCGGGATTGGATAATGAGTTATTCGGTATGTACATGAACGATGACTTCATTGCTAAAGCAGATGCATGGAAACAGCGTCACGGTGGCAAGGCAAAATATCGCGAAATGGTACCGGGTGACGACTTCGACCTGGCAGATGACGGCAGTGCTCTTTATTATGCCGACTGGGATGTAGTAGGTATCATGTTCCGTAACTGGAAACCTTCGCAGAGCCACAATGTATCCGTACAGGGAACCAGTGGAAAGACTTCCTATTTCCTTTCTTTCGGTTACAATCATGAAGAAGGTGTGATGGCGTTCAACCCCGACGACATGAAAAAGTACAACGCAACTGTCAACATCACAAACGACCTGACCGACTGGTTGCAGATTGGCGGACGTTTCAGCTACAGTGATAAGAAATACACCGAACCCAACACCATGCGCGACACCTATACTTATTTGTGGCGCTGGGGTAGTTTCTTCGGTCCTTACGGTACTTATCAGGGCGTGGATATGAGAAACGATATCGCCTACCGAAAACAAGCCGGCGATGATACGACCCAAGACTCATATACCCGTCTGGGAGCTTTCCTGAAAGCAACTGTCGTCAAGGGATTGACCTTGAATGCAGACTTCACATACAACATTTAGAATACAACGGAAAAGAGTGCCGGACTGCCCGTAACCTGCTGGAATTCGTGGGGCGGCAAGTTGACAGAGCCAAGCGTCTTCAGCAGCGGCACAAGCACTTATGTATACCAGGGCAGCGGACGCGATAACTCATACGCATTGAATGTATTTGCCAATTATGCACTTACCCTCGCCCAGAAGCACAACTTCAACATTATGATAGGCGGTAATGCGGAAGAAGGGGAATACTCTTTCCACTCTTCACAACGCAAAAACTTGCTAGACCCCAACCTGCCCGAATTTAATCTGGTAACCGGTGATCAAACCGTAAGCGGCAGACATAGCGAATGGGGTACAGCCGGCTGGTTCGGACGTATCAACTATGACTATAACGGTATCTGGCTGCTAGAATTGAACGGCCGCTACGACGGTTCTTCCAAATTCCCGAGTGGAGACCGCTGGACTTTCTTCCCGTCAGGTTCTTTGGGTTATCACATAAGCGAAGAGAAGTACTTTGAACCGGTGAAGAAGATTGTCAGCAACGCCAAGTTGCGCGGTTCTTATGGTGAAATCGGCAACCAGGTCATCGGGAACAATATGTTCATCTCCACCGTCAGCAAATACGCGGACTCCGACACCCATTGGCTCGATGGAAGCGGAACGAAACTAGTAACTTACGGTATGCCTACGCTGGTATCTCCTACCCTGAAATGGGAACGTATCCAGACACTTGACTTGGGTATCGACCTCGGTTTCATAAACAATGAATTGAACGTATCCTTCGACTGGTATCAACGTACCACGAAAGACATGTTGGCTCCGGGACAGACCATGCCACAGATATTAGGCGCTTCCGCACCGAAAATCAATACCGGAACATTGAGAACGCGCGGTTGGGAGTTTAGCATCGACTGGCATCACCGCTTCAACGAAGTGAATGTATATGCCAACGCCAACATCGGTGACTTCAAGACCGTTATCACAAAATGGGATAATGACAATAAACTGCTGAATGAAAACTATAGCGGTAAGGTATACGGTGAAATCTGGGGATTTGAAACAGAACGCTATTTCACGGCAGACGATTTCAATGCCGACGGCTCGTACAAGGCAGGTATTGCTTCACAGAAAGGCTTGGAACAAGACGGTTTCGTTTATGGTCCCGGTGACATAAAGTTCAAGAATCTCGATGGCAATGACGTCATTGACGCAGGCGAAGGTACTGCCGACAATCACGGAGACTTGAAAGTTATCGGTAACACTACTCCGCGATATCAATACAGCTTCCGTCTGGGCGGTGAATGGAGAGGCTTCGACCTCGATATGTTCTTCCAGGGCGTAGGTAAACGCGATGTATGGACGCAATCAGCCTTTGTTATGCCGATGATGCGTGGCGCCGATGCCATCTACGAAAATCAGACGAGTTACTGGTCGGAAGACAATCCGGACCCGAACGCTGACTTCCCGCGCTTGTGGCCTACCAATGCCAACAAGGGTGCTATCTCTGTATTGGAAAGAGGTAACCACAACTTCTATCCGCAATCCAAGTACGTGGTACACATGGCTTACCTGTGCTTCAAGAACCTGACGGTGGGTTACACCCTTCCCAAAGACCTGACGTGCAAGGCTTACATTGAGAAAGCACGTATTTACTTCAGTGCCAACAACATCTGTGAGTTGATAAATAGAAGCAATGCACCGGTCGACCCCGAAATCAACACTAGCGCAGGTTGTGTATCACCCGATGATAACGACTATAGAAACGGAACATGGGGACGTATCGACCCGATGTACCGCACGGTATCATTCGGTATCCAAGTGACTTTCTAAGCAACTCCACGTTTAACTTTAGAATGAAAAAATATGAAGAAGATTAATATATTATTCCTGATGTCACTGATAGCTTTGAGCAGTTGCGACAGCATGTTGGATAAAGACCCGCAGGATACATTCACCAATACCAACTTCTGGACGAGTGAAAGCAACATATCCGGTTATGCCAATGCCTTCTACGAAGAATTTACAGGCTACGGAAACGGCGGCGGA
The DNA here is from genome assembly GCA_021203515.1 of Bacteroides sp. Classification (GTDB taxonomy): domain Bacteria; phylum Bacteroidota; class Bacteroidia; order Bacteroidales; family Bacteroidaceae; genus Bacteroides. Next base: position 14,775 of record JAJQAY010000084.1, on the reverse strand, counting down.
AGCGGGCTTTTCTATTACAAGACTTTGTCGGACGACCAGGTAGGCAACAGCTTCGCCAATTGGCCGTACTTGAATGTACCTGCCAGCGACGGCAGTTGGAAAAGTGATTGGGAAGAAATACGCCGGGCCTGTATTATGCTGGAACACATTCCGGGAATTGCAGCTATGGACGAAGCCACCAAGAATCATTGGATAGGCGTGGCTCGCATGATGCGTGCATGGGAATACTACCATCTGGTACGCATGTTTGGTGATGTGCCTTGGGTAGAAAAGTCTCTGAATATCACAGACGACGGTGTTTTATACGCCAAATGCGAAGACCGCGACCTCATTATGGACAAAGTGCTGGAAGACATCAATTTCGCCTGCACCCACATGATAGCATCGAAAGGCAGCAAGACCACATTCTCACAGGATATGGCGCAGGCCATCAAAGCTGAAATCTGCCTGTATGAAGGAACTTTCCGAAAATACCGCAAAGCTGAAGACAAGCAGAAAGCTCCCGACATGGAAGGTGCCAAGAAGTATCTCAAAGAAGCCAAAACCGCTTGTCAGGCTATCATGAGCAAGACATCGTATAAACTGAACGGTTCCTATTAGGGAAACTACAACTCCACGGATTTGAGTTCAAACACGGAGATGATTCTCTATAAGGCATATAAACAGAGTCTGCTGACTCACTCTCTTGTAGACTACATCTGTTCATCTACCCAAATCAGCGGTATGACGAAAGACGCCTTTGAGGCTTACCTATTCAAAACAGATGGAAAACCGATGAGTTTAACTTCTGCCAATAACACCGATTCGCCTGAACTGGTAAAGGAAAAGAGAATATTGGACCAAGGCAAGCCTACTCAACGGGATACAATCATTATGAGACTGTCTATCAAGGACCTGTTGGCTCGAAGAGACGCACGTCTGGTGCAAACCATCGACACTACTGTATTCTATGCCGATCGTGGCTTCACCCGTTTCAACGTTGGAATGGAAATGACTTCTTCTACCGGTTACGGCGTATCCAAATACGACAATCCGACCATCCCCGTGAACTATAGAAACCAGACAAGCTCCAACTACACACACTGTCCGTTGTTCTGGCTGTCTGTCATTTATTTGCAGTATGCCGAAGCTAGTGCCGAACTGGCCGATGCAGGCGGAGAGGCCATCACTCAAGCAGATTTGAACAATTCTATCAATCTGCTGAGAGCCCGTGCCGAACTGCCTGACCTGGAACTTAATCCCGGCTTCTCCGACCCCAAGAATACGATTGGCGTCAGTGACCTGATATGGGAAATCCGTCGCGAACGCCGTTGCGAGTTAATGTTCGATAACTGGACACGTTACTGGGATTTAATTCGCTGACATCAACTGCACAAGTTGGATTCTTCAACGAATAAGGATATTCTACTTGGTGCCAACCTGACGGCAGACCCTGATATAAACACCAATGAGAAAGTAACGTTGGTAGGTAACTATATGGATGCCTCGAAAGCACAAACCCGTACGTTCGATGTTAAGTACTATCTGTACCCCATTCCATCAGGTCAGATTAGTCTAAATCCGAATTTAGCGCCCAATAATCCGGGCTGGTAAAATAAAAAAAATGCTCAGAAGCCGGCAACTTCTGAGCATTTCCATTTTATATGCAACCTTACGTCTCCTGTGCCGCTCCCTATTTCCTCCCTTTACAGGTTCTTTTTCTCGAAGTAGACAGGAAGCAGGTAAGGAGCAGGCAGCTATTGTAAATTGTATTCCTTATTAATTCGCTTCACCGTCTCCAGTTTTCCGTCTTTCAGCAAAGCGCGAGCATTAAAGAAATTCACACCGTCGGCTCCCGCTTCGATGGATAGTTTGGCAGCTTCATACAGTTCTTCTGCACTGATATCCGAAACGAATAAACTGGAGACATACTTATTCTTATGAAAAGTCTCGCGCAAGCCGTTTTCAACGCTGAACGGTATCCAGCCCAAACCTTCCGAATAGAACGACTGGTAATTCATCGGGCAGACAATATCCAGTTTCCAAGTAGGCCAATCCTGATAAACCGTCATGCGGGCACGGGTGGGGAACGGGAATACAGCAGCCGACAGTTGCTTGCCTGTGGCATGCGTCTCGTCGGCTATTTCATTCACCAAAGAAGTCACTTCATTTAAACGGAACTGCAACCATTCCGGACTCATCCAGGGAGCCTGCAAGTCCAACGGAGAATAACCGAATATTTTCTTGAACTTTTCAATCGCCAACGGATGATAACCGAAATCATACTCAGCACGATAGGTGTCTTGCTGAATTTTAAACTTATACTGTTGCAAACGCCTTCCCAGCGCTGCATCATTATAACGGATAAAGTCCAGATGTACGGAAGCCAATCCCTTCAGAGCCGCAAACGAGGCAGCTTTATTCTTCATATACTGACGAGCCTCGGGCACAGAAGGACTAAGCCATTTATAATGCTTCACATAAGGGTCGTATTCATAACTGTTATATCCTATACGGTTGACTTCAAACCATTCCGGATGTGCAAGTGCCGCAGAATCTCCGGGAGCATTACCGTAAACATCCAGGCATGTACTTTGGCGCCCACATAAGATTTGGCCGCCTCGATATAGCGTGCCACTTCTTCGGGCGAGCCACACATATAATAGTTCTTGATACCTGCCTCATCGAAAGGTTTCATCCAGCGCACAATCGAATCGACCGAAGCACTTTTATTCACGTCTTCCCATACGCCCAAAGAAATCTTCTGTTCCGCAACAGGCGCTTTCTTTTTGTTCTTTGCAGGGAGAGACAACACATTAAAGCAGAAAAGGCAAAAGATTGCCACAAATAAATAATTAGTTTTCATGATGATGATTTTAAGAGTTACACAAAATAAAACTAAACTAAGTCACACAGCACAAAGATAGTATTTTCTTGATTATCCAAGAGATAAGCCTTGTCTAAATTGCAAATTAAGATTGAGAATACTAAAAATTCTCAAATAAGTGTTTTTGATATTAAAATAAAGTCTATCTTTGTTGCATACATATTCCCCTTAACCAATGCTATTATGAAGAAACTGCTACTATTAACCATTTTGCTATGCAGTACTCTACTGTGCCAGGCCCAAAAAGAACGTGTAATCTTAGGCGATGAACAGACTTCGGAGTATTTCCCGATCTTAAAAGGAAAGCGAATTGCCATCTTCTCCAATCACACGGGGATGGTGGGAGACAAACACTTGCTGGACGTCCTGCTGGAAAACAAGTTCAATGTAGTAGCTATCTTTTCACCGGAACATGGCTTCAGGGGCGATGCAGATGCAGGGCAGCATGTTGCCAACTCTGTAGACAAGAAAACCGGTGTACCCATTCTCTCCCTTTATGACGGGAAAGAGAAGAAGCCGAGCGAAGCATCCATGAGGAAGTTCGACATACTGGTTATCGACATACAGGATGTGGGATTGCGTTTCTATACCTACTATATTACGATGTGCCGGCTGATGGATGCCTGCGCAGAATACAACCGTAAGGTTTTGCTGCTGGATCGTCCCAACCCGAACGGGCATTATGTAGACGGGCCGATACTGGATATGAAGTATAAATCCGGTGTGGGCTGGCTTCCCATACCCATTGTGCACGGCATGACACTGGGCGAACTTGCACAGATGGTAAACGGTGAGCGTTGGCTGCCGGCTTCACGTGTGTGCGACCTGACAGTTATCCCTTGCAAGAACTATACGCACCAGACAAAATATGAGTTGCCTATTCCGCCATCACCCAACCTGCCGAACATGAAGTCCGTCTATCTGTATCCGTCCATGTGCTTCTTCGAAGCTACACCGGTCAGTCTGGGCAGAGGCACTTCGCTCCCGTTTCAGGTATATGGGCACCCCAATATGACGGGATACAGTTACAGCTTCACCCCCAGAAGCATCCCCGGTGCAAAGAACCCGCCCCAACTCAATAAACTGTGTCATGGCATAGACCTCAGCCACCTGAGCAACGAAGAAATATGGAAACGGGGCATAGACCTGAGTTATCTGATTGACGCCTACAACAACCTGAATATGGGCGACCAGTTCTTCCGTCCGTTCTTCGAACTGCTGATGGGTACTGACTACGTGCGCAAGATGATAGAAGAAGGGAAAAGTGCCGATGAAATCAAAGCTACGTGGAAAAATGATGTAGAGAAGTTCAAAGTGCAACGCAAGCCTTATTTGCTCTACGAAGAATAATTGTAAATAATAAAACTGTATCAAGCTATGAGTCCGATATCCGTTATCATCACAATTGCCGCCTATTTTGCGATACTCTTTACTATATCCTATATAGCCGGCAGAAAAGCAGACAACGCAGGTTTCTTTGTAGGAAATCGTAAATCATCCTGGTATGTTGTAGCCTTTGCCATGATTGGTTCCAGTATATCCGGAGCGACCTATGTATCCGTGCCAGGCATGGTCGGTGCAAGTAATTTTGGTTATCTGCAAATGGTATTGGGATTTATAGCCGGGCAGATGATTATTGCCTTTGTGTTGACACCCCTGTTCTACCGGATGAACCTGGTATCTATCTACGAATATCTGGAAAACCGTTTCGGAATGTCATCATATCGTACGGGGGGCCTGGTTCTTCTTTATCTCTAAAATGCTGGGAGCTGCCGTGCGCCTGTTCCTGGTTTGCCTGACGCTGCAACTATTGGTATTCGAACCTTTCGGATTGCCTTTCATTCTGAATGTAGCCATTACTGTAGCGTTGGTGTGGCTCTACACGTTCCGGGGCGGAGTGAAGTCTCTGATTTGGACAGACTCACTGAAAACATTCTGTTTGGTGGTGTCTGTGGTGCTTTGCATCTGTTACATCGCTTCCGACCTGAACCTCACGTTCACCAGCATGGTTCGCACCATTGCCGACAGCGACCTGTCGCGCATCTTCTTCTTCGATGATGTGAACAGCAAACAGTATTTCTTCAAACAGTTCTTTGCCGGTGCATTCACCATGATTGCCATGACCGGACTGGACCAGGACATGATGCAACGCAACCTCAGTTGCAAGAACTTCAAAGACTCGCAGAAGAACATGATTACCAGCGTTATCTCGCAGTTCTTCGTAATCCTGCTGTTCCTGATGCTAGGTGTATTGCTTTATATCTTTGCCGGAAGCCAAGGCATCCAAGTGGAGAAAAGCGACGAACTCTTCCCGCTGATTGCAACCGGCAATTACTTCCCGGCCATCGTAGGCATCCTGTTTATCATCGGACTGATTTCTTCCGCCTATTCGGCAGCCGGTTCGGCACTAGCGGCGCTGACTACTTCTTTCACGGTGGATATTCTCGGCACGAAAGGCAAGACGGAAGAGGAAATCGTAAAAGTACACAAACGGGTGCATGTGGGAATGGCAGTGATTATGGGCCTCACTATCTTCGTATTCAATATGCTGAACAATACCAGCGTGATTGATGCGGTATATATCCTGGCAAGTTATACCTACGGCCCTATCCTCGGTCTGTTTGCCTTTGGCATCTTCATGAAGCAGCAAGTACGCGACAAGCATATTCCGTATGTGGCGATTGCCTCGCCCATCCTCTGCTTCATCCTGCAAAAAAACTCGGAAGCATGGTTCAACGGCTATCAGTTCAGCTACGAGTTACTGATATTCAACGCACTGTTTACGTTCATCGGGCTTTGCCTGCTGATACGGAAGAAATAAAACGAACATTTAACTTAATACTTCGCCATGAATGTAAGGCTGTACTTTTTACTTAGCATGCTCGCCGCCGCCCTCATCCCCCAAACGGGCGGTGCGCAAGAGCTTCCGATGGAAACCCGCCAAGAGATTGGTAAGTTTCTGGACACTACCGCACGGAAAGAAGTTTCCGTAGGGCACATCACGATTGACTCGGTTGCCATCGAGGGGAACGTCCTGCAACTGTTCGCCAATATGAACTGCGCCTATATCCCCTTCCGCGAAGAGAATGTGGCAGAAATCTATCAGGAGACAAGTGCGCTGTTGCCTGCCGGGTTCGGCAATTACAAATTGCAACTCCGCACCAACAAACGGAGCATTGAAGAACTTGTGCCGCAGGCGCTACGGACTAAGAAGGATAAAAAGGCGGACACATTCACCCAAACAGCGAAAGTCCCTCTGAAAACGAAAGTGTCCGCACCTTATACACCTACCAACGGATTACAGAACCGGCATATCGCGATGTGGCAAAGCCATGGTTTCTACTATGAGGCTAAACTCATGCGTTGGGAATGGCAACGTGCCCGCATCTTCCAGACTGTAGAAGACTTGTATCCACAGAGTTATGTGCTCCCCTATCTCGTTCCGATGTTGGAGAATGCCGGAGCAAATGTGTTGCTGCCACGCGAACGGGACACCCGGACGGAAGAAGTTATCATCGACAACGACGGTTGCCTCAACTCCCACTCAGTCTACACTGAAACCTCAGCCGATAAAGTTTGGATGCAAGGAGCCGGAGAGGGCTTTGCCCACCTGCGTTCGCAATACATCGACTTCGAGAACCCGTTTAAGGAAGGAACATTCCGCACAATAGAGACTATCAAGAAAGGTAAGGAAAGCACCGCCGAGTGGATACCCGAAATCCCCAAATGCGGGCAATATGCCGTTTACGTGTCTTACCAGACTTTGCCGAATAGTGCAGACGACGCCCTATACACCGTATATCATAAAGGCGGAGCAACCCAGTTCAAGATTAACCAGCAAATGGGCGGCGGTACCTGGATTTATCTGGGAACTTTCGGTTTCGATGCGGGAAAGAACAATGCTTATAAAGTGACACTGAGCAACCGCTCTGCCAAAGCCGGACAAGTAGTGACAGCCGACGCGGTGAAAATAGGTGGCGGTATGGGGAATATCGCCCGCCGCATCTCCGGTGAAGGAGCTACGGAAACCCTGAAGAGTTCCGATACACGCAGCCTAAACAGCGCAGCCCACTCTCAACTCTCAACTCTCAACTCTCAACTCAATTACGAGGTCAGCGGTTACCCCCGCTTCTGCGAAGCCGCACGCTATTGGCTGCAATGGGCAGGCATACCGGACAGCGTTTATTCCGAGAGCAAGGGCAAGAATGATTATACCGACGACTACAAATGCCGTGGCCTCTGGGTGAATTACCTGGCCGGCGGCTCTGCTGCCAACCCTACAGAAAAAGGTTTGAATATACCTTTGGATATGGCATTCGCCTTCCACACGGATGCAGGAACGACACTGAACGACTCTATCATCGGCACACTGGGCATTTACCAGACCGACGGATACAATGGTGTGTTTGCCAATGGAGCATCTCGCTATCTCTCCCATGACCTGACGGATTTAATTCAGTCCAATATAGTCCGCGACATCCGTACCCTCTACGAACCGGAGTGGACACGTCGCGGCATGTGGAACCAATCTTATTATGAAGCCCGCGTTCCCCGCGTGCCGACGATGTTGCTCGAACTGCTGTCCCACCAGAACTTTGCCGATATGCGCTACGGGTTCGACCCACGCTTCCGTTTCACGGTGAGCCGCGCCATTTATAAAGGTATGCTACAATTCCTTTCTTCACAATATCACGCGAATTATGTAGTACAACCATTGCCCGTAGACCACATGAGCCTGCGCATGATGGGCGGAAGCGAGATTGAACTGACATGGCAACCGGTAGCCGACCCGCTGGAACCAACAGCAACCGCCGAGAAATACATCATCTATACACGCATCGGCGACGGAGACTTCGACAATGGTACCATCGTAGATAAGAACAGTTACCGCACAGTTCTCCCCACCGGCGTAGTATGCAGCTATAAAGTGACGGCAGTGAACAAAGGCGGCGAAAGCTTTCCTTCCGAAATTCTTTCTGCCGGACAAGCCTTCAACAGCAAAGGCAATGTACTGGTGGTAAACGGCTTCGACCGCATCGGGGCTCCCGCCGATTTCGTTGCTCCCGTTCCTGCGGATACGTTGCTTGCCGGTTTCCTGGATGAGCAAGACCACGGCGTCCCCTATATCAAAGATATCAGCTATATCGGAACGATGAAAGAATATCGCCGTTCCATTCCCTGGATGGACGATGATGCTTCCGGGTTTGGTGACAGCTATGGCAATTATGAAACACAAGTGATTGCCGGAAATACGTTTGATTATCCAGCATTGCATGGGGATGCCATCCTGAAGGCCGGTTATTCATTCGTTTCTTGCAGCGATGAAGCTATAGAGAACGGGCTAAGTTCCTTGAACGATTATAAGTACGTCGACCTCATCTTGGGAAAAGAGTGCCAGACCAAGATGGGAAGAGGCGGCATTACGCCTTTGGAATTCAAAACATTCAGCGCATCAATGCAAGCCGCCATCACTGCTTACTGCAATCAGGGCGGAAACATCTTCGTATCGGGCGCTTACGTAGGAACCGACTTGTGGGACAATCGCCTCGCTCCCGCCAAAGACGAAGACAAGAAGTTTGCAACGGAAGTGTTGAAATACAAATGGCGCGTAGGGCAGGCGGCCAAAATGGGCCAAGTGAAGTGCGTGGCTTTTCCGTTCCCTGCACTTACCGGAAACTATACCTATTATAATGAACTGAACCCGGACTCTTATGTAGTGGAAGCTCCGGATGCCATCGAGCCCGCCACCAAAGAGGCTTATACCGTAATGCGCTACTCGGAAAACAACCTGAGCGCCGGCGTAGCTTATGAAGGAACTTATAAAACATGTGTGCTGGGATTTCCTTTCGAGTCTCTGCGCACGGCAAGCGAAAGAGAAAGCCTGATGAATGCTATCCTGACATTCTTCGATAGCCCTGCGGAAAAGTAAAGAATCATCTATAAACCAATCATCATCTATGAACCGAAGACTATTTTTCACCGTCCTGCTTGCCTGCTTGTTACCGTTCGCGGTACAAGCACAGCAAGGGACGTTCCGCTTTGCACAACTGACGGACCTCCACTTAAGCCCGAATAACCCGAACCCTACGGAAGACTTGCTTCGGTCTGTCGCACAAATCAATGCCACCGATAGCCTGGACTTCGTACTCGTGACCGGTGACCTTACCGAAGAAGGCGACCGGGCAACCATGGAAAAGGTGAAGTCCTGCCTCGACCTGTTGAAAGTGAAATATTACGTAGCACTGGGCAACCACGAAACCAAATGGAGCGACTCCGGCTGCACCGCTTTCGGAGAGATATTCGGCGGTGAACGATTTGAGTTCGAGCACAAAGGTTTTCTGTTTCTCGGCTTCAACTCCGGCCCGCTGATGCGCATGGCCTACGGGCATGTCGTTCCGCAAGACATCCGCTGGATGACGGAAAGAATGAACGCATACCAGGCCGGAAGTTCTCAACTCTCAACTCTCAACTCTCAACTCTCAACTCCCATAATACTCGTTACCCACTATCCGTTGACCGAAGGGGATGTAGACAACTGGTACGAGGTGACGGATGCCGTGCGCCCCTACAACATACGTCTCTTCATAGGCGGGCATTACCACTCCAACCGCGATTTGCAGTACGACGGCATTCCCGGCATTTTGATGCGCAGCAACCTGCGCGATAAAGACGGCAAGCCGGGTTATGGCATTTATGAAGTGACCAAAGACTCCATCCTCGTCTACACCCAACGCATCGGCGAACCTAAGAAGCAATGGGCTGCATTCTCCCTGACGCAGCAATACTACGACCGCAACGGGAAAGCCGAAAAGTATCCGGACTTCTCCGTAAACAAGGAGTATGCGCAAGTAAAAGAGCAATGGGTAGTACAGACCGGAGCTGGCATCTACTGCTCGCCTGCCGTAGAGAAAGACAAGGTATTCGTAGGGGACGACATGGGTCGCCTGACTGCCTATGCACTCAAAAAACGGCCAAAAGCTATGGAACTTCCAAGCCGGAAAAAGAATTGTCGGCACACCGGCAGTCGATGAAGGCATCGTTGTATTCGGCTCGGCAGACCGGAAAATCTATGGCTTGAACGCAAAGGACGGCAGTCTGCTGTGGACAGTAGAAGCCTCGGAACCGGTATTGGGAGCCGTCTCCATTGATAACGGCATCGCCTATATCGGCGCCAGCGACCACACCCTTCGCGCCATAGACATCCACACGGGAAAAGTGAACTGGGCTTACACCGAAGTAAAAGGCTACGTTGAAACCAAGCCTTTGGTCGTAGGAAACAAAATTATCTTCGGAGCATGAGACAATACCCTCTATGCTTTGGATAAAGCAGACGGCAAGGCCTTGTGGAAGTGGACGGGAGGACTGACCCGTATGCACTTCTCTCCGGCAGCCGTATGGCCGGTAGCTGCGGACGGCAAGGTATTCATCACCGACCCTCAACGTGCCATGACTGCCATCGACCTGGAAACGGGCAGCACCGTATGGCGCACATTCCGCTCGATGGTGCGCGAAACCATCGGACTGTCGGAAGACGGTGAACGCATTTACAGCAAAACAATGAACGACAGCATCGTCTGCTACGCAACAAAAGGCGACCAACCACAGGAAGTATGGGCTTCCAATGTCGGCTTCGGCTATGAGCACGCCCCTTCCATGCAGGCAGAAAAAGGCGGAGTTATGTTTGGCAGTATCAAAGAAGGCCTTATCTTCGCACTGGAGGGCAAGACTGGAAAGGTGTTGTGGAAGCATAAGATAGAAAACTCACTTATCAACACAGTAGTGCCCTTGAGTGAACACGAGGTCTTGTTTACCGCTACCAGTGGAGAAGTGGGGCGGCTGAAAATTAAAAATTAAGAATTAAAACGTTATACACATGAAGAAGATTGATTGCTTTGTTCCTTTCACAGGAAAAAAACAAGTGGAGAAGACCGTACTAGGATTGCAGGCTACAGGCCTTGTAAACGACATCTATTTAGTGACTACCAGTTTCGAACCGATAGAAGAGGTGCACGGCAGCAAACAACTGCGTCTGGAATACCCCTTCAGCAGTCTTGCCATGAAAGTTATGGCAAATTCCTCGGGAGCTGATTATACATTGCTCTACACCAAAGAGACTACGCTCGAAATGGGGATGTTCGCCTTGGAGCGCATGATACATATCGCAGAAGATGCCAATGCCGGAATGGTATATGCCGACCACTATCAGATAGCCGACGGCAAGCAGACCAACGCACCGGTCATCGATTACCAGTTCGGTTCTTTAAGAGACGACTTCAACTTCGGTTCCGTATTACTCTTCGATACGGCAAAGCTGAAAGAGGCTGCCGGACGCATGAAGTCGGATTATAACTTTGCCGGTCTCTACGACCTCCGCCTGAAGTTGAGCCAAAAGGCAGACCTGGTGCACATCAACGAATACCTCTACAGTGAAGTGGAAAACGACACGCGCAAGAGCGGTGAGAAGATTTTCGACTACGTAGCCCCCAAGAACCGCGACCGTCAAATTGAAATGGAGCAGGCCTGCACTGAGCATCTGAAAGAAATAGGCGGCTATCTGACACCGGAGTTCAAGAAGATTGAGTTCTCCGCAGGCAACTTTGAATACGAGGCATCGGTCATTATCCCCGTACGCAATCGTATCCGTACCATCCGCGACGCCATCAAGTCGGTGCTAAACCAGAAGACAGACTTCAAGTTCAACCTCATCATCATCGACAACCATTCTACGGACGGCACTACCGAAGCCATTGATGAATTCAAGAGCGACGAGCGCCTCATCCATATCATCCCCGAGCGCAATGACCTCGGCATCGGCGGTTGCTGGAACATGGGAGTGTATCATCCCAAGTGTGGCAAGTTTGCTGTGCAACTGGACAGCGACGATGTCTATAAGGATGAGAACACACTGAGCATCATGGTTCGCGCTTTCTACGAACAGAACTGCGCAATGGTGGTGGGTACATACATGATGACGGACTTCAATATGAATATGATTGCCCCGAGCATCATCGACCACAAGGAATGGACGCCGGAGAACGGACGCAACAATACCCTCCGCATCAACGGCCTGGGTGCACCGCGTGCTTTCTACACTCCGGTGCTGCGCGAAGTGAAAGTGCCTAATACGAGCTATGGCGAAGACTATGCTTTGGGGTTGAACTTCTCCCGTCAGTATCAGATAGGGCGTGTTTATGAGGTTGTTTACCTCTGCCGCCGCTGGGACGATAACTCGGACGCTTCGCTGGATGTGGTGAAGATGAACGGGCACAACTTGTACAAAGACCGTATCCGCACTTGGGAGTTGCAAGCACGTATTGCGATGAATAAGAAAAAGTAACAACATACTATTACCCCCAAGCGATATGAACCAAACGATAGAAAATCTCCTGATTGAACAGGTATCAACCTGGGAAATAGCGCGCGACAACTACGCCGTCCTCTCCGGAGTACAAGTGAAGGAGCTGAACGTGAACGGCATCTCCTATAAAGTGCAGTTCAATCCTGCCCGCATCGTGTCTTCCGGCGCCAAGGTAGACCCCAAGTCCATCAAAGAGCGTAAATGCTTCCTCTGCCCTGCCAATCTGCCGCGGGAGCAGAAAGGCATCCCGTTCGAAGGACATTATAATATATTAGTCAACCCGTTCCCCATCTTTCCCCGTCATCTGACGGTACCGGAAACAGCACACGTAGACCAGCGCATCGCCCCCCGCTTTGGCGATATGCTTGACCTGGCACGACAGTTGACCGACTATACCATCTTCTACAACGGCCCCAAGTGTGGCGCCTCTGCTCCCGACCATGCCCACTTCCAGGCGGGTAACAAAGGTTTCATGCCCATCGAGCAGGACTGGCGCGGGCAAGTGGCGGGCAAAGTAGCAGACTACGGGCAAGCAACGCTCTGGCATCTGAACGATGCACCGCGGACTATTCTTGTCATCGAGTCTGCTGACCGGAAGACCGCCATCAAGCTATTCGACATCATCTACCACTCGTTGGAGGTGAAGCCCGGAGAGGACGAGCCGATGATGAACGTACTCGCCTTGTATGAAGACGGGAAATGGATTGTCTTCATCTTCCCGCGTGCCCTCCACCGCCCGGCATGTTACACGGCCGAAGGCGATGCCAATCTGTTGAGCAGTCCGGCATCCGTAGACCTAGGAGGTGTATTTATCACACCGGTAGAGAAGGACTTCAAGAAGATAACGGCAGAGGACGTAGCACAGATTTTAAGCGAAGTGTGCCTCTCGCCTGCGGAGTTTAAGAAGGTACGGCAACGTATCAAAGAGCAAATCAGTTGACAAGGGAACAAGTTAACGAGGAGACGAGTTGACAAGGGGACAAGGGCGTGCCTCGTATCTTGTAACCTCGTTACCTCGTTAACTAAAAAGAATACAATTATGGAAGAGCCTAAAGTACAAGTCGGCATCCTGTTCGAGCCACAAATCGAGTTTGTTCTGCTCGACCAGTACCGTATGTCCGGAACACATTGCGACGGAGTAATCACTCATAGTATGGTAGTCAGCGGCAAGCAAGTCGCCACCTACGACCAGGGTAAAATCCTATGGAACGGGCGCCGGTATGGCGAGCTGATATTCGAGCCCCTATCGGAGGACATCACCGCATTCGAGTTGCTGGACGTCACCATCGGAATAAACTTCCACTGGGAACGCAAGGAAGACCAACGTTTTCAGGGTGCTCTGAAGATTATCGTAGAAGACGATAAGTTGACGGGTATCAACGTGGTCAACGTAGAAGACTACCTGACTAGCGTCATTTCCAGTGAAATGAGCGCCACGGCTTCCCTTGAACTGCTGAAAGCACATGCGGTTATCTCTCGCAGTTGGCTGTTGGCAAACCTTTCGGCAAACCTGAAAGGTTTGCCAGTTGAAAGTGGAGAGTTGAAAGTTGAAAGTTCTATGCAGCATGACAGCTCTGCCCCCCACAGCGCCGCCAACTCTCAACTCTCAACTCTCAACTCTCAACTTATCAAATGGTATGAACGTGACTCCCATACCCGCTTCGATGTCTGCGCCGACGACCATTGCCAGCGCTACCAAGGCGTCACGCGCGCTTCCACCGAAATAGTGAAGCAGGCCATTGCCGCTACCCGTGGTCAGGTACTCATGTCCGATGGGAAAATATGCGATGCCCGCTTCTCCAAATGCTGTGGCGGAGCTTTCGAAGAATTCCAGTATTGCTGGGAAGACGTGAAGCACCCCTACCTTGCCAAGCAGAGGGACTGGGGAGAGTTGAAAGTTGAAAATTCAAAGTTGAAAGTTAAAAATTCTATGCAGGATGACGGCGCAGCCAACTTTCAACTTTCAACTTTCAACTTTCAACTCCCCCCCCTCCCCGACCTGACGCAAGAAGCCGAAGCCAATCACTGGATACGCACTAGTCCGCCAGCCTTCTGCAACACCACCGACAAGAAAGTCCTCTCCCAAGTACTCAACAACTACGACCAGGAGACCACCGACTTCTACCGTTGGAAGGTGGAATACACCCAAGACGAACTCGCCGCCCTCATCCTGAAACGCTCCGGCATCGACTACGGACAAATTGTCGACCTCGTCCCCATAACCCGCGGCACCAGCGGACGCCTTTGGAAACTAAAGATTGTAGGTACCCAGCGCACGCTCACCATCGGCAAGGAGTTGGAGATAAGAAGAACACTTTCCCCTTCCCACCTCTACAGCTCGGCTTTCGTGGTGGACAAGGGAGACGTGTCGCCCCAGGGTATTCCCGGACGCTTCATCCTCACCGGGGCCGGATGGGGACATGGCGTGGGACTTTGCCAGATAGGTGCCGCCGTGATGGGCGAGCAAGGCTACAAGTACGACGCCATACTATTACATTACGGAATTGCCTGTTTTAATCTTGCATAATTCAAATAAAGGTTGTATCTTTAT
>JAJQAY010000075.1 GCA_021203515.1 Bacteroides sp. | reverse complement strand
AGCCTTCTTTTTGCCTGCAAAAAAGGACTGACTAAACTTGTTAGACAGTCCCTTTTTTGTTTCTTTCATTATTTTATGATTATCTTTGCCCCGCGATAGCAGGACATTCTGTTGTCGCGATTAAAGAACATATATAAATAACTTAATTAAAACTGTTATGCAAAACATCCTCAAAACTACTGGTAAAGTAATGTTGTTCGCCTGTTTGTCTCTTGTATTATTGACCGGGTGCAGCCAAAAAAGTAAATTGAAAATAGCAATCGAAGTAGCCAACAAGCAGTGCCCCATAAGCATGGGAACGGCAGGTGAAATCTCAAGTATCTCTTTTGATGGAAAAGACGTGGTCTATAACCTGACGATGAACGAAGATTACCTTAATCTGGAAACATTGGAGAAGAACCCTGAGTCGATGAAGTCGGCTGTATCTGCCATGTTCCAGAACCCTAAGGGAGAAATCAAACAGATGCTGGATATGGTTATAGGCGCCAAATCGGGAATTAAATTTATATATAAAGGAGATAACACGGGTAAAGAAGTAGAGTGTTATTTGAATACGGATGACCTGAAAGGTATCTTAAACCAGGATATGTCTGCAGAAGAAAGCGATCAGCAGAAACTGGAGCAACTGGTGAATGTGACAAATATATCATGCCCGTTGCATGTGGACGAGGCCACAGTTCTTGACAAGCTGACAATCGAAGGCGACGATGTGGTTTATAATTATACGATTGACGAGGAAGGGGTTGATATGGCTACCCTGGAAAGCAATAAAGAACAGATGAAGCAGAGTATCAAAAGTTCGTTGAATAGAAACGACCCTTCTCTGAAAACATTCCTGGAGACTTGTGCAAAGAATAATAAAAGCCTGATTTACCGCTACATAGGTAAAACATCTGGAAAGAAAGTAGAGTGCGTATTTACTGCTTCCGAAGTAAAGAGACTGTAGTAGAAAACTGATAAGGATTGTTCAGGCGTCGTAGATGGAAAAGTTTGAGTTGCATATCCTTGGCTGTGGTTCGGCATTGCCCACCACCCGTCATTTCCCGACCTCGCAGGTAGTGAACTTGCGCGATAAGCTGTTCATGATTGACTGTGGGGAAGGGGCACAGTTGCAATTCCGCAAGTCCCGCCTCAAGTTCTCGCGCCTGAACCATATCTTTATCTCCCACCTGCACGGCGACCACTGCTTTGGCTTGTTGGGACTGATTTCTACACTCAATCTGCTGGGACGTACGGCAGAACTGCACATCCATTCACCCAAGGGGTTGGAAGCCCTGCTCACTCCGATGCTGGGCTTCTTCAACCATCAGATGACGTATAAAGTCCTCTTCCATGAGTTTGAAACCAAGGAACCGGCTTTGATTTATGAAGACCGTTCGCTCACGGTGACCACCATCCCTCTGCGTCACCGGATGCCGTGCTGCGGCTTTCTGTTTGCCGAGAAGCAGCGGCCCAACCATATCCTGCGCGATATGATAGACTTTTATCAGGTGCCGGTGTATGAGCTGAACCGCATCAAGAACGGCGCCGACTATGTGACACCCGAAGGCGAGGTAATCCCTAATTCCCGTCTGACTCGCCCATCCGAACCGCCCAGGCGCTATGCCTATTGTTCGGATACTATTTATCTGCCGTCTATTGTGGAGCAAATCAAAGGGGTAGACCTGCTCTTCCACGAAGCCACCTTTGCCGAAGACGCTGCTCCGCGTGCCAAAGAAACCTTCCATACCACTGCCACGCAGGCCGCGCAGATAGCCAAAGATGCGGCAGTGAAGAAACTGCTGATAGGGCATTTCTCCGTCCGCCACGAAGATGAGAGCATCATACTGAAAGAAGCCTTGGCAGTCTTTCCCGACACACAACTTGCTAAAGAAACGCTTTGTATATCGGTATGAATTAAACTTTTATTATCTTTGTGAGTCAAAAGACTAAATGCGAATAGAAATTTATGAACCCTTCCTATAATGAGCGCGAGGTGTTGGCACTTTTGCAAGATGAAAGCACACAGAAGCAGGGATTTGAGATGATAGTGAAGCAGTACAGCGAACAGTTGTATTGGCAAATCCGTCGCCTGGTACTTTCTCACGAAGACGCCAACGACCTGCTTCAGAATACTTTTATCAAGGCGTGGACCAACATCGACTATTTCCGGGCGGAGGCCAAGCTATCCACCTGGCTCTATCGTATTGCCCTGAATGAAAGCCTGACTTTCCTGAACAAACAACGGGCTACGGCAACCGTTTCTCTGGACGACCCGGAAGCCGATGCACTTCAGAAGCTGGAAAGCGACCCTTATTTCTCGGGCGACAAGGCACAGATGGCTTTGCAGAAAGCATTGCTCACCTTGCCGGAGAAGCAGCGCATGGTCTTCAACCTGAAGTATTATCAGGAAATGAAATACGAACAGATGTCTGAAATCTTCGGAACGACGGTAGGAGCTTTGAAAGCATCCTATCATCATGCCGTGAAGAAGATAGAAAAGATTTTGGGAGAAGAAGATTAAACCTTTGACATGAAAAGATGTCTAACCAAACAGAGAGGAGAATAGCTTATGAAAGAAGAGGATAATATACTCAAGAAGGTAGGGACGGAAAATTCTTTCCGCATGCCCGACGGATATTTTGAAAATCTCACCTCGGAGATTATGGAACGGCTTCCCGAAAGGGAGAAGCCTGCTTTCGAAAAGAAAGAGGCTACGTTGTGGGAGAGGGTAAAACCGTGGACATACATGGCTGCCATGTTTGTGGGTGCGGCACTGATTATCCGCGTAGCTTCTGCCGACCGCACACCGGCTGCCGAAGACCGTGTAGCAGCAGATGAGACGGAAACAGAAATGGAATATATCAATATGGCGGTAGACAACTCCATGTTGGACGACTACTCATTGTACGTCTATCTGGCAGATGCTGATGCAGAATGAGATAACAACAACTAACTGATTGAAAAGAAATGAAAAAGCTGATTGTTTTATTTGTTATGGTGTGCAGTTTTGCACCGGTACTTTGGGCGGTAGATGGTTGTAACCAGCATTTGTCTCCCGAGGAGTTTCGTACCAAACAAAAAGCGTATATCATCGAGAAGGCCGGACTGACGAAGGAAGAAGCTACCAAGTTTTTCCCGCTTTACTTTGAGTTGCAAGATAAGAAGAGGGAGCAGAACGATAAGGCATGGAGCCTGATATACCAGGGCAAGGATGAGAAAACGACCGAAGCCCAGTATGATGCAATCATGGAAGGAGTTTTTGACGCTCGCATTGCTTCCGATCGTCTGGACAAGACTTATTATACGAAGTTCAGGAAGATACTTTCCGCCAAGAAGCTTTATCAGGTGCAGAAAGCGGAAATGCGTTTCCATCGCGAATTGCTGAAAGGAATGGGCGGTAAAGGTGGTGCACCTGCAAAAAAGCACTGATAAAAGGAGACGTAAAAAACGAATGATATATTGAAGTGAAACGGATGATGCATTACATGAAAATGCATCATCCGTTTGGGGTAATAGATGATGTGTTTGGACGAAACGCATCATCTATTTTTTATTCTCTAACGCTTTCGCTTCGTTCCACAGTTTCTCCATCTCTTCCAGTGACATGTCGTGCAGATTTTTGCCTTCCTTGATGCTATGGGCTTCTACGTAGTTGAAGCGGCGGATGAACTTCTGGTTGGTATGTTCCAGCGCATTATCGGGATTAATCTTATAGAGACGGGCGGCATTGATGAGGCTGAACATAACGTCACCGAATTCCTCTTCCGCCTTTTCCTTATCCATGTGGGCCACTTCTGCCTGAAACTCCTGGATTTCTTCTTTTACATTCTCCCATACCTGTTCGCGTTCTTCCCAATCGAAGCCTACGTTGCGTGCCTTGTCTTGGATGCGATAGGCCTTGATGAGTGAGGGCAGGGCAGCGGGTACACCGCTTAATACGATCTTATTGCCGCCTTTCTCCTTGAGTTTCAGTTGTTCCCAGTTCTCGGATACTTGCCCGGCAGTTTCTGCTTTCGCGTCTCCAAATACGTGCGGATGGCGGTAGATGAGCTTCTCGCAAAGGCGGTCGCAGACATCCTTGATGTCGAAATCGCCCGTTTCCGAACCTATCTTGGCATAGAAGGCCACGTGGAGCAGCACGTCTCCCAGTTCCTTGCAGATGTCGCTCTTGTCGTTGCGCATCAGGGCGTCGCACAGTTCATAAGTCTCTTCGATGGTATTGGGGCGCAGACTTTCGTTGGTCTGTTTCTTGTCCCAAGGGCATTTTACTCGCAGTTCGTCGAGTATGTCGAGGAAGCGTCCGAAGGCTTCCATTTGTTCTTTTCTTGTATGCATTATTCTAATTTAATTATGTATATCGGCTTTCCAGTTCTCATACGAGATAAGTAATCCTATCACTTCGGAATAATTCTTCCGGCCGCTTTCTATCTTGTTTCCTTTCAGGTACAAATCATAGATCCAGTCCTGAATATCTCCGATGAAAGGACTGTATTTTGCCGTCCAATAGGTACTGTTGCTTTTTGCCAGTTCAATGATTTCGGGTCGTATGCGATTATAAAGCTGCGCGTATTCCTCTTCGTCCATCAGCCGACGGGCGTTGGCGAGCACATGATACAGCACCGAGAAGTATCCGCTGAAACGGATGCCCCGCGACTGCGAACGGGTGCAGACCTGATAGGCGTAGAAGTTGGCTTCGGCCTCACTGGTGATGCCCAGCAGATGGGCAAGTTCATGAGCGTACGTGGCGGGGTATTGCGGAGGAAGCAAATCACCGTTCAAGGTAAACTCGCAGAAGAAAGGCCTCATGCTGCCAGTGACGCCCACCATCGAAATCAGCGGTGTGAACAACATCGTCTTTACACGGGGCGACTGCTGAAAGGGGCGGTGTATGCCCAGCGTATCGCTGATTCGATTGTATCCCCGCACGCTCTCGCGGCAGACGAGTGCCGGATTGATGGAAGTCACTTCCACATAAGATGCGTTCAGCTTGTCGATATAGTCGTCTGTAAAGCTCCGGAAGTTTTCGGGCGTATAGGGAGTATAAGGAATACCGGTGCGTCCGTAGAAATTATATTGTGAGTAATTCAGTCCCCACGCCAGATAGAACCACACGTACATCCATAGCAGATATTTCACATCGTTCAGCAAGATGCGTTTCCACTTCTTCTTCCGGATGCAGCGGGCATAGACGGGGTAGAGGAGTACACCGGCAATGCTGAGCGCAATGAACAAATCGCCGATGGCGAAAGGAAACAAACCGGAGAAGGTGGAAAGCGGGCGGGCTATAAGTGGATAAATATGCCGGGCATAGACGTTTCCCCAGCCCGGCACCCATTGCGTAAGCCATACCACCAGCAAAAGAAGTGCTAAAAGCAGGGAAGACATTGTAAACTTTATGCCATATATTGTGATGCCTCGTCTCATATATTGTTACGTCCCGTTACATCTATTGTTATTTACCGTTTCAAACTGTGTTTCAAGAAATAATCAAGCAAAGATATACAATTCTTTTCATTACTTTTGCCGGAGAAAGCTATTAATTTAGTAATTTTGCAGCCATTATAATAAAATATAGATATTAGAAATATGGAATTAGCAAGTAAGTACAATCCCGCCGACGTAGAGGGAAAGTGGTACCAATATTGGTTGGATCACAAATTATTCAGTTCGAAACCTGATGGTCGTGAGCCTTACACCATCGTCATTCCGCCCCCCAACGTCACCGGTGTGCTCCACATGGGACACATGCTTAATAATACCATCCAAGATATCCTGGTACGTCGTGCCCGCATGGAAGGTAAGAACGCTTGCTGGGTACCGGGCACCGACCATGCTTCTATCGCTACCGAAGCCAAGGTAGTAAACAAACTTGCTGCACAAGGCATCAAGAAGACCGACCTTACCCGCGACGAGTTCTTGAAACACGCTTGGGAATGGACGGACGAACACGGCGGTATCATCCTGAAACAACTTCGCAAGCTGGGTGCTTCCTGTGACTGGGACCGCACTGCCTTCACGATGGACGAGAAGTGCAGCGAAAGCGTATTGAAAGTGTTTGTAGACCTCTACAACAAAGGCCTGATATATCGGGGTGTCCGCATGGTAAACTGGGACCCGAAAGCGCTGACCGCCCTCTCCGATGAAGAAGTTATCTACAAAGAGGAGCACAGCAAACTGTACTACCTGAGATATAAAGTGGAAGGTGATGCCGAAGGACGCTATGCCGTAGTTGCCACCACCCGCCCCGAAACCATCATGGGTGATACCGCTATGTGTATCAACCCCAACGACCCGAAGAACACTTGGCTGAAAGGCAAGAAAGTGATTGTGCCGTTGGTAGGCCGTGTCATTCCGGTAATCGAGGATGATTATGTAGACATCGAATTCGGTACGGGCTGCCTGAAAGTAACCCCCGCACACGATGTAAACGACTATATGCTGGGCGAGAAGTATAACCTGCCGAGCATCGACATTTTCAATGACAACGGTACGCTCAGCGAAGCTGCCGGACTGTATATCGGCATGGACCGTTTCGACGTGCGCGAACAGATAGAGAAAGACCTTGCCGCTGCCGATTTGTTGGAGAAGGTAGAAGCTTATACCAATAAGGTAGGTTTCTCCGAGCGCACCAATGTGCCCATCGAACCGAAACTCTCCATGCAGTGGTTCCTGAAGATGCAGCACTTTGCCGATATGGCATTGCCGCCGGTGATGAATGACGAACTGAAATTCTACCCTGCCAAGTATAAAAATACGTATAAGAACTGGTTGGAGAATATCAAGGACTGGTGTATCAGCCGCCAGTTGTGGTGGGGACACCGCATTCCTGCGTACTTCCTTCCGGAAGGCGGATACGTGGTAGCTGCTACCCCTAAAGAGGCTTTGAAGCTGGCGAAGGAGAAGACGGGAAATAATGCCTTGACTATGGCTGATTTGCGTCAGGATGAAGACTGCCTGGATACCTGGTTCTCTTCCTGGTTGTGGCCTATTTCTTTGTTCGATGGTATCAATAATCCGGGCAACGAGGAAATCAAATACTATTACCCCACTAGCGACCTGGTGACGGGTCCGGATATTATCTTCTTCTGGGTAGCCCGCATGATTATGGCCGGCTATGAGTACGAAGGTCAGATGTCGTTCAAGAACGTGTACTTCACTGGTATCGTTCGCGACAAACTGGGACGCAAGATGTCCAAGTCGCTCGGCAACTCTCCCGACCCGTTGGAGCTGATTGAAAAATACGGTGCCGACGGTGTACGTATGGGTATGATGCTTTCGGCTCCTGCCGGAAATGACATCCTCTTCGACGATGCACTTTGCGAGCAAGGCCGTAACTTCTGTAATAAGATTTGGAACGCCTTCCGCCTGATAAAGGGGTGGACGGACGGAATGGGTACGGTTGATATTCCTGCGGATGCCCATATTGCCGTGCAGTGGTTTGACCAAAGACTGGATGTTGCTTCCGCCGAAATAGCCGATTTGTTCAGCAAGTATCGTCTAAGTGAGGCATTGATGCTGGTTTATAAGCTGTTCTGGGACGAGTTCTCCTCTTGGTTGCTGGAGATTGTGAAACCGGCCTACGGACAGCCCGTCAATGGTTTCATTTATACAATGGTACTTGGCTCATTTGAGCGTTTGCTGGCGTTGTTGCACCCGTTCATGCCTTTCATTACGGAAGAATTGTGGCAACAGTTGCGCGAGCGCAAGCCGGGCGAAAGTCTGATGGTTCATCCTTTGGGTGAAATCGACGCAGATGTTAACGAAGAATTCCTGCAGGAATTTGAGATAGCTAAGGAGATTATCAGTAATGTCCGTTCCATTCGTATGCAGAAGAACATCGCTCTGAAAGAAGCGCTGGAATTGCAGGTTATCGGAGCCAATCCGGTAGAAAAGATGAACCCGGTGATTGTGAAGATGTGCAACCTGTCTGCTATTGATGTGGTGGAAGCCAAAACAGACGGTGCTGCTTCCTTCATGGTAGGCACTACGGAATATGCTGTGCCTCTGGGCAATATGATTGATGTGGAAGCTGAGATTGCCCGTATGGAAGCCGAACTGAAGCATAAGGAAGGTTTCTTGCAGGGAGTTCTGAAGAAGTTGAGCAACGAGAAGTTCGTGAACAATGCCCCGGCAGCCGTTCTTGAAATGGAACGCAAAAAGCAAGCTGATGCGGAAAGTATCATCAAGTCTTTGCAGGAAAGCATTGCAGCTTTGAAGAAAGCATAGCTGTTTTATTCTTATATCAGGCGTCCCAACTCGTTTTGGGATGCCTTTCTTTTTCACCTTGTTAATCTAATAATCTATGAAGATGATGTATATGCGTTTCCTACTCATCGCACTGCTTGGCATCACCTTGTTGTGTAGCTGCCAGCCCCACCAACAATTGCCGGTAAATTCTCTAGCTGACCGCGTGACGGAAGGTACTGCACAAGGTCGCATCCTTTTCCAGTTACTTCCCGACGAACATCAACCGGCGAAAGGCTACTTCGAGATAACCACCGAAGACGGTAAAGTCTTGATAACCGGTAACTCCGACCTCTCTCTGGCTACCGGACTGAATTGGTATCTGAAATACGTGGCAGGCATTCATCTTTCCTGGAATAATCCATCGCAGAAGCTGCCCTCCGCATTACCCCTTCCGGAAAAGAAAATCCGTCAGGAGACATCTATGCAACACCGTTGCTACCTGAACTATTGCACTTTTTCCTATTCCATGGCTTTCTGGGACTGGGAGCGTTGGGAGAAAGAGATAGACTGGATGGAGATGCGCGGCATCAACATGCCTTTAAGCATCACGGGAGTGGAAGTAGTCTGGTACAATCTCTTGAAGCGTGTCGGATATACCACCGAAGAAATCAACGAGTTCATCGCAGGCCCCGCTTTCATGGTCTGGTGGCAGATGAATAACCTGGAAGGGTGGGGAGGACCTAATCCCGATAGCTGGTATCGTCAGCAGGAGGCACTTCAAAAGAAGATAGTGGCCCGTATGCACGAACTGGGGATTGAACCCGTATTTCCCGGTTATGCCGGAATGGTGCCTAGAAATATCGGTGAGAAGTTGGGATACCGGATTGCCGATCCGGGAAAATGGTGTGGTTTCCCCCGTCCCGCCTTCCTTTCTACCGAAGACGAGCATTTTGACTCCTTTGCTGCCATGTACTACGAAGAATTGGAAAAGCTGTATGGCAAAACAAAATATTACAGCATGGACCCTTTCCACGAAGGAGGCAATACGGAAGGAGTGGATTTGGCAAAAGCCGGAACATCCATCATGAAAGCCATGAAGAAAGCCAATCCCGATGCTGTCTGGGTCATTCAGGCATGGCAGGCAAATCCGCGGGCGAAGATGATTGAACCTCTGAATGAAGGAGACTTGATGGTCTTGGACTTATATAGCGAGAAGCTTCCGCAGTGGGGCGACCCCAATTCCCGGTGGTATCGGGAGAAAGGCTTCGGCAAGCACGACTGGCTCTATTGCAAGCTGCTCAACTTCGGCGGAAATGTCGGACTTCACGGCCGGATGAACCAGTTGGTAAATGGATACTATGACGCATGCGCCCATCCCAACGGCACTACCTTGCGTGGAGTAGGAACAACTCCCGAAGGTATTGAAAATAATCCGGTCATGTTCGAACTGTTGTATGAATTGCCTTGGCGGGAAGAACGTTTCTCACCGGATGCCTGGTTGCAAGGCTATCTGAAAGCCCGTTACGGAGGAGTGACCCCGGAAGTGACCGAAGCATGGCAAGCCTTGGAACATACCGTATATAATGCCCCGAAGGACTATCCGGGTGAAGGAACCGTCGAGTCCTTGCTATGCGCCCGTCCGGGCTTCCATCTGGACAGAACCTCCACGTGGGGATATTCCAAACTCTTCTATGCACCGGACTCCACTGCAAAGGCGGCACAACTGATGAAATCCGTAGCCGGACAATATCGGGAAAACAATAATTTTGAGTATGACTTGGTCGATATAGTACGTCAAAGTCAGGCAGATAAAGGGAATGTGTTGCTCGAAGAAATCTCTCGAAGCTATGACCGGAAAGATAAGGAGAGCTTTCGGGAGCAGACGCGGCAATTCCTCGATTTGATACTGACACAAGACAGCCTGCTGTCCACCCGGAAGGAATTTTCAGTATCTTCCTGGCTGACGGCCGCCCGTTCTCTGGGCACCACGGACGAAGAGCGAAATCTCTATGAATGGAATGCTTCTGCACTCATCACAGTTTGGGGAGATAGCATTGCTGCCAATCGGGGAGGACTGCACGATTATTCCCACCGCGAATGGGGCGGGCTTTTGAAAGAGTTGTACTACCAGCGTTGGAAGGTTTCCTTCAATCAGAAACAACAGGAATTCGATAATAAATCAGAGGAACAAGAACTGAACTTCTATGGCATGGAAAAAGCCTGGGCGGAAAAAAGTAAAAAACAGTAAAGGCTGTTTTTTACTTTTCCAATAAATCTTTCAAGAAAGCATCCAGTTCTTCGTCCAGGCCTTTCAAGAGTTCTTCATTGACCAGTAAAGTGTCATCATCCATTAGCAGAAGTTCGGCAACCGTCTCTTTTTCGTCGTCCACCAATACGAAAGAGAACGGTTTCAGGATAGTCAACTTGTCAAAATCTCCGCTGTTCCTCATGTTGCAGAGGATGGGGTTCAGAATACGTTCCACATTTTCATAGAAATCGTCCCCTTTATAAGTCATCCATTCTTCGATGGTGACGTTGGATAACTCTTCATCCTCATCGTCGAAGATGGACAATTCACCGGAATTCTGGTTGGCTTGCAGATGAATATCCGTAACGATGGTTTGCTCGCAACCGCAGGTGTATTTGCCGATTGCTTTCTTGATGGCATTTTCGAGTAGAGCTATTGAAGATTGACTAAGTTTCATAATTGTCTTCCTTTACTTAATGGAAGTCAAAGGTATAAAAACAATTATTTCTGCATCATTTGACTAAAAATCGTCACTAAATCGCTGCATTTGCATCTTCAGGCGCGACAAACCATCTCTACGCTCCTGCAATTCGGCCACATAGAGGGTGGTGAGGACATAATTGGGGAGGTCTACCCGTTCCAGATGGGAGAGATCCCTTTCGTCCACTTTGTCCACTTTGCGGGCTTCGGCTTGTGCTTTCAGGGCCCAGTCGGTAGCCACAATGATGCTGTCCTGCATTTCATAGCCAACGGCGATATTGTAGGCAGCCTGCATCTTTTTCTTACCTTTTTGGGTGTCATAGGTTTGCTTCCACAGTTCGATGGCTTTGTCCCATTTATTCTCTTTGGCATATACGGCGGCGTCGCGCATGTTTGCCGAACCGCCGGAGAACAGGTAGCGGTTGGCAGTCTTCCAGTAGGGCAGCAGGTGCTTCACGGGGATGCTTCCGGCAAACTCCGAGGCTTGCCTTATCACCTCCTTATCACTGATAAGATGGGTCTGTACGTAAGGTTCGTTTCCTGCTTCGTCCCAGAATATGCTGTCATTGGCGCTGATGGTTACCATCGGTGTTTTACGATTGGGCAGGTAGACCTTGACCGTGGGATACACTTTGGCATCCACCGTTCCGTAGAACACGTCCCAGTCGCGCATGAAACTGATTTTGCGGGTAGAACGTATCTGTACGTTTTCTAATGCAACCAGAAAATCTACGTCCAGATCCTGTATAAGTTGGCTGGCCTCTTCTTCCGTCAGGGTACTTTCGCGCGGTGTGATATCTTTGGCACGCAAGACGGAGTCGCAGATTACCACTTCGTTGAAGTAGTTCTCATTGGCAATGGCTTCTGCCAGTGCCTCGGTAGCAATGGCGGCATTGCCGTTGTAGTAATTCATCTTGCGGGCTATTTCGGTTTCGTCCTTCTTGTCTTCTTTAGGAATAATCAGTTCATTGTCCGGAATTTCGGGCATATTATTGACAATGGCTACTCGTCTCAGGCTTTCCGGGAAACTAATCTCTGCCGGAAGCATATAGTCTATGGAAAGCGGTTCCATGGTCTGGCATCCACTCAAAAGTACTGAACAACACAGCAACAGATAATAAGCGTATTTGGTCATAGTCCTTGTTTTTTATTCTGACAAAACAAAAGTAATCTTTTACTTGGATATAGAAAAGCCTCGAATCGTTTTTAACCGTTCGAGGCTTTTTTATCGGATGATTAGTG
This sequence comes from Bacteroides sp., assembly GCA_021203515.1. Classification (GTDB taxonomy): domain Bacteria; phylum Bacteroidota; class Bacteroidia; order Bacteroidales; family Bacteroidaceae; genus Bacteroides. The sequence continues at coordinate 3,505 of JAJQAY010000075.1, read as the reverse complement.
ATTGGCAAACCACCAATCACTAATCACCTATCACTATTTTCACGCATTTTTCCGTGGCAGTTCTTGTACTTCTTACCGCTTCCGCAAGGACACGGGTCGTTGCGCCCTACTGTCTTTTCGGCACGGATAGGTTCACGTTTCACCTGTTCGCGTGTATCCTGCTGGGCGGCTGCCTGCTGATGCGGGTCGCTCAAATCTTGTTTCTGTTCACGCAGTTTGCTCAGGTCCTGGCGTTGTTCGGGCGCTGCCTGGCGAATGTCCTGCGGCTCCTGCACCGGAATTTGTCCGCGCATCAGGATAGAAACCGTTTGGTTATTAATCTTATTGACCATGGTGTCGAACAGGTTTACAGACTCCAGCTTGTATATCAGCAACGGGTCTTTCTGCTCGTAGCTGGCATTCTGTACGGAGTGTTTCAGTTCGTCCAGTTCGCGCAGGTTTTCTTTCCATGCTTCGTCGATGACGTGCAGCAGGATTGACTTCTCGAATGCTTTCACCACTTCTTTACACTCGCTTTCGTAAGCGGCTTTCAGGTTGTAGGAAATATTGTACATACGTTTGCCGTCGGTGATGGGGATTAGGATATTCTCGTACATATGTCCCTGGTTCTCGTACACCTGCTTGATGACCGGATAAGCGATTTGTGCCATACGTTCGGTCTTGCGCTTGAAGAGTTCCATAGCGGCATCGAACGCCTTGTCCGCCAACGCCTCTTTCTTCTCATTGCGGAAGTCGTCTTCCGTGAACGGAGTCTCCATGGCAAGCGTTTGCAGCAAGTCCATCTTGCAGTCCTCATACGTAGGAGCTTCGATGGCATTGGCGCAACGGCCCCAAATCATATTCACGATGTCCATGCCGATACGTTCGCCCATCAAGGCGTGGCGGCGTTTGGTATAAACCACCGTACGTTGCTTGTTCATCACGTCGTCATATTCCAGCAAACGCTTACGGATACCGAAGTTATTTTCTTCCACCTTTTTCTGTGCGCGTTCGATAGACTTGGAAATCATGCCGTGCTCAATCATTTCGCCTTCCTTAAAGCCGAGGCGGTCCATCACACTGGCAATACGGTCGGAAGAGAACAGACGCATCAGGTCGTCTTCCAGCGACACGAAGAATACGGATGAACCCGGGTCGCCCTGACGTCCGGCACGACCACGCAACTGGCGGTCTACACGGCGCGACTCATGACGCTCCGTACCGATGATGGCAAGACCGCCAGCAGCTTTCACTTCCGGGCTTAGCTTGATGTCCGTACCACGACCTGCCATGTTGGTAGCTATGGTCACCGCACATCTCAAACCGGCTTTCGCCACGATGTCGGCTTCCTTCTGGTGCAACTTCGCATTCAGCACGCTGTGCTCAATCTTGCGCATCGTCAGCATCTTGCTCAGCATTTCCGAGATTTCGACGGAGGTAGTACCTACCAGAACGGGACGTCCGGCTTCCACCATCTTTTCAATCTCTTCGATAACCGCTTTATATTTTTCGCGTTTCGTCTTGTAAACACGGTCGTTCATGTCGTTACGGGCAATGGGGCGGTTGGTCGGGATAACCACTACATCCAGTTTGTAGATGTCCCAAAGTTCGCCTGCTTCCGTTTCGGCCGTACCGGTCATACCGGCCAGCTTGTGATACATACGGAAGTAGTTCTGCAACGTAATCGTGGCGAAAGTCTGCGTGGCGGCTTCCACCTTCACGCCTTCCTTGGCTTCGATGGCCTGATGCAAACCGTCGGAGTAGCGGCGGCCTTCCATGATACGTCCCGTCTGCTCGTCCACAATCTTCACCTGACCGTCTATTACCACATATTCGTCATCTTTCTCGAACATGGTGTAAGCCTTCAGCAACTGGTTGATGGTGTGCACGCGTTCCGACTTGATGGCATAGTTCGTCATCAGGGCGTCCTTCTTTTCCAGACGTTCTTCGTCCGTCAGGCTCGTCTCATTTTCCAGTTCGGAGAGTTGGGCGGTGATGTCGGGCAGCACGAAGAACGTCGGGTCTTCGGAGTTGCCGCTAATCAGGTCTACACCTTTATCTGTCAAGTCTACGCTGTTCAGTTTTTCATCAATGACGAAATACAACGGGTCAGTCACCTCATGCATACGCTTGTTGTTCTGCTCCATGTAAATCTCCTCGGTCTTGAGCATACCGGCCTTGATGCCCTGCTCGCTGAGGAACTTAATCAAGGCCTTGTTCTTGGGCAAGCACTTGTGGCTGCGATACAGGGCGAGGAAACCCTCTTCCACCTCTTTCTTGTCGCCCGAAGCGATGAGACGCTTGGCATCGGCGAGGTACTGGGTGGCCAGTTTCTTCTGTGCTTCTACCAGTCGCTCCACTTGCGGGCGGAGTTCCTCGAAGAGTTGGTCGTCGCCTTTCGGCACCGGACCTGAGATAATCAACGGAGTACGGGCATCGTCAATCAATACCGAGTCCACCTCATCGACAATCGCATAGTTGTGCTGGCGTTGTACGAGGTCTTTCGGGCTGATTGCCATATTGTCGCGCAGGTAGTCGAAACCGAATTCGTTGTTCGTACCGAACGTGATGTCGGCCAGATAAGCCTGACGGCGGGCATCGGAGTTGGGCTGATGGCGGTCGATGCAATCCACGCTCAATCCGTGAAACATATAAAGCGGACCCATCCATTCGGAGTCACGTTTTGCCAGGTAGTCGTTCACGGTCACCACGTGCACGCCGTTTCCGGTCAGAGCGTTGAGGAATACCGGCAGGGTAGCCACCAGCGTTTTACCTTCACCCGTTGCCATTTCGGCAATCTTACCTTTATGCAATACTACACCACCGAACAACTGCACATCATAGTGCACCATGTTCCAAACGGTGTCGTTACCACCCGCTACCCAATGGTTCTGGTAGATGGCCTTGTCGCCTTCAATGTGTACAAAATCCTTTGTTGCAGCCAGTTGACGGTCAAAGTCGGTGGCGGTCACCACGATTTCCTCGTTCTCCGAGAAGCGTTTGGCGGTTTCCTTTACGATAGAGAAAGCTACGGGCAACACGTCCTCCAAGGCTTTCTCGTATATCTCAAGTATTTCTTTTTCAATCTTGTCAATCTGTGCAAAGACCTCTTCGCGGTCTTCCAGTTCGATGCTTTCGATGCCGGCTTTCAGTTCTTCCACCTTGGCGCGCTGTTCGGTAGCAGAGTCGTGGATATAGACTTTCAGTTCTTCGGTTTTGGCGCGCAGGGCATCGTTGTCCAGTGCGGCTACTTCCGGATAAGCGGCTTTTATTTTGTCTACCCACGGTTTTATTTCCTTCATGTCGCGGGCGGATTTGTTGCCGAAAATCGAGCTTAAAATTTCATTAAATCCCATTATATATCTGTTTTTATTATTATTTACTAAAGTGAGTTTGGATACCCTGCATTGACACAATGCGGATGCAAAGTTACTGATTTCGCTACAGATAACACAGATTACCACCTGTTATTTTTATTCGGAATTGTCTGTTTTAATCTTGTGTGTACCGTAAAGACAATATTTGT
>JAJQAY010000053.1 GCA_021203515.1 Bacteroides sp. | reverse complement strand
TGCTGAACCGCCCCTCATCTTCCAGTTCCCGAAGGACTGAAACCGTAAAGGATGTCAAATCTTTCATCTTCTTTCTTTTTAATTAATCTATCATTCCATTTTCACATGGTTCGTGAAGATAAGGCAAAGAAACAGAGCACCGATACACAAGGTTTGTGAATATAAAGTTAAAACGCTGTATTGCAACACAACTTTTTAATACCTTTGTGTTATGAACAAGAAGAATGAAATTTACGATGTAAGTGCCGAACTCGCCAAAGAATTTGGAGAGATCGGTACAAAAAAGCGTGAAGAAGCCACTGCCAAAGCATGGGAGGAATATAAACTCACAATGGAGTTAACGAAAGCATTGGGATGTATCCCTATCGAAGACTTGATAACCGAAGACTTCGGTGAACGGGGAACTGCCGAACGTGAAGATTTTGAAAATAGTTGAACAGCTCAAAGTTGAACGTTTCAAAGTTGACACAACTTGCTGCCAAAATCGGCACGAAAAAAAACTATATCTCGCACATTGAAAACAGTCATGCAGACATCCAACGGCACTGTTCACAATTTTATGTAAATAGAAAGCTGCAGGATTATCAAATAAGACTTAAATCCTGCAGCTTTCTATTTACATAAAATTGTGAACAGTGCCGTTATAAATGACTCCTTAGGTTTTCTAAGGATTGATTAGTATAGATATTATTTCGCTAATATTTTCAGCCTTCATAAAAGCTTGCGACCTATTTGTGTAATTTTTTGTTTGGATATATATTTTCCAAACACTTTCTTTTTTTTGTGATATTCAAGTATGTTCCAAGACTTACACCATCTTTTGTGTTATATTCACATTCAACATAATTTTCCGGTATCGATGTGATTATATTATCTTTAATGTAGGTTAGTGATTTAATACATCCTGCCAACTCATCATAATCCAATGTACCGATATATGTGTCTGTTCCTAAAGAAGAAGAATAATAAGTTTCAATGCGAAGAGCACCAGTCTTTGTTCCAGTAGAAATATCTGTTATTACTATATTTTGGAAAGTAGCACCAGCCACTTTTCCAATATCGTAAAAATCTTTTTTTTCAAAAGAACACCGTCTTTTTTTTAGCAACTCCACTGTTTTGCTTTTTGAAGCATCTTCCTGTTTCTTCTCTTGAGCATTAGCCGATAAACAGAATAGTGCAATCAGCATAAATAATACGTTTCTCATATTCGTGTATTTTTTAAGATTAAACAATGCACAAATGTAAAAACTATTTTTAACTACTCAACTATTTTATTTGTTTTTCTTTGATTGCGGCCACTATTATTTTTCGTACCTAACAACACTTGCTCCGGCAAGTGCCGTTTTTTGACACTAATTTAAAGGCTAATTATTTTACTAAATTTGAAAGAAATGGCTTCAAAGTTACCGTTGGAGCAGATGATAGATACCATATTAATGGGAAAGCTATTATACAGAAATAAATACATTTAAGTTAAGCCGAAGAAATCTGGTTTTATTCAAAGTATTCATATTGATCAATGAAAAAAGATTCTATTTGTTCAACTAAATTAGGATTTTCATTTAAAGAAATATTATTTATAAGCATATATGCGCTTTTCTCGATGTTTTCTTTATGATAGAAGTGCTCGTCGCTGAAATAAGTAGCAATGATTCTAGAGTAAACTCTATATCGCTTTGTACAGCTAACATCTTCATTGAATCCATTTGCCCCAACAAAACCAAAAGAGGCTCTCTCATTATTTTGGTATATGTCGAGCATAATATTAATACAAGTGTTTATAATCCTTCGTGGTTCATTGGTATTTGTCATTATCCTATATTTATTCTTAGAAGAGGAGTGGCTCTTTTAGTAAAATTTTACGGCATAGATGTTGTGCTCGTATTCTTCTACCCGAACTATATATACCAATTTAGATTTAGTTGATTTGAACCTATATAACAAAATATGAAGGAGACCATTATAGTCTCCCTTATCTTTTTGAATGAAATAAAATGGATATGCACTTTGAAGCATTACAGCAAATAAGAATACACAGAAATTCTCCTTTTTCCAAGTTCTTCTTTGGAAACGTCAGACAATACAAACTTCTTACTCATATTCAATTGTTTTGAGTTGAATTTATCTTTCTGTTTTGAAAGATAATCATTTTGTTGTTTTAATCTAATATTACCCATGACTGACTCTTTGGTTCTTGTTTACTGATAATAAACTACAAACATTACTGTGATACATATCACTGATGCATATCATTGATTATTTGATGATGCAAATATAGCATATATATTCGTTGAAGTATTGATTGATTGATTGATTAACTATGATTATTAGCGGTTTTTAACCATTCAAGTAGGTTATCGATGGTTATAGAGGATTATTACGCGAAAAAGCCATATTGCAGCGAGTTTGCATATTGACAAGTACTTCTGCATTAATGCCCAAAGCCGCCTCTACCATTAATGCAAAATCGCTTGTCACCGGACGCTTGTCATTCAATATTTCATTAAGCATTGTATAAGATATTCCCAGAATTTCGGAAAACTTCTTCTGAGAAATCTTACGGCATTCTAACTCTTCTTTCAAAACATCACCCGGATGTGTCGGCAGTCTTTTTATTGTATCCATAATGCTATTGAGATTGTATTGTTGCTACAAAGATAGGTTATAGTTAATATATTCACTAAAAAAGTGAAGATGTTTTTTTTGAAATAGTATTTGAGTTAAAGAGTTGCTTCTAATGTAATCACACCTGAGCCTCTCCTGTGTAATCCTTCGGCAACACCCCGAACTGAGCCTTGAAGCACTTGGCAAAGTAGGAGGAAGAGTTGAAGCCGACTTGCTCGCACACTTCTACAATGCGTATGCCGCTTCTTATCAGGGCGGCGGCTTTGTTTAGGCGGACGGTCTTCAGGTAGTCGTTGGGCGCCATGCCGGACAGAGCCTTAATCTTCCGGTAGAAGTTGGAACGACTCATGTTCAATGCCTCCGCCAGGGTGTCGATGGAGAAGTTCTCATCGGAAATCTGCTCGTCAATCTTGGCCTGCACTTTCGTAATAAACTCACAGTCGCGTTGAGACAGCGTGAAGTCGGAGGTAAAGGCTTGGGACAGTTCTCCGGAGACGTTTGTCATCATCTTGTGGAACGACTGGCGCAGCTTCAGCAGGTTCTCTATCTGCTTGTAGAGCTGGCGGATGGAGAAGGGTTTCTCGATGTAGGCATCCGCCCCGCACTCGAAGCCTTCGACTTTTGCTTCGAGCGTAGTCTTGGCCGTCAGCAAGATGACCGGGATGTGCGAGTAGTCGAGGTTGGACTTTACCCGCTGCGTCAGTTCCATGCCGTCCATTTCGGGCATCATCACGTCGCTGACGATTACATCGACCGTCTCGGAGGCAAGAATGTCTAATGCTTGCAGTCCGTTATAGGCTTTGAACACTTTGAACCAGGCGCTGAGGGAGTCGCGGGTCAGATTGAGAAGCTCTACATTGTCTTCTACAAGAAGCACCGTGAATTTATTGGCGGGATACTCTGCTGCGGTGGCTTCTCCGACTTCTGTCTGCGGCAGCTCTACCAACTCTGCAGGAGGCGCGGAGGCTTCGACAAGTTGGCCCTCTCCTACGGGCAGCGACAGCACAAAGGAGGAACCGCCATAAACGCTATCCGTCACCGTGAACTGGCCGTGGTGCAACTCTGCCAGAGACTTGGAGAAGGCCAGTCCGATGCCCGTGCCCACTACTCCGGCCTTGGTCTCCTCCACCTGATAGAACGCCTCAAAGATTTTCGGCTTCTCGGTATCGGGAATACCCGGGCCGTCATCGTCCACTATGATTTTCAAGCCTTCTTCTGTGGTGGCGGTCAGATGAACATCGATGCGGCTACGTGCATACTTCAGAGCATTACCCAACAGGTTGACGAGTATCTTGCAGAGGTTCTCGCGGTCGGCATAGGCCATGACTTCATCGCCGGGTACGTCGAGTGTCATTGAGAACCCTTTCAGCTCGGTCGAACTGACAAACTGATTGTACACGTCCTTCACCAACTGGCTGATGTTGCAGGCTTTGGGGTGGAGTTGCATACTGCCGCTTTCCATCTTCTGGAAGTCGAGCAGCTGGTTGGTTATCTCCAGCAAGTAGTTTACGTTGCAGTCTATCACAGACAAATAACGGGTCTCTTCCCCACCCTTCTTTTCTTCGAGCAGCTTCTCTAAAGGAAGACGGATAAGGCTCAACGGAGTACGGATTTCGTGCACCAGATTGACAAAGAAGCTGATTTTCGACTTGTAGACTTCCTGCTCTTTCTGCATCTGATGCTCTTCCATTCGATGCTTGTACTTCAGCTTGACATGCTTGTTCCAACGCCAGGCTATATAGCAGGTGGCCCCTATCGCGCACAAGGCATAGAGGCAATAGGCCCAGACGGAAAGCCACCAGGGAGACGTGATGATGATGAGCAGCGAAGACGGCCGGTTGTTCCACACGCGGTCGTTGTTGGAGCCGCGCACTTCAAACTCATACTTGCCCGGAGGAAGATTGGTGTAGGGAGCAATGTTCATATTCGAGTTCACCACCCAGTTCTTGTCCACCCCTTTCAGGCGATAGGAATAGGCGTTCTTCAGGGCATCTTCGTAGCTGAGGGCTACAAAGCTGATGGAGAAGCTGTTGTACTCGTAGGGCAAGGTGACCGTCTCTGCCAGATAGAGGGAGCCGTTGAGGTGCAAAGCCTCTGCCACGGCGCGGGCGTCGGTTTCGTAGGGCAAGCGTATATCGGTGATGTAGACGGGGGGGGAGAGAATGTACTGGTTGTTGGTGAAGCGGTCGGGCATGAAGGAGTTGAAGCCGTTGATGCCTCCGAAGTAGAGCCGGCCGTCGGCGCTCTTCAGTGAAGACTGGGCGGTGAACTGATTGCCCTGCAAGCCGTCGTCTACGGTGAAGCGGCGGTAGTGCTGCTTGGTGACAGGGTTGATAGTGACCAGACCGGTATTGCCGGATATCCAGAAGTCGCCCACCTCGTCTTGTTCGATGGAGTAAATCACCCGGTTGGGAAGGATGGTGTTGGTGGGGTCGAAGTCGATGAACGTCTCGGTCTTGACATCGAAGGAGCAAAGCCCTCCCCATTCGTGCCGAACCACATCGTCTTATCCTTGTCTTCGAAAAGAGTGATGAGCGAATTGCTGGTGATGGTGGTTGAGTCGGAACTTTCGTGCTGATAGTGTTTCCAATGGTCGTCGCGCAGATTATAGCGGAAAACGCCGCTGTTGGAAGTGGCAATCCACAGATGGTCGGAGGAGTCTTCGAGGATGTCGACTACCGAAATCATGGAGCTGATGGAGGTGATGGTGGAGAAGTTATCCTCGCGCGCATCGTAGCGGCAAAGCCCCCAACTGGTGCCGACGAAGATTTCACCGCGCCGGTCTTTATACAAGGCGAGCACGTCGTCGCTGCAAATGGTGTTCGGGGTATTCTTGAGGTGGTTGTAGGACTTCAGATTGCCAGTGTTGACGTCGAGCACCTTCAATCCCTCGCTGTAGGTGCCTATCCACAGGGAATACCCGTCGAGCATCAGGGAACGGATGTCATACATCTTGTCGGCACGCCCGCCGATGGCACGGTTGGTCAGTTGCTGGGTGACGGTGTTGAGCAGGTACAGTCCGTCGCGGGTGCCAATCCACACATTGCCGTCCGTATTCTCGCAGAAAGGGCCTATCACCTTGCCTGCCACGACCCTTCCTTCGCGATAGACGGGAGGATAGTAATTGAAATACTTGGTTTGCTTGGCCAGGTAGTTGACGCCTTCCAGATTGGTCAATATCCAGATGCCGCCTTCTACGTCGCGCATCAGGCCGTTGATGATTTGGTCGCTCAGACTTCTGGGGTCGGCAGGGTTATCGACGCGGGTGAAGGTTTTGTCGTTCAGGTTGAAGAGGTAGAGCCCGTTGTCGGTGCCCAGCAGCAGTTCGGTTCCCGAATAATCGAGCAGGCTGTGGATGGCACCGAAGTTCTCGGAGGCGGCACTGTAGTGCTCCAGTTTGCCGGTGTGCTTGTTCAGGCAGTAGAGTATGTTGTTGCCGGCACCAAACCAGATGCTGCCGAAAAGGGGAAACAGACTGTGGATGCGGTAGCTGTAGGGATTACTGTCGGTGGTGGAAATCTGGTAGTTATAGAGGAAACGGCCTTCTTCGTCGAAGCAGAGCAGTCCCTCTTGAAGGGAGGAGGCGTATATCTTGGAGTTGCTCTCGCAGACGTCCCACACAAAGGAGGTTTGCAGGCTGTTTTGCTGCAACACGTCCTTCTGAGGGTTGTAGACGAAAAGCCCCTGCCCCAGGGTGGCAATCCAAATCAAACCGTTCTGAGACTTGATAATCTTCCGGATTTCGCTGCTGACGAAGACACCGTAGGAGGTCTTGCGGTCGAAGTAGGTGAAGCGGTCGCTCTTGCGGTCGTAGATATAGAGTCCGGAGTTGGTGCCCACCCAAAGATTGCGGTTCTCGTCTTCGAAGAGTGCCTGCACGAAATTGTTGCCTAAGGAGAATTTATCGTTCAGTACGTTGCGGTAGACTTTGTTGTTCAGGCCGTCGAAGAAGTTCAGGCCGTCGTTGGTGCCCAGCCAGACAAAGTCGTAACTATCTTGCAGGGCACACCAGACGGTGTTGTGCGACAACCCGTCTTCTACCTGATATTTCTTGAATGTGAAGTTAGAATATGCATACAACGGTATCAACCAGAAAGCGAACAGAAAATTCAATAGCAAGGCTTTTCTCATGGTGTATTTTCAGCTTAGTTTTGTCTCTCAGGATTAACATTCATTGCCACTCAATGAAGAAGCATCTTTCTGTTAATGACAATCGGACAAATTTAATAAGTTTTTTAAAATAACCATAATAATTAAGCAGAAAAGTAAGTTTTACATCTGCCAGCCTCCGCCCAATGCCTTGTAAACGTTGACCATAGCGATGAGTTCGTCGCGGATGGCGTTGCTCACACCGATTTGGGCGTCGAAGTATCCACGTTGGGCGTCGAGCACGTCGAGGTAGTCGATGATGCCGTTGATGTACTGAAGCTGTGCCAGGCCTACGTAGCTGCGGGCGGAACGCTCCAGCTTGACGCGCAGTTCATAGACTTCCTTTATTTTATTGAAGTCGACAATGGAATTGCGGGCTTCCTTGAAGGCGTTCAGCACGGTCTTTTCGTAGCTATAGACTTCGGCTTCGAAAGAGGCCTTCTGCGCTTTTAGGGCGGCACGGTTCTTGCCCCAGTTGAAGAGTGGACTCAGCGGCGAACCACTCAGCAGGGAGTAAGGCGATTGCAGGAAGTTGGATAGGACATCGCTCTCCAGGCCGAACTGGCCGGTGAGGGCCAGACGGGGGGGGACATATCGGTGTAGGCCACCTTCACGCGGGCGTGCTCGGCACGGAGTTGCTGCTCGGCGGCACGGATGTCGGGGCGACGTTCCAGCAGGTCGGACGGCAGGCCGACGGGCAGGGACTTCGGAACATCCAGCTCTTGCAGGAAGCGGCTGCGCTCGATGCGGGTGGAAAACTTGCCGGCAAGGAAGGCGATGTCGTTCTCTTTCAGGGAGATGCGGCGCTCCAAGTCGGGGACAAGCGTGGCGGTGCGTGCCAACTCTACTTGTGCTTGCTGGTAGGAAATCTCGGAAGTCAGTCCGCCTTCAAAGTGGAGACGGGCGAGGCGGATGCCTTCTTCGCGGGCTCGCTGTGTGCGGCGAACGATGTCAAGCTCGGTGTCGAGGGCAACGAGTTCGTAGTAGGCTTGCGCCACCTCGGCCACAATCGTCATGCGCAGGGCGCGTTGGGCTTCTACGGTTTGCAGATAGTCGGCCACGGCGGCCACCTGCTTCCAACGAAGGTTTCCCCAGAGGTCGATTTCCCAGAACAGGAGGGCTTTGGCTTCGTAGGAGTTGCCTACGTCGCGGCTATGCCCGCCGTAGTTCTCCACTTCGCGCTCGGCATAGACCTTGCCGTTGAGTTGGGGCAGCAGGTTTGCCACGCTGATGCGCTTCTGTGCCGCCATCTCCTTGATGCGGGCGGCGGCGATGAGCATGTCTTTGTTATATTCCAACGCTTCGCCGATGAGCTGGCGCAGGGTGCTGTCGGTATAAACCATCTGCCATTGTTCGTTGGCAATGCTGGTGCTGTCCTGCTGCTGCGCAAGGCTGTCGGGCAGCGGCATTGTGGGACGGACGTAGCTCTTGCCGACCTTGCACGAGGTGAGGAGGACGGAGGTCGGTAATAAAAGGATATATAATTGTTTTCTTTTCATATGTTATCGTTTTTAAATTCATAATCTACAGTATCTGTCATTCAGAGCGTAGCGAAGAATCTACTCTCTTTATGTATGACTCTGAATGACAAATGGTACTGATTTTTTATAAGAACTTGGCATCATTTTGTATCATTTTATCAATGGACAGACATTTCTTTTCAAATCATTTATTATCAGTACTTTAAGAAGTGCATGAATGAGGTTACGACTGAATGGGGTTCAACATACGACTCATTCTCAATCTCTTTTTAGTTGTCATCTTTATGTATCTTACGCCTTACCTTCGCCTTTGCTTTATAAATCATGACAAAGAAGAACGGTACGAGTACGATGCCGAAGACAATGGCGAATATCATTCCGAAGAATACACCCGTGCCGATGGCCTGACGACTGGCAGACCCCGGTCCGCTAGCCAGCACCATAGGCAACATGCCCAGGACGAAGGCGAGCGAAGTCATCAGGATGGGACGGAAACGAAGCTGCGCCGCGTGGATGGCGGACTGCACCAGGTCTCTCCCGTTATCGACTTGCACCTTGGCAAACTCCACAATCAGAATGGCGTTCTTTGCCGCAAGTCCCACGAGCATCACCAGACCTATCTGGAAGTAAATGTCATTCTCCAAGCCACACAAGGCAACACCCAGATAGGCTCCCAACGCAGCCACCGGCAGGGAAAGCAATACGGCGATGGGCACCGTCCAGCTTTCGTACTGGGCCGCCAGGAAGAGGAAGACGAATAGGAAGACCAGTGACAACACCAGTCCGGTCTGTCCGCCTGCCTGCTTCTCCTGATAGGAAAGGCCACTCCACTCCACACCGATGTTGTCGGGTAGATGCTCCCGGGCTATCTGTCCTATAATCTCCATTGCCTGGCCGGAACTGTAGCCCTGGGCGGCAGAACCGCGGATGACGGCAGTGGTGAACATGTTGAAGCGCTTGATGCTGCCCGGCCCGGTGGTGTAGGACGAATTGCCCAGGGAGGTAAGCGGCACCATCGCTCCGTTGGCGTCTTTTACAAAGAAAAGGTTGAGGTTGTCTCTGTGTTCGCGATACGGGGCTTCGGCCTGGATATATACCTTATATATACGGTTGAACATATTGAAGTCGTTCACATACACCGAACCGGTGTAGGCCTTCATGGTGGAGAAGACATCCGCCAGGGGTACGCCCAGCATCTTCACCTTGTCGCGGTCTACGTCGAAATAGAGTTGCGGTATCTCGGACTGCAAGGAGGAGGACAAGCCGGTCAGGGCTTTCTGCCTCTCGGCATAATACATCAGTGTGTCCGCTGCCTGCACAAGGTTGTCGAAGGTGGCATCGCCACGCGCTTCGAGTTGCATCTCGAAACCTCCCGACGTGCCCAAGCCCGGAATGACGGGCGGCGTGGAGAGGTAGACTTTACACTCGGGATACTCGCGAATGTCGCGCTCCACCGTCTCCATGATTTTATCAATCGTGGTGCCCTTGCGGTCGTCCCACGGCTTCAGGATGACGGTCAGTTCGCTGCGCGCCTGGTTGCTGCCCACGCGCGGACTGCTACCTGCCACGCTCTGCACATAGGCCACGTAGGGGTTTTGCTCCAGATACTTCACGGCACGTTCGGTCACTACGCGGGTACGTTCCAGCGTGGCGCCTTCGGGCAACTCCAACTCTATCTTGAAGTAACCCTGGTCTTCGGCAGGCAAGAAGCTGGTCGGTATCAGGCAGTGGATGATGAAGATGGCCACCAGCACCATGCCGAAGGTACTCATCAGGCGCTTGGGATGCTTGATGACGCGGCTGATGATGCCGATATAACGGTGATTGCCGAAGTTCAGCCACTGGTTTATCTTGCGGAACACGATGTTCTTCTTCTTGCCGCTATCGGGCCGCAGGATGAGCGAGCACATCACGGGGCTGAACGTCAGGGCTACAACCGTGGAAAGGAGTACGGACACGGCAATGGTGATGGTGAACTGGCGGTAGAGCTGTCCGGTGATGCCACTCAGGAAACTTACCGGAACGAAAACCGCACAGAGCACCAGGGAGGTGGCTATCAATGCGCTTGCCAGGCCGTTCATCGCCTTCTTGGTGGCTTCATAGGGGGAGAGTTTCTCCGTCTCCATGAGGTGTTCCACGTTCTCCACCACTACGATGGCGTCGTCCACCACGATACCGATAGCAAGTATCAATCCCAGCAAAGTCAGTATGTTCAGCGAAAAACCGAAGATGAGCATGAAGCCGAATGTACCAATTAGGGAAATAGGTGAGGCAACGATCGGAATTATCGTGGCACGCCAACTTTGCAGGGAAAGAAATACGACCAGCACTACGAGAATGATGGCTTCGAACAATGTCTTATATACTTCGTGGATAGACTCCGAAATGTAGGTAGTCATATCGAACGGGATTTCGTAACTCATGCCTTCGGGGAAGTTGGCACTGATGCCTTTCATCGCTTCCTTCACACTCTTCGCCACTTCCATGGCGTTGGCACCGGGCAGCATGTAGATGCCGAGGACGGCGGCGTTCTCACCGTTGATGCCACTCTCGGTACTGTAGGAAGAGGCTTCGAGCGACACACGTGCCACGTCGCGCAGGCGGATGATGGAGCCGTTGGAGGTGGCGCGCACCACAATGTCTTCAAACTACTTCACTGAGCTTAATCGGCCTTGTGTGGTAATGGGGATGGTGATGTCGAGGCCGGTTACCGGCTGCTGTCCCAAGACACCGGCGGCGGACTCACGGTTCTGGTCTTCAAAGCGTTCTGCAGGTCTTGCACGGTCAGCCCGAAGTTGGCGAGCTTGTCGGGCATCGCCCATATCTGCATGGCGTAGTAGCGGCTACCGATATTAGAGACACGTCCCACACCGGGAATGCGGCGGAGCAGGTCGAGCACGTTGATAGTGGCGAAGTTACTCAGATAGATTTCATCGAATTTCGGGTCGCTGGAGGTCAGGCAGATAGTCATCAACTGGCTGGGCGCCTGCTTCTCCACGGAGATACCGTTCTGAATGACCTCGGCAGGCAGACGGCTCTCGGCCAGCTTCACACGGTTCTGTATCTCTACGGCGGCAAGGTCGGGGTCTGCAGATACGTCGAAGGTCACCGTTGCCGAGAAACCACCGGAGTTGGAACTGTTGGATTCCATGTATAGCATACCCGGAGTACCGTTTATCTCTTGTTCTATGGGGGTGCCACTGCCTGCGACACCGTCAGCGCATTTGCTCCCGGATAGGAGGCGCTGATTTTGACAACAGGCGTGGTTATCTGTGGGTATTGGTCTACCGGCAGCATCGTCAGGCCGATGATGCCGACAATCACAATCACAATCGATATTACCGCCGAGAATACCGGGCGGTCTATAAAGAAACTTACTTTCATTCTGTCATTACTTTAAGGGGGTTGTTATCCTTTGCTTTTTCTCTCGGAGGAGGCCTTCTTGTTCAAAGAGTCCTTCTGTTGCTCCTCTTCCTTCTTGGAGGCGGCTGCCTGAGCGCGCACCTTCATACCCGGCGTCAGCTTATGGAAGCCTTCCGTGATGACTTGCTCGCCTGCGGCCAAACCGCGCTCTACTACCATGTTGTTACCAAATTCAGGCCCCAACTCGATGAAGCGCTTCTCGGCAACGGAGTCCCTGCGCATCACGTAGATATAGGTACCGCCTTTTTCGATAGTAACCGCTTTCTGAGGCACGGTGATTGCATCTTCGCGTACATCCAGCAGCAGCTTCACTTTCGTGAACTGCCCCGGCAACAGCACTCTTTCGGGATTGGCCATTTCGGCACGCACGGAGAAAGTACCCGTCTGAGGGTCTACCTGCGGTTCTGCAAAGTCTACATAACCCTTATAAGGATAAATGGTATTATCCGCTAAAGTAATCGTGATATTAGGTTGCCAGGAACGGGTGGTATCCTGACGGCCGATTTCGATGTTCCACTCCTTGCTTTTGAGGTAGTCCAGCGCGGTCATGCTGAAGTCCACCAACACCGTGTCGCTCTTGACAACGGTGGCAAGCAGCGACTTAGCTCCCGGGCCGACGAGTGTTCCCAAGTCTACATTCCTCTCGCTAATGTGTCCCGACAACGGAGCGCGTACAATGGCATAGCCCAGTTCCAGTTCCGCCTGGTCCAAATCGGCCTGACTCATGGCAACGGATGCTTCCGCCGTTTCGTAGGCGGCCTGCGCATTGTCCAAGTCCAACTGACTGGCAGCGTTCTGCGCATACAGCGGACGGATACGTTCCAGGTCACGCTTTGCTTTCAGTGCCTGCGCCTCGTCTTTCTTCAGCTGTGCACGGGCTTTGCCTGCCTTGGCGCGATGCTGGTCTTGGTTGATGACAAACAATACCTGGTTTTTGTGACGTATGTGCCTTCTGCGAAAAGCATACTTTCCAGACAGCCCTCTACACGTGCCCGTACCTCTACAAATTGCTGCGCACGAATACGCCCTACGTACTCGCCATATATTTCCACATCTCCTTTTTCGGCTGGCTCCACAATAACGGTGGGCGCTTCCGGCTGAACTTTTCTCGGCCACTTCAGTATAATGTATCCTGCCAGCAGCACCACCGCACAAGCTACTATCAATATAACCCTTTTTCTTTTCAGCTTCAATTCTCGTTTCATAAATAATTGTTTCATGCTCGTCTGCATGTTAAATTTAACCCTGTCCCTCATAATAATACAAATTCAATGCCATTTTGTTGTCGCCAGTGCTTTCTATTTCCACAATCTACTAATTACCAATCTATAAGCATATCCTTCAATAAAGTTTGCAATCCCTATTCCACATTTACCTTGTGGAATTTTTCTACAAATGTAGAATATTTCCACATCCCATTTCTAATTAAAAACACATAAAAAGGACTTTTTCCTCTACATTCATTGAGAAAAACACTATCTTTACCGCAAATAATTCAATTTATTCACATTAAAAGAAAAGATTATGGCAAGCAGAAGAAACTTGAAAAAGAATGTCAACTATATCACCGGTAAACTTTTTGCCGAATGTCTCATCAACAGTATGTACGTGCCCGGAACTGACAAGGAGAAAGCTGAAAAGCTGATGGGCGAAGTCCTGAAAATGCAGGATGAATTTATCAGCCGCATCAGCCACACCGAACCGGGAAATGTAAAAGGTTTCTACAAGAAATTTCATACTGACTTCAATGCCAAATTAGATGAAATTATAGAGGGGCTCGGTAAATTGAAATAAGAGATAATGAAGAAAAAACTCTATAGCTTTATTTATTATCGCCTGTTGGGATGGAAGACAAACGTAACCGTGCCAAGCTATGATAAATGTATCATTTGTGCGGCACCACACGCTTCCAACTGGGACTTGTTTATCGGTAAACTCTTCTATGGCGCCATCGGACGAAAGACCAGCTTCATGATGAAGAAAGAATGGTTCTTCTTTCCATTAGGACTATTGTTCAAGGCCGTAGGAGGCATTCCCGTAGACCGGAAACACCGGACATCCCTGGTAGACCAGATGGCAGAAAGGTTTGCAAGCAGCGACCGCTTCCATCTTGCCATCACTCCGGAAGGAACCCGCAAAGCCAATCCCAACTGGAAAAAAGGATTTTACTTCATCGCACTGAAGGCACAAGTTCCCATCGTGCTCATCGGCATCGACTATCCTTCCAAGACCATTGCTGCAACCAAAGCAATAATGCCGACGGGAGATTTCGAGAAAGATATGAGGGAAATAAAGCTCTATTATAAAGACTTTCATGGGAGAAATCCCAAGAACTTTAGTTTTGGTACTATTTAATATTTTGCCGGAAACCGGATTACTGTCATGAACCCTTTACGTGTAAGTATTCTGCAAACGGATATTATCTGGGAAAACAAACAAGACAACCTCCGTCGCCTTCGCGAAAAGCTGGAAACACTTCGCGGAGAGACGGAGATTGTTGTTTTACCGGAAACGTTCTCCACCGGTTTCAGTATGAATACCGAGGAACTGGCGGAACCTGTCACGGATACCACCATCACTACGCTGCACCAATGGGCCGCGGAGTATCAGGTTGCCATTACCGGGAGTTATATCGCTTGTGAAGACTCTCCCCAGGCGGCAGGTTGTTCGTACTACAACCGGGCGTTCTTCCTCACTCCCGAAGGCGAGGCATTCTATTACGACAAGCGCCATCTCTTCCGCATGGGCAGCGAGACAAAGCATTTCACGGCAGGCAACCGGAGAGCTGTCATTTCTTATCGCGGCTGGAACATCCTGCTGCTTGTCTGCTACGACCTGCGCTTCCCCGTATGGAGCCGGAATGTAGGGAACGAATACGACCTGCTGATTTACGTTGCCAACTGGCCCGTTTCACGCCGGAAGGCCTGGGATGTTCTTCTACAAGCACGTGCGCTGGAGAACCTTTGTTATGTCTGCGGAGTGAACCGTATAGGCATGGATAACCGTCAGACGCCACACAGCGGAGGCAGTGTAGTCTACTCCCCCAAAGGTGCACTGTTGGCAAGTGTCCCCGACAATGAAGAAGGAATCGCAACAGTCACCCTTGAGCTCTCCGAGCTAGAGGAGTTCAGACAGAAGTTCCCCGCATGGAAGGATGCGGACGAGTTCGCTATTGTTTCAGATAATAGTTCACGGTAGTCACCACGCGGATGCTCTTTATATAAGGTGTATTGGCATCGCGGTCGGAAATAGAGAACTGTCCTTGTGAGGCATTCCGTATCTTGCCCAGACGGCTGTCGGAGTCTTTTGCAAACTTCTCGGCGGCGGCACGGGCATTCTTGGTAGCCTCCTCTATCATTTGAGGCTTTACCTGGTTTAAGCCGGTAAACTCATAAGTCACGTTATACTGATAATCTCCTCCGATGATGGCGATGCCTTGCTTCAAGAGTTCCGCTTGCTCGGACATCAGCTTCCGCACTTTATCCACATTCTTCGAAGTAACGGTAATGACCGAAGTTGCATTGTAGCGATAGGCTATATCGCGGTTTCCATAGCGCTAGGCCTGCATGTCGATAACAGCGGGCGGGGCAATGCTGATTTCATCTTCAGCAATCCCGTTGTTCTTCAGGAATTGCACGACTGCCTTATTCTTCTGCACCATATTCGTGTAGAGAACAGCCGGGTCGTTGCCTATATCCTTATACACCAGAGGCCAGATTACCTTGTCGGCAGGCACCTCCATTTCCGCCAATCCTTTTACACTGACAATACGGTCTTTGTCCCTAAAATCATTGATGCCGTTCTTTATCATCACACCCAGCATAATAATGCCGATGGCTATGATGATGGCTTCTATTCTCCAATTTTTCATACGCAGTTGTTTTTAAGTAAGTAGTTTAGAGATGAAACAAAGATAAGAAATAAAATGTTTTAATAGCCGGAGGCGGCATTACGGGATATAATCTCGGGGCAGCATCACAGATTGCGTCAACAGCAGAATGGCAGCACCGACCCGACAACCCGGGAGAAGACGCCGCTTGTGCTCGTCAAAGCAACATCCGGAAACTGACAACCGAAACAATTCAGGACAACTGACGCAATGGTCTGTCATTGCGTCAGTTGATTGCCAGGGAGGAATGTAGAGGGGGAGGTGAGGAATGGCGGAATTTCCCGGTTTTGTGGGGCGGTTCACTCGTTCTGCCGGACAGTTTCCCGGTTTTGCAGGAAGATCGGGCTGTCTC
>JAJQAY010000011.1 GCA_021203515.1 Bacteroides sp. | reverse complement strand
CTATATAACCGTATAAAATAAAGAAATGCATTCCAGTAAGGAGGCTTTGGCAGATTTATAATTAAGCATTATAGATTTTATTATATAAAATGCGTTCAGACCAAGTTGGAGATAAAAATAAAAGTGCAGTAATGCAAAAAGGTGTTGACCTGGAAGCTTTAGAAAAAGGCACTTGTAAATGGAGGTTGGATCTTGCCAAGTTCTGAAAGAACTAAGAGATTATTCTACTAAAAAACCTTTTATTTATTAACTAAAAAAATAATACTTATGAAATTAAAACTCAAGTACACGATGATGTTGCTGATTTTTCTTTCAGCATCATCTTGGTTGTTCGTTGCATGCAGCGATGATGACAATGATGTAATGGGAGCAGTTGCTATCAATTCTTGCCAGTATACTGCAGCTACGGTTACCCCAATTTGGACTTTGGTACCTAATAGCAATTGTGATGGGTACATTGTGGCACTTTATCAGGGAACTCGCTCAAATGTAGGCGCTCTTGTTGAGGAAAAGACTTTTGATTTTCGTACATGTTCGTACACTTTTACTAATTTGACTCCAAGTACCGACTATGTGATATCAACACAGGCTATTCCCAGTGCTTCCAGTGGTTTTAGTAGTGCAGAAATGTATTGGAAAGAATTCACAACTTCTGCAAAATAGCAAATCCAAGTCATATCATATTCATTAAAAAAGATGTAACATGAAACACATAAATCTTAAATTTTGGATTCTTGCAATAATGCTCGCTCCATTATCACAAGTTAATGCATTTGTATCATCGATGGAGGGTCAATCAGCTACTACTGCCCTTCTGCCCGCAGAGGTTCAATGTAGTGGTGTGGTGGTTGATAATACCGGTATGCCCCTTATCGGTGCTACAGTTCGTGTTGTAGAAACGAATGAAGGAGCGATAACAGATATTGATGGCAAGTTCGTTATCCCCAATGTGCGCATTGGCGCAACTATCGAAATCTCTTATATAGGCTATAGCTCCAAACGGGTAAAATTTGAGGGGGAATCTCTAAAGATTACAATGGAAGAAGATGGCGCAGTGCTCAATGAAGTTGTAGTCATTGGGTATGATGTAACCCAAAAACGTGCCAAAGTAACTAACTCCATATCAAAGGTTAGCGAGGAGACACTCACAATCGGTGCAAATGCCAACCCCGCGCAGGCCCTCGCCGGAGCAGTGACAGGTGTGAAAGTTAATATTACCTCCGGTTCTCCTTCTGCAACGCCTTCTATTACTATTCGAGGCGGCTCCAATTATGATGGCGGCTCTAATGAACCTTTGGTTATCGTTGACGGTGTCATCCGCAATTCTTTATCGGATATTAACCCCAATGACATCGAGTCGATGGATGTTCTTAAGGATGCTGGAGCGACTGCCCTCTATGGAGCACGTGCAGGTAACGGTGTTATTCTTATCACCACCAAGAAGGGCAAAACCGGAACGGCTCGTGTGGATTTCAACCTTAAAGTTGGTTTGAACTATTACGATAATGACTATAATATGTGTACCGATGAAGATTACCTTTATTACTATCGTCTTGGCCTTCAGAATTGCCAATGGACTCTCCCTGACGATGTATACGCTTCTTCTTACAATAATCAGCTATTTGGTACCAATCAGCCGGGCGGTATTGGACGTACGGAGTTGTCTGATACACAGTCATGCAACATCCTGAGAAAGACGGATGACAATGCTTATCTCCTGCAGAAGGGATGGAAAGAGATGTTGGATCCCGTCAGTGATAATACCATTCTTTATAAAAACATCGATCCGCTGAAAGTGAACGGTAGAACCCCTTATGTCACGCAGGACTACAGTGCTAATATCTCGGGTGGCAACGATCGCGGAAGCTATTATGCGGGACTCGGCTATTACGATGCGGATGGACTCATTAAAGGCACTTACTATAAACGCTATAGTTTCGCTCTTACTGGCAGTTACAAAATAAGCAAATGGCTGGAGCCGAATTCGGTATTTAATTATACACGTGTCAACTGGCTGAATGATGACCCGACACTCAGCACGACTTACTTCCTTAACCGTGGACTGGGCTATAAGTTCGTACGCTATGAAACCGAAGACGGTACTCCTCTGTATGGTACAAGTAATCCGACGGTAAACGTAAATGCTAACAAGGGTAACTTTGATCGTGACTATCAGTCCGACAAGTTCTCTATGACTCAGTCGTTGACCGCCACTCTTATGCCTGGCCTTACTTTGAAGGGCAGTATGAGCTGGTTCTACAATGAAGAACTTAAAGAAGAATTCAACCACGATTACTACACATCGAATGAAGGTGCTTTGAATCCCACGGGTACATCCGGTGTGAATAGAACTTATAAAAGTACTGCATCGTTTCTCCGCTACTTTGACCAAACCTACAACGTGGTGGCCAACTTCAACCGTACTTTTGCCGACAAGCATACGGTGAACGTCATGGCAGGAAGTGAGTTGTACAAACGCAGATATCGTGGATTCTCCGCATCAGGTACCGGTGCACCGACAGGTGACTTTGCGGATCTCGGGTTAACCCAAAATGATGCTAAAGTTCAATCCCGTGTTATTGATTCCGAACACTCCAGAGAGGCTCTCCTCTCTTACTTCGGACGTTTGAAGTATGATTACATGGATAAATATCTGATTGCAGCTACTTTCCGTAGTGACGGTTATTCACGTTTGGTCGACAATAAGTGGGGTAGTTTCCCAGGCGTATCTGCCGGTTGGGTTTTTAGCAAGGAAGGCTTTTGGGAAAAACTCGGTCTGGACTGGATTAACTATGGCAAGATACGTAGTTCGTATGGTATGAATGCTACGATTAACTCAAAATATCTCGGTTACTATACCCTTCAAGGTGCATACAGCCTATACCGATATAATAGTTCTGCCGGTTATCGCATCAGTGCTCTTCCTAATCCGAGTCTGAATTGGGAGAAAACACGTACCGCTGAAGTTGGTCTTGACCTCGGATTCCTCAATAATCGCTTTAATCTTGGTCTGACATATTATAACCGTCTGACTATGGATAAATACCAGCCCCTATCTTTGCCACAGACTACCGGGTTCTCTTCAGTCATGAACAATAATGGTTCCTATCGTAACCAGGGGCTTGAAGTTGACCTCAACGCTACTCTTCTGCGCATCCGTGACTTTTCGTGGACACTGAATGCAAATATTAGCTATAACAAAAATACAGTAGTTAAACTGCCTGATAACAAATTGCCGAATAATCGTCAGGGAGGTACGGAAGTTTACACAGGTAATGGAAAAGAGACGCATTACGTAGGTGGCATTCAAGAAGGACAAAGCCCCAACGATTTTGTAGGTTACGGAGTTGTCAAGATGCTTCGTTCGCAGTCGGAAATTGACGCTTTGGGCGATTATATAGACATAGGCGGCTCGTACGGTGTTGGTATATATGCCAATGAAGCGGGCCGTCAGAGGCTGATTACTTTAGGATACACCAATAATGTCCAGCTTATGCCGGGCGACTTCTTATATGAAGACAGAAACGGTGACAACATGGTTGAAAGCAAGGATCAAAAAGTTCTTGGTAACAAGACTCCGAAATGGATGGGAGGTTTCAATACTACATTCAAATGGAAGGGTTTCCAGCTTTATGCCCGCTTCGATATGGGTTTCGGTTTTCAGGTTTATGATTCAAACATAGCTTTCTGGTTGGGTGAAGGTCAGGGTGCTATGGCATTCAATGATGACGTGCGCGACACTTGGACTCCGGACAATCCTGGCGCCAAATATCCCCGTATGGTTTTTGCATCCCAATATGGAACCGATAACTATATCCGAACCAATTCTTTCTTCACTCAGAGTGGAAATTATCTGGCTTGCCGTGAACTCCAGTTGTCTTATACGTTGCCCGAAAATATATGTAAAAAATTCTGGCGTCAGGGACTGACGGTATCAGTGACGGGACAGAACCTGGG
This sequence comes from Bacteroides sp., assembly GCA_021203515.1. GTDB lineage: Bacteria > Bacteroidota > Bacteroidia > Bacteroidales > Bacteroidaceae > Bacteroides. Next base: position 65,400 of record JAJQAY010000011.1, on the reverse strand, counting down.
TTACATTAAATCATGTACTATACCTTTGCCTGATAATGTTACATACACTTCCGGTAATACGGCAGGTAATGGCGGTACCTATAATGTGCCGCGTACACTTCTCTTTGGCTTGAATATATCTTTCTAAGAAACAGTTTAATATTAATAATATTCAATATGAAAAAATATATAAAATCACTAATAGCTGGAGTTCTCATTGGGACGGGTTTTCTGTCAACTTCATGTAATAGCGAGCTTGAATTAACTCCTGAAGATTATTTTTCCGCATACTCCTTTTGGGGAAGTCGGACTGAATTTGAAGGATTCATATCGGCAGTTTCAAACCAATTCCGAGAGAATTACCCCGCAAACATTCTGTTTTATGCCGGAGAACTTCGTGCAGGCACTCTTGAACTGACGACTATCGATGGCTCAGGCATACTTAACTCTGACTATATACAGAATATCTATTCTGAATCCAAGTGTCAATTCGACACCTTTGGTAAATACTACGGGTTCATTGGCAATCTTAATGAACTTATCTACAGATGCGATAATACCACGATACTCACAGACGAAGTAAAGAATGGACTTTTGGCAATAGCTTACGGATGACGTGCATACTCATACTTTCAGATGTACCGTATGTATGGTGGGGTTGTCCTGCGCTTGGAACCGGATGTGATTCTTGGCAAATACAATCCTGCGGAACTTTATAAGGCGAGGGCTACCGCTGAAGAGACACTTACGCAAATCAAAAATGATATCAAGACCTCATTAGATTACTTCAACAGTACTTCCTACACTTTTGACAGTAAGGCGAAAGATTATTATTGGTCAAAGGCGGCTACGGAAATGCTTGCAGGAGAGGTGTATTTGTGGTCGGGTAAGGTGTCTACCGACAATCATGCTGCAACACCTGCGGATGTAGCGACTGCTGCTACCTATTTCGATAATGTAATCAAAAACTATGGATATAAGTTGCAGCCTGATTATTTCAGTGTTTGGACTGAATCACATAATTCCGAGTCAATCTACAGTATATGTTACTCTGATGAGGATGATGCTGTTTATTACACCTATCCCCCCCAATTATTTCCTTTGGCATAGAACTACCGGATTAGCTTATAACAGCTATTGGAGCACGCAAGACAAGGAAGGTTAGGGACACGCTAAAGGATCAGCCAATCGTTTTGGGAAATGGTATGATTCGAAGACTCAGAAATCTGCAGATATCGGTATCTGGGGTAGTTGTAATTTTGGCCCGATGCGTTACCTCTACAAGAATGCACTCTACTATCAGTATGACGAACAGGATTCACGTATAGATATGTTCTATCCGCAATGGAGAGTGACCGCCAAGGAACAGGAGGCCGGTACGATCTATATTGAAGACTTTGATCCAACGAAATACGACCTTGCCGGTACATTTGTTTGTAAGTTCCGTCCGAAGATAGTTTCATCGAGTACCTATTACACGTTTGCTAATGATATGCCTATCTACCGTCTGGCTTTAGCTTGTCTGTATGCTGCCGAGTGTGCCAACTATGCAGGAGATAATGCGACTGTAGAGTTCTACATTAACGAGATACGTAAACGCGCTTATGGCGATAATTGGGATGAGACTAAATACGGCTACACCGCAGGGACTTTCGTTGAGAATGAAAATGCAATTATGCGTGAAAAGGATAAAGAGTTTATCATGGAAGGACAACGCTGGTGGGATCTTCGCCGTCTGACTACCGTAAAAGGTGGCTCACAAAAAGATCACTTTGTGTTCCAGCCGCAAGGATGCGTGGGCTATGGCCTTAATCCGACCGTGAATCCATGGATGGTGGATGTAAATGGAAAACTCATAGAAACCGCAACACCCGTTTTGAATGGCATTACTCAAGATGAGCACTTGCTTTTATGGCCTATCGATGCTACACTTATGGGGTCTGATCCTGAGATTGAACAGAACCCTGGATATGAATAAAGATAACAAATAGAAGTTTTTCTTTAATAGGTACTATATATGAATTGAAAACGCATTTAAACGTTTTGTTACATTGTAATTGGAATAAAGGTGCGCCTAAGGTGAAAGACACACCTTTTACTTTGTCTCTTTTTAATCGGTTTGTGTTAAATAGGGGTTGATAATAAAATATTTAATTATTTGTGCGGTATATGATAAATTTATATCTTTGTACCCAAACCAACTAATGATACCATGAAAGGAAATCTGCTTTTATTATCGTCTATCCTTTTTCTATGTACCTGCGCCACCTTGCAGGTAATTGCATCGGATACTGTATTTGTACGTGAAACTCAAATCCCTGTATTGATTGAACGTCAGGACAATGTGTTGTTTATGCTGCGCTTGAATGCAAAAGAGAGCCGTAGCCTGGATGAAGTAATTTTGAATTTTGGCAAAGAAGTGAACAGAGCGGATATACAATCTGTGAAACTCTACTATAGCGGTACGGAGGCACGGCAGGATTATGGTAAGAACCGATTTGCTCCCGTGTCTTATATATCCAGTCATACGCCCGGAAAAACGTTGGCGGCAAATCCTTCTTATTCGATAAATAAGTCGCAGGTCGATAATCCGGAAGAGAAAGTGGTGTTGGTCGCCACTCAGAAGCTTTTTCCAGGAATGAATTATTTCTGGGTCAGCCTGCAGATGAAGCCGGGCGCTTCCTTGTTGGATAAGATTTCAGCCAAAATCACTTCTATTAAAGTAGACGGTAAGGAGGCGGAGGTATCTGTCGTTTCTCCTGAGAATATTGCTCATAGAGTAGGAGTAGGTGTGCGCCATGCCGGCGACGATGGTTCGGCAGCGTTCCGTATTCCCGGATTGGCGACTACCAATAAGGGGACTTTGCTGGGAGTTTATGATGTACGTTATAATAACAGCGTCGACCTGCAAGAACATGTAGACATAGGATTGAGCCGGAGTGTGGATGGCGGCAAAACGTGGGAAAAGATGCATTTGCCTTTGGCTTTCGGTGAAACGGGTGATTTGCCTTCTGCACAGAATGGCGTGGGTGACCCTTCTATATTGGTGGATACGAAGACCAACACAGTTTGGGTGGTAGCTGCCTGGACGCATGGCATGGGTAATCAGCGTGCCTGGTGGAGCTCTCATCCGGGAATGGATATGAACCATACCGCCCAGTTGGTCATGGCTAAGAGTACAGATGACGGCAAAACCTGGTCGGAGCCTATCAATGTGACGGACCAAGTGAAAGATCCGTCCTGGTATTTTCTTTTGCAGGGGCCGGGACGTGGCATCACTATGCAGGACGGTACACTCGTATTCCCTATCCAGTTCATTGACTCTACCCGTGTTCCGAATGCAGGAATTATGTATAGCAAAGACCGTGGCGAGACATGGAAAATCCATAACTATGCACGTACCAATACTACGGAAGCGCAAGTGGCGGAAGTGGAACCGGGTGTGCTGATGTTGAACATGAGAGACAATCGTGGAGGAAGCCGTGCCGTTTCCACGACTAAAGATTTCGGTAAGACTTGGACGGAGCATCCCTCTTCCCGCAAGGCGTTGCAGGAGCCGGTATGTATGGCAAGCCTGATTAGCGTGAAAGCTAAAGACAACGCATTGAATAAAGATATTCTGTTATTCTCCAATCCCAATACAGTGAAGGGCCGCAATCATATAACGATTAAAGCGAGTTTGGATGGAGGTCTTACTTGGCTGCCCGAGCATCAGGTGATGCTGGACGAAGGAGAAGGATGGGGATACTCTTGTCTGACGATGATTGATAAACAGACAGTGGGAATTTTATATGAAAGCAGTGTGGCTCATATGACTTTCCAGGCTGTCCGGTTAAGTGAATTTGTAAAATAGATTTTTGTACAGTTATACTATGAGAAACAAACTAACCTTATTATTATATATTTTCATTAACTTGTTCATTTTTTCAGTGGTGCGGGCAGGTGACTGTCACCTGCTTCCGCAACCACAGAAAATGACTTTATCTCATGCCGGTTTCCGAATGGATAAAGTAAAACTTTCCACTCCTGTACTTCAGCAGGAATGGGAAGCTTTGGTCTTGGAAATGGGAGGAACGGTTTCACCGGAAGCCGGTCGTTCCATTGAAGTTAAATTACTGCCTTCTTTGCCCGAAGTACCGATAAATCAGGAAGAGGCTTACAGGCTGAATATTACAAACCGGCAAATCACTGTTGAGGCGGTGACGGAGCGTGGGGTATATTGGGCCATGCAGACATTGCGGCAGTTGTCGGAGAAGAGGGGAGGCCGGATGCAAATTCAAGGATGTGAGATTGTAGACTGGCCTGCTTTCCGTGTCCGTGGTTTTATGCAGGATGTGGGACGGAGTTATATTTCTTTGGAAGAACTCAAACGCGAAATCTCCATATTGTCTAAGTTCAAGGTAAATGTATTTCATTGGCATCTGACGGAAAATCAGGCCTGGCGTCTGGAGAGTAAGATTTTTCCGATGCTGAACGATAGTGTGAATACGGTTCGCATGCCCGGCAAATACTATACATTGGAGGAAGCTAAGGATTTGGTAGCTTTTTGCAAGGCGCACCACGTGATGCTAATCCCCGAAATAGATATGCCCGGACATAGTGCGGCGTTCATTCGTACCTTTCGTCACGATATGCAAAGCACCGAAGGGATGAAAATTCTGAAACTCTTACCGGATGAGGTTTGTGAAACATTCGATGCCCCCTATCTTCATATCGGTACGGATGAGGTGCAGTTCACCAATCCCCGGTTTGTGCCGGAAATGGTGGCTTACGTGCGCTCAAAAGGTAAAAGTGATTTCGTGGAACCCGGGTTGGCACTACAAGCCGGGAGAGATTGACATGACGCAGCTTTGGAGTTATCGAGGCAAGGCCCAGAAGGGTATTCCGGCCATTGACTCACGCTTTCATTACTTGAACCATTTCGATACGTTCGGTAATATTATCGCTTTATACAATAGCCGTATTTATAATGAAGCGGTAGGAAGCGATGACATGGCGGGAACAATCCTGGCGATTTGGAACGACCGGCTCGTCAGTTCCGAATGGGAAATGATTATCGAGAATAACTTCTATCCCAATATGTTGGCTATGGCGGAACGTGCCTGGAGAGGTGGCGGGACAGAATACTTTGACGGCAACGGGACGATGCTTCCTACGGATGAGCAATCGGATGGGTTCCGGAGCTTTGTCGACTTTGAACGTCGCATGTTGTGGCACAAGGAGCATACGTTTGCAGGTTATCCGTTCGCCTATGTGCGCCAGACGAATGTGAAATGGAACATTACGGATGCTTTTCCGAATGGGGGAAACTTGGAGAAGGTTTTTCCTCCGGAGAAAGAGTTGCAGGACAGTTATGATTATGAAGGAAAGACCTATCAGGTACGTTCTGCCATCGGTGCGGGCATCTATTTGTGTCATGTGTGGGGCACATTGATACCTACGTTTTACAAAGAACCGAAGGAAAATCATACTGCTTACGCCTATACGTATGTATATTCGCCTAAAGAACAGACTGTTGGCCTATGGGCGGAATTTCAAAACTACGGACGTTCGGAAATGGACCTTGCTCCCTTGCCCGGTAAATGAAATTATAAAGGAAGCCGCATCTGGATAAACGGACAGGAAATACAGCCCCCTGTCTGGACTGCTACTCACCGTACGAAGAGTAATGAAATTGCTTTGGGGAATGAGAATTGCGTGGTGCGCCCTCCTTTGGAGGTAACTTTGCACAAAGGATGGAATAAAGTCTTTTTGAAATTGCCTGTAGAAAAATTCAGTATTCCCGAAGTGCGACTGGTGAAGTGGATGTTCACAACTGTCTTTGTCACCCTCGATGGGCAGAAGGCGGTGGACGGACTTATTTATTCTCCGGATAAAGAGCTAAAATAGAGTCGGTATGAAAAGAATTATTTTATTAGTAACTGTATTGGTAATCTCCATCGGAGGTTATGCCCAGGAGCGTAAGTATTCTACGTTCTATTATCAGCGTGCCACGTTGTTTGAAGAACTGCCCGTCACTTCCGAGAACATCGTTTTTCTGGGAAACAGCATCACGAACGGTGCCGAGTGGGGAGAACTGTTTGATAACAAGCACGTAAAGAACCGTGGAATCAGCGGTGATATTTGCATGGGAGTCTACGACAGGCTGGATGCCATCTTGAAAGGAAAGCCGGCTAAAATATTTCTTTTGATAGATATTAATGACGTAAACCGGGGAACTCCGGCAGGCACTATTGTAGCACGTATCGGGATGATTGCTAGAAAGATAAAAGCAGAATCTCCGAAGACAAAACTTTATCTACAAAGTGTGCTTCCGGTGACCGATCATTATAATATGTTTCAGGGACACACTTCGCGCTGGCAGGTTATTCCGGAAATTAATAAGGGATTGGTCCGCCTGGCCGAGGAGGAGGGAGCGACCTACATAGATTTATATTCCCATTTTGTAGATGAGAAGACCGGAAAGATGAATATTAGTTATACGAATGACGGTCTGCATCTTTTGGGAAAAGGATATGTGAAGTGGGTGGAAATAGTGAAACCTTACATCAGAAAGAAATGAGAAAGATTATAGCTTTATCTATATGTATACTTGTTTGTTGTGCGGTAGCCGCCCAGCAACGGGTTAAAGTAGCATGTGTGGGAAACAGCATTACTTACGGATATACGCTGCCCGACCGTGCAACGCAAGCTTATCCCGTGCAGTTGCAGCATTTGTTGGGAGAGCACTATGAAGTCGAGAACTTCGGAAAGTCCGGTGCTACCTTATTAAACAAGGGATATCGTCCGTATATGCAACAGGAAGAATTTCGGAAAGCAGTCGATTTTGCAGGAGATATTGTAGTTATCCATTTAGGAATTAATGATACCGATCCTCGCGATTGGCCTAACTATCGTGATTTCTTTGTCAAAGATTACTTGAGTCTGATTGATACATTTCGGGAGGCCAATCCGGCTGCCCGGATTATCATAGCCCGGATGACTCCGATTTCGGACCGTCATTTCCGTTTTCTGTCGGGAACACGTGACTGGCACGGGGAGATACAAACGGCTATCGAAACGGTAACCCGCTGTGCAGGTGTACAGTTGATAGATTTCCACGAACCCCTTTATCCATATCCTGCCCTGTTGCCGGATGCTATTCATCCGACTCCTGAGGGAGCTGTAATCATGGCGCAGACGGTTTATGCTGCTATCACCGGAGATTATGGCGGTTTGAAATTATCTCCGCTTTATACTGATAGCATGGTGCTTCAGCGTGATACTCCTCTGCAAATTCATGGAGTAGCCAATGCGGGCGAGCAAGTAACTGTCTGCATAGACCGCCAACGGTGGACCGCCCAAGTGGGGCAGGATGGAAAGTGGTCGGTGCAATTATTACCCTTGAAAGCAGGAGGCCCCTATACGCTGGCAATCTCCACTCCTCACCGGACTTTGAAATATGAGAATGTATTGGCTGGGGAAGTCTGGTTGTGCTCCGGACAATCGAATATGGAATTTATGCTGAAGCAGGCTTCTACCGGCAAGAAAGATATTCCGCAAGCGGCCGACGGACAACTAAGGCTATATGATATGAAAGCGCGTTGGCGTACCGACCAAGTGGAGTGGAAACCTTCTGCACTCGACTCTTTAAATCACCTTCAGTACTATGCCAATGCCCGGTGGGAGGCTTGTACGCCTGAAAATGCGGATGATTTCTCGGCAGTTGCTTATTATTTCGGGCAGATGTTGCGGGATAGCTTGCAGGTGCCCGTGGGGTTGATTTGTAATGCTATTGGCGGTTCGCCTACGGAAGCATGGGTGGATCGGAAAACGTTGGAATATCAATTCCCTGCCATTCTGAAAGATTGGATGCATAACGATTTTATTCAGGATTGGGTACGCGGACGGGCTATTTTAAATATCAAACAGTCTGACACTAAGTTTCAGCGTCATCCTTACGAACCTTGCTATCTCTTCGAAGCGGGTATCCGTCCGTTAGAACAATATCCGATAAAAGGAGTGATTTGGTATCAGGGCGAGTCCAATGCCCACAATCGGGAAGCACACGAGAAGCTTTTCAAGCTATTAGTAGAAAGTTGGCGGAAGAACTGGGATAATCCTGATTTACCATTCTATTACGTGCAACTATCGAGCATTGACCGTCCGTCGTGGACGTGGTTCCGCGACAGTCAGCGGAGGATGATGCAAGAGATTGCCCATACGGGAATGGCTGTATCCAGTGACTGGGGAGACTCGTTGAACATACATCCTACTAATAAGAAACCGGTAGGAAAGCGCTTGGCGCGTTGGGCATTGAATAAGACTTATGGCTACCATCGGCTTCTGCCTTCCGGCCCGTTGTTCCGCCAGGCTGATTTCCGTGAAGGGGCTGTTTTTGTCACTTTCGACTACGGGCAAGGCCTGAGGAGCTCGGATGGAAAGTCTTTGCGCACCTTTGAAGTTGCGGAGGTGGACGGACTCTATGTTCCTGCCCATGCAGAGGTTATCGGTGACAATCAGTTGAAGGTATCCAGTGAAAGTATAAAAAATCCGCGTTACATCCGCTATGGATGGCAACCTTTTGCCCGTGCCAATTTAGTAAATGCGGACAGTCTTCCCGCTTCTACCTTCCGCGCTGAAGCTCCGTCGACCGACATGCAGGGCATCCGTATACAAGAAATGGTTGGTTTTCCTAAGGCGGAGAAAGAAATGGAGCAGGGAGTTTCCGCTTGCTATGCGGGAGTGACCGGAGGGCAGCTACTGATAGGTGGTGGCTGTAATTTCCCGGATACGCCTGCTGCCGAAGGAGGAAAGAAGAAATTCTATCAGGGGATTTATGCGGCAGATTTCAATACCGATTCCGTCTTTTCATGGCGAGAAGTAGGACGCTTGCCGTTTCCTGCGGCCTATGGTGTGTCCGTATCCACAACCGATGGCGTTGTTTGTATCGGTGGAATGAATGATAAAGGGGCGGTGGCAGATGTCTACCGTATCCGCTGGAAAGATGATAAACAAAGAAAAGTAGTGGTGGAACCATTGCCTTCTTTGCCCTATACTTTAGATAACTTTACCGGTGCTTTGGTGGAGAACCGGATTTATGTGGCAGGAGGAAACAGACAGGGTGTTCCTTCCAATTCCTTTTTGTGTTTGGATTTGGAAAGATTGGCAGACGGGTGGAAGGAACTTCCTTCATTCCCCGGTTTCCCGCGTATACAGCCGGTTTCTGCCGCACAATACCGGGAAGGGGAGTGCTGCTTTTGTCTGTGGGGAGGTTTTTCTCCTTCTGTCGGAGGACAGCCGGCCACTCTTTCGCTCGATGGATATTGCTACTCACCTTCTCTGCAAAAGTGGACGAAGCTAAATCCGCCGGCAGGGAGCGACGGAGAGGCCGTATCTTTGGGTGGAGGAACATCCGTTGCTTTGGGGAATGACTTAATCCTTTGCATGGGAGGCGTCAATAAAGACATCTTCCTGTCTGCGCTTCAGAAGCCGGAAAAAGATTATTTGTTGCATCCGGTAGAGTGGTATAAATTTAACCGCAAGATATGGGTGTACAATACTCGTCGTGATGCATGGCAAGTGGTGCTGGAAAGTCCGGAAGTTGCCAGGGCAGGAGCCGCATTGGTGGGAGACGGAAAAACATTTTTCAGTATCAACGGAGAGTTGAAGCCGGGCATCCGTACTCCCCGGATAGTGAAGATTACCGTTGAATAGAGGTGCTGTCGTTACTCCATATGTCTTTCCGTAGTATCTGGGTGAATTTAGTAGCGCCTACGTCGGAGGATAAATGATTTCCATTATGGAAATCGTCTTCTTCGAAGCGTTCGTCGTCAAAGTAATTATAGAAGCGGACATTATCCCATTGGGCGGCAACTTCTGCTAAAGCCGTATTCATTTTAGTTACTTGCCGGGTACTTGCCAGTTCGTAATATTTCTTGTACACTGGGGGGGGTGACGAGGTATAAATTGATTTCCCGGTCGTGGCATAGCTTTGCCACTTCATTGATACGGCGAATATTTTGCCGGAACAGTTCTTCTGTCTTTTCATCGTCGGTCACTGTATGTCCTTTTATCATTCGTGGAATATCTTCCAGCCATGCGCGGCCTCTTTCTGATAAATCGTAGCTGTGGTCCAACCCTAAAGAGTCGCAAGACATTGTTCTCTTATGTAGCATATAGTGTTTGGACCATTTTCTGAAAGAGATAGAGCCGGTGGAGATTAGTTCGATATTGTAAAGTATATCTTTGCCGGGCTCAAAGTCCATATAGATTTTATGATTGGCTATGCTTATCTTGTCCTGGTTGATGCAATCGTCTATCCACAGGGATTGGTAGGATATTCCCCAAATGATATTCGTCAGGTGGGGCAGCCGGTCGATGTACTTCTCTAAAAGAAGTTGATTGTAGCGAAGCCATTGTCCGGAAATTGCCAGATTATATGTACTGTCGGAGAGATATGCGGGATTGATGCCGCAATTGACAACCGAACTGCCTATTATCAGGTTTCTGATACCTTCCCCGTTCTTTTCTATGAGTCCCCGTTTGAACCTGTAGGAATTAGGCACCTGGCGCAGCATAACCTCAAAGCCTACACTTAGTATAATCAGCACCGACGAGAACAGCCAAATGTATTTTAAGAACTTCTTCATAGATTTAGAATTGGAAATAAATAAACTCTTCTTGCTGACCGGCCAGTAGGAGTGTGGTTATGAATATAACGTAGTAAAGTCCCCAGCGGACTGCCTGATAACGGAATGCTCCCTTTTCTTCTATTTGCAGTCCGAATTGCTTTTCGCGTTGGAGCCACTCCACCACGATGAGTATGGCAATGTATATGAGTGGGTCTTTGCCGTGTGCAGGCAGTTTGAAACTGAATTTGGTAACCATACACACGATGTAATCCCATGCCTGATGAATGGTCTCTGCCCGGAATATAATCCAGCCAACGGCTACCAGCAGGAAAGTACCAATCATTTGAAGCGCTTCTTTGGCTGTAGGGAGTAAACGTCCTTTAGCTACTGCATCTTTATATTTTCGGTTCTTTCCCATAAGGAACAGCGGCGTGAATAGCAGTGCATGAAATGCTCCCCAGCAGATGAATATCCAGTTGGCACCATACCAGAAGCCGCTGACTAAGAAGATGATGAGTGTATTGCGCATGGCTTTCCACTTGCTGCACCGGCTTCCACCAAGCGGAATATAGATATAATCGCGAAACCATGTCGTGAGCGAAATGTGCCAGCGACGCCAGAATTCAGCTATATCACGCGAGAAATAGGGGTAATTGAAGTTACGCATCAGATTGATGCCAAACAAGCGTGCCGTACCGATGGCTATGTCCGAATAACCGGAGAAATCCCCGTATATCTGGAAGGTGAAAAAGATGGCTCCGAGCAGCAGGTGGGCTCCGCTTAATGTCTGATAATCATCGAATATCATGTTTACGACAGTGGAGCAGTTGTCCGCTACTACCAATTTCTTGAACAGTCCCCAAAGAATTTGGCGCATACCGTCCACCGCTTTTGCATAATTGAAGCTGTGGGCTTCGAGGAATTGAGGTAAGAGATTGGTTGCCCGTTCGATAGGCCCGGCAACCAACTGCGGAAAGAAACTTATGAAAGCGAAAAAAGCAACCGCATCGTGCGTAGGTTTTATTTTATGCTGGTACACGTCGATTGTGTAGCTTAATGCCTGGAAAGTGTAGAAACTGATACCTACGGGTAGCAGGACATCTATCGTTACCCAGTCCAACTCTATGCCAAATACCTGAAACAGGGCAGTGAGGTTTTCTCCAAAGAAATTGAAGTATTTGAAAATGCAAAGTATCAGTAGATTGAGGGTGATATTGGTGCTGCTGACCCATTTCTGCTTCGTGCGTTGTCCTTCGCGTTTTTCCAGCAACAGGCCGCTTGCGAAGCTGCAGAAGGTAGTAATGGCAATCAGAATTAGAAAACGCCAATCCCACCAGCCGTAGAATGCATAGCTGGCCGCTACTACGAACAAATTCTGCCATCATAATGGTTTGAAAACGAACCAATAGAGTATAAATACTATTGGCAGAAATATAAGAAATTCAAAAGAATTAAATAGCACCTGGTTGTTTATATTTTACTCCAATCCCCGAATAGCGATTTTACAAAAAGGCGGCGTTGGGACTGTATGTTTTCTTCTTTACCTTTAACAAAAGCGCCTCCCGTCAAATGTTCTGTTTGACACTATTATTGGCTTGGGCGCAAAGGTAAGTAAAAATTAAATCAAACCAATGTTTCTTAAAAGAGAATTTGTCCGTGTCGTCCGCGTATCTATACATTTGTGTTAGTTTTATATCCGTTCTGAATATAAAGTATCCAAAGTTATGCTACCCGGTACGCAAACCTGCTTTCTATCCTGCCAATACTTAAAACTAAAGCTTCGTTTCTATAAACAAAGGCTTCATTTTTACAAACAAAGGCTTTGTTTATAGAAACGAAGCTTTAGTTTTAAGTCTGCATTACGGTGATGGTAACTCTTCCTCCAATAAAAAAAGGAAACTTATCCCGTAGGATAAATTTCCTTTTTAATCGTTTTGCCGCAAGTAAATTACTTACGCAAGCCGAGTTCTTTAACAATAGCACGATATCTGTTGATGTCGCGGTCTTTCAGGTAAGTCAGCAATGCGCGACGTTTACCTACCAACATTGTCAAAGCTCTTTCTGTACTATAATCTTTTCTGTTGAGCTTCATGTGCTCAGTCAGATGGGCAATACGGTATGAAAACAATGCTATCTGGGACTCAGCTGAGCCAGTGTCAGAGTTAGACTTCCCGTGTTTGCTGAAGATTTCTTGCTTTTTAGCAGCGTCTAAATACATAATTTTTAATTAAATAGTTGATAAAATTTGTCTCTTTCGAGCGTGCAAAGATAGACATTATCTTTTATATCGCAATGATATTCAGGAAGAAATCTTCCCTGTATCTTATATGTGATGCAAAATTAGTACCTTTGCAGCCAAATAATAGGTATTATATGCAAAATATTAGAAACATTGCAATTATTGCCCATGTTGACCATGGGGAAACGACGCTAGTCGATAAGATGCTCTTGGCCGGAAACCTTTTCCGCAGTAACCAGAGTACAGGTGAGTTAATGCTGGATAACAACGATTTAGAGCGTGAACGAGGTATAACAATTCTTTCCAAGAATGTTTCCATCAATTATAAGGATACAAAGATTAATATTATCGATACTCCGGGGCACAGCGACTTCGGTGGTGAAGTGGAACGTGTGCTGAACATGGCAGACGGATGTATCCTGCTGGTAGATGCTTTTGAGGGCCCGATGCCGCAAACGCGCTTTGTATTGCAGAAGGCTTTGCAGATTGGTTTGAAGCCTATCGTTGTGGTAAATAAGGTAGATAAACCCAACTGTCGTCCTGAAGAGGTTTATGAGATGGTGTTCGACCTGATGTTCAGCCTCGAAGCAACGGAAGACCAGTTGGATTTCCCCGTTATTTACGGTTCGGCAAAGAACGGCTGGATGAGTACGGACTGGAAACAGCCGACTGATAATATCTTCGCATTGCTGGACTGTATTCTGGAGAATATCCCGGCACCTACGCAATTCGAAGGTACTCCGCAGATGTTGGTTACATCTTTAGACTATTCCTCTTATACCGGTCGTATTGCCGTAGGCCGTGTGCATCGCGGTACTTTGAAAGAGGGCATGAACGTGTCTTTGGCCAAACGCGACGGCACTATTACCAAGTCAAAAATTAAAGAACTGCATACATTCGAGGGTATGGGCCGCGCAAAGGTGCAGGAAGTATCCTCCGGTGATATCTGTGCTTTGGTAGGTATCGAAGGTTTTGAAATCGGTGATACGGTTTGCGACTTTGAGAACCCGGAGGCTTTGCCACCTATCTCTATAGACGAGCCTACCATGAGTATGCTTTTTACTATCAACGACTCTCCTTTCTATGGTAAAGATGGCAAGTTTGTGACTTCCCGCCACATCCATGACCGCTTGATGAAGGAACTCGACAAGAACCTTGCATTGCGCGTTCGCAAGAGTGAGGAAGACGGCAAGTGGATTGTTTCCGGACGTGGTGTGCTCCACCTTTCGGTTTTGGTTGAGACCATGCGCCGCGAAGAATATGAGTTGCAGGTTGGTCAGCCGCAGGTAATCTTCAAGGAGATTGACGGTGTGAAGTGCGAGCCTATTGAGGAACTCACGGTGAATGTTCCCGAAGAGTATTCCAGCAAGATTATTGATATGGTAACCCGCCGTAAGGGTGAAATGGTGAAAATGGAAAGTGCCGGAGAGTGTGTGAACCTGGAATTTGATATGACGTCACGCGGTATCATTGGTTTGCATACCAACGTGCTGACAGCTTCTGCCGGTGAGGCCATCATGGCGCACCGCTTCAAGGAATATCAACCCTATAAGGGCGAAATTGAACGCCGCACCAATGGCTCTATTATTGCTATGGAGAGCGGTACTGCATTTGCCTACGCCATTGATAAACTGCAGGATCGTGGTAAGTTCTTCATCTTCCCGCAAGAAGAAGTATATGCCGGTCAGGTGGTTGGCGAGTATTCTCATGATAAAGATCTGGTAGTGAATGTAACCAAATCAAAGAAACTGACCAATACCCGTGCTTCCGGTACGGATGACAAGGCGCGTTTAATTCCACCCGTACAGCTCTCACTCGAAGAGGCGTTGGAGTATATCAAGGAAGATGAATATGTGGAAGTTACTCCCAAGTCAATGCGTATGCGTAAGGTAATTCTGGACGAGACTGAACGCAAGCGTGCCAACAAGAGCTGATAAGTTTCAGTTGTTATATATAATAAGGAGTGCTTCACCGCGAGGGGAGCACTCCTTTTTTATGGGTTGTCCGAATGACAAGGGTTACTTTCGGATATTAGCCTCTCAGTCAATGAACTTCACTTTCGCCGTATCTCTCGGTTTTGCTGCGGGAGTTTCGTCCGGATAACCGAAAGCAATGCAATAGAGCAACTGGTAACCTTCGGGAATATCCAGCTTCTTCAGATATTCGGCAGCAGCCGGGGTAGAGGTTATAAACCGCGTGGGGCCACCCAGACAGCAAGAACCTATTCCCATAGACCAAGCCGAGAGAATCATATTTTCGCCCAGCAATCCGCAGTCTATCTGCGACAAGTCATAAGTGGGGTCGTTCGCGATAAATACCACCGTGGGGGCATTGCGGAACATGTTCTTGAAGTTCGGATCTTTGGCTGCATTCGGATTTTCTTTCTTGTAAATTTCCGTCAGTCCGTCGATAAATTCCGGATTATCTACCACACGTACCGCCCAAGATTGCTTGTTCTGTCCGTTGGGAGCGTTGATACCACAGTCCAGGATAATCTGCATGGTGTCGCGTGGAACAGCTTGCGGTTTGTACTTGCGGATGCTGCGACGTGACATCATCGTCTCAATCACTGCATTCTCTTTACCGTTTTCGGTACTCGTGCTTTCACTCTCTTTCTGTGCTTGCGGACCGCATCCGCAAAGCATTAACAGGCCTGCGCCTAATAACATTAACTTTAAACTCTTCATAATCTGCATTATATTTAGTAATTACTTCGTCACAAATCTAACAAAAAAAAGCGGCTCCGTTGTCGGAAGCCGCCTTAAAAATATGTAATCTGGTTCTATTAGAGTTTTGGACCAGCAGCAAATACTACATTATTTTCAATTCTTTATTATCATATTTAAGTTGATAACTGCGTCCTTTCACAGTTTTAAAAGATAAAGTTTTACCACTATATTTTACGATACATCTTTCTCCTGATTTTGACAGGATCGCGGCTTCTTTCAAAAGTCCATTCTTCCATGCTATATCGACCTCGAAATTCCCCTTCGCACATATGCCATGAATAGAACCTTCTTTCCATGCGTCCGGCAAAGCAGGAAGCAGCTGGATAAATCCCATATGTCTTTGCAATAACATCTCTGTAATGCCGGCTGTACCACCAAAGTTTCCATCAATCTGGAAAGGAGGATGTGTATCCCACAGGTTATCAAGCGTACCGTTCTTCAGTAAATTGGCAAATAAGGTATACGCATGATTTCCGTCCTGCAAACGGGCCCATTGGTTCAACTTCCATCCCATGCTCCAACCGGTAGCTCCGTCACCCCGGTGCACCAATACCACCTTGGCAGCTTCCGCCAATTCAGGAGTAGTGATTGGAGAAACTGTATGTCCCGGATGCAGTCCGAATAAATGATTTACATGGCGGTGCTCATCCTTCGGGTCGTCGATATCAACCGACCATTCCATTAATTGCCCATAACGACCTACCTTATAAGGAACGAGATTAGAAAGCACATGTTCCCATTACTTACGTTCCTTCTTATCTATTCCCAGCACTTTACTCGCTTCGATAGCATCTGACAAGATTTCGCGCACTACGGCATGTACAAACGTAGCTCCCTGATCGATAGGACCATGTTCGGGTGAGGTAGACGGTGCTGCAGTGTAAGTTCCGTCCGGCTTATGCCATAAATAGTCAACGGCAAAATCAGCACTGCTTTTTATCAGTTCATATCCCGTTTCTTTCAAAAATTTCAAATCTCTTGTGTAATCATAATATTCCCAAATGTGAGTAGCCAGCCACGGCCCCGCCATCGGATTAAAGTTCCACGACATATTTTGGCTCTCTAATGGTGCAGTAAAACCAAAAATATTAGCGGAGATGGATACAGTCCAGCCTCTTGCACCGAAATAAGACTGGGCTGTTTTCTCGCCCGGTTTCACCAATGTGCGGATAAAGTCAATTAACGGCGACATACATTCCTCCAAGTTTGTAGAACAGGCAGGCCAATAATTCATCTGAATATTTATGTTATTATGATAATCAATACGCCAAGGATCATCGACATTATTATGCCAGATACCTTGCAAATTAGCCGGCATATTACCCGGACGGGAACTTGCAATCAGAAGATAACGGCCGAATTGATAATAGAGTTCTTCTAGATAATAATCAGATTGCCCCTTCCGATAATTTTTCAATCGCTGTCCGGTTGGTAAATTCTCACCTTTCATCGTTGGATTCAAACTTAACTTCACCCGGTTGAACAACGCAGCATAATCCTGATAATGTTCGTTCAACAAAGGCGCATAGCCTTTTGCCACCGCATTATCTATCCATTGACGAGTTGTTTCAGCAGGATTTACGCCCACATACGTTTTCGGATTCTTAAAGTCAGGAGTAAAATTTGCCTGATAATCAGTATCCGCAGTAATATAAAAGATCACTTCATCTGCTCCTTTCGCGGTAAGCTTTCCATTTGCATTTACCAATGTTCCACCTTTTGCCTCCGCTTGAATACGGACTACATATTGCATTCCATTATTATCCAATGAGGCTGAATAAACCAACCCATTATCGCCGTCAGCCGCCATACTGCCTGTCGATACAGGATTAGGGGCATAGCTGAATGTCAGATTCTGCTTACCCGGTTGGTCGGCACTAAAGCGAATAACCAGTACGTTGGCAGGATAAGAAATAAAATAATTCCGCTGGTACGCCACATTATCTTTTTTAAACTGCACCACAGCCATAGCGGAGTCCAAGGACAGTATGCGCTTATAGTCACTCATACCTATTATATTCAGCCCGGTTTCCACATAAAATTCGCCCATCGTCGTGAAACTACCGAAGCGAAAAGGCTTTTCCCGATAAGCCTCATAAGGCACTTCACTATTAAAACTCTCTCTTGCCAATCTCTCCGCTTTTTCCTGGTCTCCTTCCGTAAATGCTTTACGTATTTCATCCAGGACATGTGCCGATTGCTTATTGACATTCCAGTAACAATCTGTACCTTTCGCTGTATTAGGGCCGCCCCGCCAAAGTGTCTTTTCATTAAAAGTAATACGTTCTGCTTCAACCGAGCCCATAATATTAGCCCCTATATTTCCATTTCCGATAGGTAATGATTGCGACTCCCATGCTGCATCCGGATTGCGGGCTGTTTCCGGTTTGTTTTCATCCTTCCAACCGTACCAGACAGTGTGTCCCTGCAAGGTATTTGGGGTGTCAAACCAAATGGAAAGTCCTTGTGTATAGTCTGTTTGTCCGGCATAGACTGCGGACAAGGCCAATAAAGAACTGATAAGAAATAAATAAAGCTTTTTTTTGTTGTCATACTATTGATTTTGAGGTTTAAAAATTGGTTTTGATAAATATCTGATTTATCACTGTAACTCTTTGGCAACCCATAGAGTCCATTCATCCAGATTATCGGTCAATTCAGAAGGAATAGGTAACGAAACAGGCACGTCCGGAATTATTCCGGTATCATCTATCCCTCTACCTTTTATTACTCTGAACGAGCACGACATCGGATAACGCAGAGTAAGTCCGCAAGGAAGGAGCGTCCGGCCCGGATTTGAGTAATCGAGTCCACCTGCCGTATTTCGTCCATAAACAGTCAAGCGGGAGCAAACAATTTTGGCTTCAATAACAAACTGTTCGGCACTACTTCCCACTAGAGTATCTGTAATAATGCCTACTTTACGTGGATATGTATGAATAGAATCATACTCGATTACGTAAGTAGAGTCTCCTACAAACTCCCTCGGATGACTTTCCAGTTTCTCACATAACTGTTTCAACCACTTTCTTAAGGAAATATCCACCGCTTTTTCTCCATACTGTTCCAGCATGGCAATATTGTCCGGTGTCGAATAATAAGCAACTCCATCACCCAAACCTTTGCGATCATATATTAGACGTAATAATGGCTTGTATGCCCTATCAATTCCTCCTCCGTTGCCTCGTAAATCAATAATTAAGTTAGGACATCCCGATTGTTTATACAAGTTTACATATTGCTTTATTGTATCAATATACACTGTTTCAAAGCTTTTTGCCCGTATCAGAAAAGTGGAGTCATTTACATGCCGTGCGATGAAGCGAGGTGTATATCCTCTTGTATATCCGGAAAAATCAGTTACTTTACTATTCCAAGGCATAATATTTAGATGTGCATCATTAAACATTCGCACATATATCAATGTAGCGCCAAAAGCATTTCCGCCATTCAATACATTTTGCCTTAGTGAGTCCCGTAAATAAATATACCGACTATGGTTCGATTCTGTTACTTTTGCATTGAAACCGGCATAATTATGCTCCACTACATATACGGTACGGTCATAATCCTCTATACTAGCTTTTTCTGCCAACTTCAAATTCTTATCTGTTTGTCCAAAAACAAACAATGGAAAAGAGAAGATGAATATTAAATATATGTATTTCATATAGCTATTTACATTAATCATTAAAAGTCGGTACGAATATGCTTCCGTTTCATATTCCTGAAATCGACATTGTCCTGAAAACTGCCTTTTAAAAGATTGTCTTTGATGCTCACATTTTTAGAACCGTTCAATATGAAAACAGGTTTGTAGGGAATATCACCGGAAGGCGAAGTAGATACCACTCTGTTTTCTTTGAAAATTAACCCTTCTGTACTTTTGGCAAAAAGGACGGGATTTCCGAATGTTTGGAAAGTATTGCCTATGATACGCACGTTTTTATGTACCGGACAATCTGCATTTACTATCGTATTGGAAGGATGCAATGCAATGACCGCATTGCCGGGACCGCCACTATAAGCACAACCTATGAAAGTATTATTCTGAATTAAAACATCTTTTACCGGTCCCGATTCGTACCAGCCTTCAGCATCTCCCTCAATAAGAATGGCACTCATACCCGTTTTGTAGTATGTATTATTCGCAATAATTACTTTTCGGGGAGTGGTTACCAAAGTTCCCCTGGTGCTGGTTCTTGTAAAATAGCAATTCTGAATCTCGACCTCGGGTGTACAACTGATATTCTCTACGCAATCATGATTTAGCTCTAACTCTTGAGGGATATCACGGTCGAAAGTAACTTCCACGATACGATCTGTCAGCCGCTTTGTTGAAACGATACGGGTGAAAGCGAACCTTTCCATCGTAGATGTTCCCACAAAAGCGACAGTATCTTCTTTAGAGTAGGCATTATAACCGTAGCTCTGCCCGTGCATAAAACGTAGCTTTACCGTATGCCTGTCAATCTTCTCAACAATACGTAGATTTGTGCCATGCACATTAATTGGATCATCTTGAGCTCCTGCAAAATAGCATCTGTCTATCTTCACCTTTCCGCTACATCCGGAAAAATGCATCATATCCGCAGAAGCAGCCAGTAGTCTATCACTACCCTCACGCGGCATACATTTCACTCTGTCCATTGTTATGTTTCGAGTATATTGGCTCACTATGCCTAATCCGTGCATATAGTGCATTTGTACTTGGCTGAGAGTGATGTTTCGACTTTCGAGGATGAACCATCCCACCTGATCACGGATAATGTCGCGAATTGTCAAAGTATTGCCTACTTTCGGACAGAATCCTTCCGGAACATGAAAGCGTACTGTGCTCGGTTTTATCTCTTTCGCCTCCGCAGCGGAAAGTATATTCCATCCCTGGCTGTAACGGAAAGTACTGTCGGTGGGATTATATTCTATACAATGATTTTTATTTGAACGCCATCCTTCACCATAGAGGTTCATCCGTCCATTCACTATTTCATAACGTGTATCACGATGTACGGCAACTTCCACTTCACTACCTTCCACGCGGGTAAATGTCATTTCCGATCCGGCAGGACGCTCAAAATCGATATGCAGGTCTTTAAATATTAAGTTCTCACAGTGTTCAAAGGCGATAGTTGTCATCTTGCCATGAAACATGAGTGTAGCTCCGTTTCCCTCAACCGTCAAGTCTCTCATTTCTTCAAATAATAACCCAATAGTTTTCACCTTGGAGGGACATTCTTGTTCGGTCGATGTATTCGATATAAAATATTCTCGGCGGATAGCACCTTCCGGCCAAATATCATAACGCCCTTTTTCAAAAAAAAGTACGCGAGCACCACTTCGTTTACATTCACTGATGGCTTCCTGCAAGCGAACTATGCAATTCTCATACGTATACGGATATGCTCCAAAATCTGAGACACGGACTGTATCTCTTTGCTGTGCGTTGGCAATGCCGGAAATTCCGGCTATTGACAACAGTATTAACACACTAATCAATCTCATAAACAGATATGTTTTCAAGTGCAACCTAAATAGCTTTTTAGTTTATTCCATATAAATCAACCATCCTTGTCTCGGCGCCACTTTAATCTCATCATTAACATTCCAATTGTTTGCTTCCTGCATATCTTTAATCGCAGGAGCTTTTAGTTTCACCTTCGCCGGATTAAGCCCGAGTTGTTTCCAATCTACGTTTAGACGAACAGTTTTCATTGCATCCGAATAGTTGCCTACTGACAACAAGACCGCCCCTGTTTACGATAAGCCGTCACTTTCACCGCTTCATCCGAAGTAGAAACGGCAGGTTGCTGCTCCCAAAAACCAAGCATGGCGGCATCGGCTATTCCGAACTCATCCCATATCTTCCATACCGGCCGTGGGTCACAGTTGACTCCTTCCGTAAACCACGGATAGCGTACTGTCATTCCATACTGCATTTCCAACCAACGATTTCCTCCTCTATAAAGCATATCTCCTGTCAATCCAAACGGAATTCCGGATGATTCGACTAGCCAATTGGCAGGGGTCATCTTATTGTATAAGAAGCTTTCACCAAACCATAACTTATCTACGTAGGGGAAAGCTCTGCATATTGGTTAGCGGGTCCGCGGGAGAAGCCGGTATTCGAATGTAAATCAATGAGGCAGCCTGGCTTAACACTTTCCATGGCACGGCGCACCCGTTTTAGTATCCGACGGTCAAAAGACACATCATCCAGATAGATGCCGTCGATGTCCAGATTGCGAACCATCCAAGCTAATCCCTCGATGTAATAATTATACCATCGGGAATCTCTTTCAGCTGTCAGAATAGCTGCGTCGGCAGCAATCCCTTGTTTGCTGTCATACTCAAAATGTTCATACCATTGGGGGTATAATCTGTCACAAGATGCTCGCGCAGCCAGGCATATCCTTTCCCATCGCCTCCTCGCAGAATTTCATGTCCCAAGCTACGGATAGCCAATATTTCCGATACGGCATTAGTCAGTTCCCGCAGAGTATAATATAGCTTTACTTTGCATCCCTTCCCATGCCATTCACTGGTAAACTTCTTCAGCTTGTCCACAGTCAAAAACGGATAATTGATAAACGGATTGTAAGGGTTGCCTTGATGTACATTAATAATGCGTACACCTGCTTCAACATCCGCTTGGGTAGGAGCAGGTTTGGGACCGTTGTGGTAATAACGGTTAGTAAACTGCCCTTTCATATCCAATGGTCTCACCGGGGTAATAATCATGGCGAAATCAAATGTAATAGCCTTGCCCGCTTCCAGCGTACGTTGGCCGCTATAGGCCGCCGCTACCGTCTCACCGGATTTACGATGCACAGAGAAACCGCCTTTTCCCCCGTTATACCAACTGTCCGGATAGGCCGGGCGATAAAGGTTTAATAAGAGTCCGCTATAAGTGCCTCCTCTGAACTCGCAATGAAGTCCCGCATGTTCGTTCCCAATCCAGAAACTATCGAACGGCCATAGCCATTGTTGTTCTTTTGAGGTAGGAATGGATACTCCAAAATGATTGACTGTCTTTTCAGGCGCATCTCACTTTCCTTCATATTGTTGGGGAGTTTCCTGTCCCCGGAAGTCCCATACCGAGAAAATAGGAACCTACTTCATCTTTTATCGGGATTTCCAGGCGGATGTCTGTCACCTCTATCTTTTTCTTCGGCATGAGGGTGTATATGTAGCTCATCCAGCCGTCAAATTCAATGACTCCCTTACACGAAATACTCAGCTCTTCATCTTCGGCAGCCCAATTGCCTGCGACGTGCCCTCCGATCTGTTCCGTCATCACCGGAGTGGCTTTCAGAGTTTTTACCCCATTGGCAGTTTGGATGATGAAACGTACCGGACCCGTGAGTACATCCATACCCCATGATGAGATTTGTGCAGGCAACCCGGTTTCTTCATTTACCGTTACTGTACGTCCCAGACAACTGATAGTATTCTCCGCCACAGTAAGAGGCGTATAAGGATGAGTCGATGTATCGGCGATGCCTAAAGTTGAATTTAACCACCGGAGGCGGCTGTGCCTCCATAGTTCATTGTCGCCACGATCGGCAAGAGGTTCGCCCGAGATACGAATGCGAAGAGGTATCGCTTCTTGATTTCCATCGGTATCCAGAATTTGCAGAGTTCCTTCATACACTCCCTGCTTTTGCGCAGAGGGAATATCTATGCCGAACCATAATGCCTGCACATGGCCTTTGTCAATATTAAGCTCTTTCCGGAAGTATTTTCCATAAGGGTCCGTACCTTCCACATTGAAGCAAGTGATAGCAGTGGCAGGAATAGTTTCTCCTCCACATTTCAGATCCGAAATCTTGTAGGCTATTTTATTTACCGCTTTCTTTGCTGCCCACACGCCAACCTGAAAAAACATAATATTCGTTAGGAACCGTTTCGCTGGTGAAAGCATCTCCTTGACGATGGCCCAGCCACCTTAATGGAATTTTGTTTCGCATCCGAATAGGGTTCTTTCTATCCTCAGGAAAAAGATAAAAAGCTTCCGAATGCTTCTCTGTATATGTTTTTCTTCCGCTTTCGTGGCAGCTACTTCCATCGGATAGAAACTGTCGAACGCTGTACGTGACTCTACTTTCAAAACCTCTGCTTGCGGAAACTTCTTTGGATTTTCCGTCTGTGCCAACCAGGTTGCTTCAGGAGCATGTTCGCGAGGCAAATAGCCTCCTCCGCAGAAGCCATATTCATGCTGTACCCGGTAAGGCAAATAATAGAAATGATAGATATCTTTATCGTGCACCGGACCGAAAAGAAGCCGACATGTTTCGTTGTTTACTTCCATTCGCCTGATATTCTGTACGGTATCCCCCGTAGCGGCATTGATAATCAGCAGTTGGCTTTGGTCTACATCCTTGTCGGGACGGCGCCAGGTAAAGTCCAGGGAGATGATCTGTGCCGGATTGTTCACCTGCAACACTGCCCGATGGTTGCCAAAAGACTCTTCCCATGACGTTTGTGGCACCTCGTAGCGGTAGGTATCGCATGGCTTATTTTGTGCAATAGCATCCAATCCTGCCATGAAGAGGATAAGAACCCATGTTATCAGTTGTTGTTTCATAATCATCGGTATAATAAAGTTTATATTTTTAAAAACACTTTCTGCTTATACATCATTCGCAGAATAAAGAAGACAATCAGATAATTGGCAAATGTGAGCCACACCGGGTAATAATTGCCCAGATATTGTTCCAATCCATAGCTGACGGATGCGGCTGTACATCGGAAGTTGACCACTTCACCCAACAGATAAGCCGTAATAGAATTCATGCCATATATCCGTAGCCAATTTAGTCCTTTGCCATGGCCCTTATAGTCTATCCAATAGTAGAACAAGGCCATCAGCAGGAAGCAGTAACCACCCGAAAGAAGAGTCATGCTGCATGTCCACAAGCGTTTAATAACCGGCATCTGAAAACTCCAAAGCATTGCAATGCCAATCAGTCCCAATCCTATGAGAAATAACGTTTGCACTACACGCCGACGGTTTTCTTTCCCTGCCTTCATAATCTTTCCGGCAAATGTTCCTAGCATAACGGTGACTCCAAAGGTCAGGCTACTCCATATCCATGTATAGCTGTAATGGGGTGAAAAGCTTCATGTGCCGTCTTCGTTCCAATATACTCCATCCCGGTACCTTCCCAGTATAAACCGGTCTACGTATTCTGCAAAATTGCCTTCCGGTGTAAAATCTCCGCAAAAAGTCATCGGTATCCAGTAAATCACTAAAAGCAGTGCAGTCGCAATGATTTGCCATTTTAAAGAACAATGCAGCAAGATGATAGCAGCTATCAGATAGCCGGTAGCGATAGCTTGCAACGTATTGGTGTATAGATAAAGATGTTTCGGATCCAATCCCAACAAATTTCCTTGCACTATCATGCCAAAGATGAACAGCAGGACAAAACGCTTTAAAATCTTCCGGTAGACAGAACCTTTATCCGGGGTGTTTTTAAACTTGGAAAAGGAAAAAGGCATAGATGCGCCTGTCATAAAAAGGAATAAAGGCATCACCAAATCCCAAAACCGAAAACCGACCCACACTTCATGGTCGAACTGGTAAAGAACGCTATCTAGCCAAGGCCATCCAAGACGTTGGCCCAAGGAGACGAATACCGGTTGAAAGAAGACCAACAGGAAAAGGTCGAAGCCACGTAGTATGTCCAAAGAAGCGAGACGCTCGGTGGGGGAGGCGAAAGGTGTATGTTTCATAATAATTGACTTGTAATTTGGGGTGACAACTTAATTCAGTTGTGCAATGTAAGGAATAAAATTCAATAATGAGATCATTATCATCTTCAAAAAAAACCGCTATCAAATCGCATTTATTCACATAAACCCGACTCTCCAGCGGCTTTCACCTTTATGTTAAACCTAAAAATAATATAGCTATCTATTGAGATTCGCTACTATCCTGCCAAGAGTTAATTCAAAACATAACTCTGTATGATTATCGTCCATATCTGGCTAGTGCCATCGGCAGCAATCACTCTGTATTTATTCGCTTTACCGGCAGTCCAGTCTGCCTCTACCCCTAACTTGGCAGAGCCATCGATAGGCTCGATAGTAGCGGCAGTCGAAAGGTTCAAGAGCATTACTACTTTCGTCTGGTCAAACTGGTCAACGTTGGCAGCGGCGGGAGTTGCTTTTCCTACAACAATCGTAGCCGCATCCTTATCAATCGTTACTTGAGAGCGGGTGATATTGCCTTTATCAAGAAGTTGGCTGCCAGTAGCAGAAGTTCCTTTATTGAAGTAGTAGTATGTATCACGGATACTGGTAATTTGAGTCTCATGATACGCTTCTATTTCATCTAAATTGCTGTCTATACAAGAGAACAACAAGAAGGGGAGTAGTAATATTATAAAATATATTCTTTTCATATTATCATCATATTTAGAAGTTAAATTCAAGACAATTATCTACTGTTACCAATCTGGGTTCTGCTTGGTTGTAATACCGAAGGAGGCACGCTTATCAATGAATCCCTGCGGGATAGGCATTATATAGCGGTGCTCGGGGGTAACTTGCGCATATACTGGTTGGCATGAGTGATATAGCCCACCGCCATTTTCTTGCGGTCTCTGGAAATATAAATTTTGCTGACCGGTGTCTCCAGTTCTTTGATAACGTCAGCATTTACATATCCGTCGCTTTCATTATAAGCCGAATTCGCACTATTGGCAAGCCCCCATCTCAACATGCTGAAATAAAGGTTAGCACCCTCGAAGACGAATTCACAGATACGTTCGCGCCTGTAGTCTTTCCATGCTTCCTCCAGTGTAGAAGCAGTCGAAGCTTTCAACTTACCATGAGTTTCGCGGGTATAATTCAGCATCCTCACAGCATTAGGGACATCCTTTTTTGTACAGATAGACTTCTGCTGCATTCAGATAAGCCTCTGCCGACCGACATACTACATAGTGGTATCAGTTTGATTACTTACGTATGGACGAGGAGAAACTTCATAAACCCCTTTGCGCCAATAATAGTTGGAATTGGTAGTGTACCACGAAGATTCATTACCTTCACGACAACCCGTCCAGGCATTTCCTCCAAAATTAGTAGTAACCGTTTCATTTATCCATTTACTGTTATCATAAACGACTGTTCCATAGAAGCGGGCGTCACGGTTCTCATACATTAGTTCGGAAATATTTTTCTCAGAACCGTCTTTCAACTGTGCATAGCGCGTTATGCCGGCAGAACTTTGTCCATTGCTCCAATTGAGGGTTACGGCAGCTTCGTCTTTAGTAGGCATACAACGGTCAACAGTGGTCTTACCGCTTTCTTTCGTGATACTGCCAATTGAACCCTGTGTGCAATCACTCGGTGATAGTTCGGTAATATTATTCTTGTATTGCGACGTTTCCCACCAATTCTTAGCTTCACCGGTTTCTTGGTCGTTGACCAAGAATTGATCTACCAAATCTTGTGTAGGGAAGTATTGTGCCCAACACTCAAACATACGAAGACCACCCGGATTAGAGAAGTTATCGGCAGCTCCGGTTTTGCTCAGATCATCATTACCAATATCAGGAACGGTCAATTGAATTTCATTTATATTACCGCAAGTTGTGTTTTTTGCCAAACGGTAGTAACCCAAAATAATTTCGGGCGAATTGTATACACCCTCAGCAAGGAACATATTCTTATAAGCCTCTTGAGTAGATACCAAAGGATGCTTGCCGCTGTTAATAACGGCATCGCAAGACTCCAAGGCTTTAGTCAGATAAGTCTCGTCTTTCGTGTAGGCATAAGCTTGTAAGGCGGCGCGCGAACGAAGGATATGAGCAGCATATCGGTTGATGCGGCCGGCATCTGACGTTTCCGGTAATCCCGGTTCTGCCACAGCCGCATCAAAATCTGCCATTACGTATCTATAAGATTCCGCAGGATTGGCGGTCAAGTCCATTTGGTAGAATTTCACGGTGTCTTCCGGGTAAGTGCAAACTTCGGTTGCAGGAATAAAACGTCCCATCCATTGCGCCTGAGAAAGGAATATCATGCCACGCAAGCAATGACCTTCCGCCACAAGCTCTGCCTTTTTCATTAGCAGACATACCTGTAGATTCTGTAGCATTCTTTATAATCAAATTACACCTGCGCAAGGCGCCGAAACGGTTGACTCCGTAATCGCTGCTGACCGTATAAGTTTCACGGGGAAATCCTGCTGCACTACCCAGATTATCGAAATTACCATAAGGAACATAGGTAGAGCCATCGGCATTGCCGATATAGTCACTCAATCCAATCACGCTACTGTATGTCCCTACGACGAAAGCATCAGCCGTAGCTTTTGAACTCCATACCAACTCTTCACTATAAGAAGAAAACGGTTCAGTGTCCATGATGTCACTACATGAACTTGCCATAAAGATGCCCAGTACTCCAAGACTGGTATATTTTATCAGTTTGTTCTTTTTCATATTCAATCCTTTCTTTGTTTAAAAACCAACATTAATACCAAAAGCAATCACACGTTCATTGGGATAACCATAGTTCTCATTGCTGGTGTTTTCCGGGTCCATACCATATTTCGTAGCCTCCGAAATGGTGAAGATGTTTTGTCCGCTGATACTTGCCTGCAATTTGGTGATCCACTTCCAACCTTTCAGCAGTTTATACTTGAAATCATAAGCCAGAGAAAAATCTTTCAGGCGGAAATAGCTACCGTCAACCAACCAAAAATCACTGGTCAGGTAGTTGTTGTTTCCATTTTTTATTGCCACCATAAGACGTTAGGCGCGGATACTTGGCATCCGTATTATTCGGTGTCCAATAGTCTGTCTGGAACGAGTAGACCGGAATATAATTGGTTTGTGAATTATTACTCTGCAAAGTACCTCCCAGATACATATTGAAGCTACCGGCTCCCTGGAACAGGACATTCAGGCTCCATCCTTTATATGACGCCCCTAAAGAGTTACCATAGTTGCTGTGCGGGAAGTTACCTTTACCGATACGAGTATAGTCGGAACCGTCTATCACGCCATCTCCGTTGACATCTTCATACTTCAAATCACCCGGCTGCAAATCATATGAATTGGCCGGAAGGGCGCTGTTGCGTATTTCTTCATCCGAAGTGAAGAAACCAAGACAATGAAGGGCGGTGGTGTAATAACTCTTATTCTGTACACGCCGCGTACGTGGATTCATCTGAGAAGTTATGGATTCACTCGGATCGTTTGCCCATAGTGAGTTATAGTAAGTATAGTTGGCCGAAACGTCATAATTAAAGTCGCCAATATTACTTCTCCATCCCAACTGGAATTCATAACCACCACGGCGATATTCTGCATCGGTGGAAATCTTCGGTAAAGAAGTTCCCAGCGGATCATAATAACCGGCATCTGCATCCGCCGGAGCATAGATGAAGCCTTTCGTCTTATAGTAGAAATAATCAAACGAACCATAGAGACGATTGTCCAGTGAAGCAAAGTCGAAACCTACATTGGCTTGAGAAGAAGTAAACCATGTGATAGCAGTGGAGCCGGATCTCCTTCGGAGAAAGTTCCGTAATATTCTCCGTTGATGACAGTACCTTGTGCTGAATATCCATAAGAAGATAAATAGGCGAAGCGGCTGATATGATAAGTATCACCATCATTTCCCCAGTTGTCGGCACCTACTTCTCCATAAGAGGCACGTATCTTCAGCATATCAAAGATGTGTTTGTCTGTCAACGGTTTCATAAACTTCTCCTGATCGATAGACCAGCCCACTGAGCCTGCCCAGAATGTACCCCAACGTTTGTTCTTCGGGAACATATCCGAACCGTCATAACGGAGGGAGAACTCGGCAAAATATCTCAAATCATAGTTGTATTTGGCCTGCCTTACCCATCCGGCACGTCCGTATTCTCCCTCACCGGCACCGATAGTAGTGGTGGCTTCGGGGCCTGCATCGAACTGGTCTATTTTGAATGTATAACCCGTACGGGACATTGTTTCATTTTCATTCAGTCCGTAAGTGGCTTCATGACCTGCCAATGCACTGATGTCATGCTTGCCGAACTTGCGGTTGTAATTAGCAAACCACTGCCAAGTATAGTAATAGTTGGATTCCGTATAGCGGCTCAACTGCGGGTCACCTGCATATTGAGGGTCTGTAGATTCCCAGTCATACTGTGCGGCATCCTGACGCCAGTTCTTTTGTCTGCGAATATAATAATTGTAATTGACGGCTCCGCGCAGGTTCATTCCTTCCACATAAGGAACATCCCATTCTAGTTGCAGCTTGGCATTCATCATCTTGCGATTATCGCGTATGTATCCTGCCTCATCCGATGTTTCGGCTACCGGATTATCGGCACCTACATAAGGCTTGTTAAAACTATTGACGGCAATAGTCATCGGAGATTTGTTTTGGATATGGGAGAATACCTGGTAATAGCCGCTTGCGGTCGAAGAAAAGGGATGTGTAGTCTCTTGTGCATATCCGTCGATAGAAGCCGTTTCTCTCAAGCCAATAGCCTTGATAAGAGCAGACTGGGTAAGGCGGATGTTATAACGCTTCATATTATGTGTGTCTTTCTTATATAAGGATTCTTGATTGATATATCCTAAAGAAGCGATATAGTTATTAGTCTCCGTGCCACCGGCCATTGTAATATTGTGTTTTTGTGTCGGTGCCCAGTTACGCAAAACGAGTGAACGCCAATCCGTATTCGGATAATTGAACGGATCGGAACCGTCGCGGTATTTCTGAATTTGCTCGGCAGTATAGCGAGGATCCAAGCCATCATTCGCGTATGCAATATTGGTTTGCTCGGCTACCGCGGCAGAGTTTAACCGATCACGCTAAATGCTAGGTTGAGCCAAAGATAAATTGTAAGAGTAATCGATGCTTGTCTTTCCCTCTTTACCTCGTTTGGTCACCACTTGCAAAATACCGTTGGCAGCGCGTGAACCGTAGACGGCGGTAGAGGAGGCGTCCTTCAAGATGGATACAGACTCTATATCACCAGGGGTCAATGTCTGGAAGTCCTGATATTCACGAATGATGCCGTCAATAACCACCAAGGGGGTATCACCACCGCGGATTGTGATGGTGGATGCCTTATTAATACCACCCCCGTTACCTTGAATAACTAAGCCCGGAGCACGTCCCGCTAATGCTTCAGTAACGTTGATAATCGGAGCAGATTCCACTCCTTTG
This sequence comes from Bacteroides sp., assembly GCA_021203515.1. Classification (GTDB taxonomy): domain Bacteria; phylum Bacteroidota; class Bacteroidia; order Bacteroidales; family Bacteroidaceae; genus Bacteroides. The sequence continues at coordinate 34,657 of JAJQAY010000011.1, read as the reverse complement.
GTCTCAACTTTAGAAACAGAAGCAATCAACGAGCGTTTAGTGCTGGTTCAATACCCCACCACTACGACTTCATCCAAGGCTTGTGTATCTGACTCCATCACGATACGCAAGTTTCGCTCTTCATTGATAACCATTTTAATGGTTTTGTATCCAATATAGGAGATTTCGATAGTTCCTTTTTTAGGGACGTTAAGTTTAAATTCACCTTCAAGATTGGTTATAGTTCCCGTACCGGTGCTTTGCACTTTTACGGATGCTCCGATGATAGGTTCACCGGTTTCATCTAATATGGTACCTGTTATTTGTACTTCGCTTTTATCCTGTTGCACACTTTCCGCATGAAATTTTGTACTATCGGCCAAAGCACTGAATGAGCAAGAGAATAATAAGAGTGTAGCTATTCTCATGGCTCTGTAAAATAAGCTAATACGAGGAATTTTAGAAGTATACCCTTCTTTACCTGATTTATTTTCCATGTTTTTACGATTAGATTTATATTAAATGTTTTCATTCTTTTGTGGAAAGGGAATTTCCACAATCTGGTAGTCTCTTTCATTTTATTCTCATAGGCTATCAAAGATTAGTGTGCCAATTGTGGATTTGGCATCAGGTTAATAAATTAGTTGTTGTTCTCTAAAATTTATATTGAATTTTCTCAACTGTATCGAACAGGACATATAGGGGAAATAGATATTCGTATGCACTGTTTTTCTTGTCTTTATATTTTTCATAAGTTCTTGTTTTTAAGATTTAAAAGATAAAAGCAAATCAATCTTTTACTGTGCTGAACTATGCTGTTTATGCTATAAAAAATATGCACATTTTACTATGTTCTCTTAGAACTTAATTATTGTAGGGTGTTTTTGTGGCGTTTATGCCGCTAAATACGTTATCAAAAAGGGAAGGGAATATTTGTTACATCAATTTTGTAAAAAACATCTTCTTTTGTTGCTTTTTGCAAAAATTATAAATACATTTGTGCCGTTGTACAATGCTATATCGGTACTAGCAATCGGGATTCTTCATAAAATGTGAGTAATATAGCACATTCTATAATTTTCTACAGAGAGAGTACCAAGTTCTAAGAGTACTTGGTTAATATTAATTTTAATACCCTGCTGTTTGTTTGAATATGCTCCCTTTTCAAGGGGGTAATCGCGTCTGTGCTAGGTTCATAGCACATAAATATTTTTAAATCACCGGAGATTTTAAGTCTATTTATGGAAGAGGAGAGAGAGGGATAAGGGAGGGGTGCACAAAAAAGGCGGCTTCCGGCAACGGAAGCCGCCTTAAAAATATGTAATCTGGTTCTATTAGAGTTTCGGACCAGCAGCAACCAAAGCCTTACCAGCTTTGTTACCGGTGAACTTAGTGAAGTTCTTGATGAAGCGGCCAGCCAAGTCTTTTGCTTTTTCTTCCCACTTGCAAGCGCGATCATAAGTGTCGCGAGGATCAAGGATCTTCGGATCAACACCCGGGAGAGCAGTAGGAACTACGAAATCGAAGTAAGGGATAACCTTCGTCGGAGCCTTGTCGATAGAACCGTCAAGGATAGCGTCGATGATACCACGAGTATCTTTGATAGAGATACGCTTGCCGCTACCGTTCCAACCTGTGTTAACCAAGTATGCCTTAGCGCCAACCTTATCCATCTTTTTAACCAGTTCTTCTGCATATTTAGTAGGATGCAAGCTCAAGAAAGCAGCACTGAAACAAGCAGAGAATGTCGGAGTCGGTTCAGTGATACCACGTTCTGTACCAGCCAACTTAGCAGTGAAACCAGACAGGAAGTAGTACTGAGCCTGTGCCGGGTTCAGGATAGATACCGGAGGCAATACACCAAAGGCGTCAGCTGACAAGAAGATTACTTGGTGAGCGTGAGGACCTTTAGAGATAGGCTTAACGATGTTGTCGATGTGGTAGATAGGATAAGAAACACGAGTGTTTTCAGTTACGCTCTTATCAGCGAAGTCAATCTTGCCGTCAGCTGCAACAGTTACGTTCTCCAACAGAGCGTCGCGCTTGATGGCAGCGTAGATATCGGGTTCGCTTTCTTTGTCGAGGTTGATAACCTTAGCGTAGCAACCACCTTCGTAGTTGAATACACCTTCGTCATCCCATCCGTGTTCGTCGTCACCGATCAACTTACGTTTCGGGTCGGTAGACAAAGTAGTCTTACCTGTACCGGACAGACCGAAGAAGATAGCAGTGTCAGTACCTTCCATGTTCGTGTTGGCTGAACAGTGCATAGAAGCGATACCACGAAGCGGGTTCATGTAATTCATGATAGAGAACATACCCTTCTTCATTTCACCACCGTACCAAGTATTCAGGATAACCTGTTCTTTTGTCTTCAAGTTGAATACAGTAGCAGTTTCAGAGTTCAAGCCCAGTTCTTTGTAGTTTTCAACTTTTGCTTTAGAAGCGTTGAAGCATACGAAATCGGGTTCTCCGTAAGCAGCAAGTTCTTCGGCAGTCGGGCGGATGAACATGTTAGTTACGAAGTGAGCCTGCCAAGCAACTTCTACGATGAAACGAACTTTCATACGAGTAGCAGCGTTAGCGCCACAGAAAGTATCGACAACGAACAGACGCTTGCCGCTCAACTGCTTAACAGCTTTAGCTTTCAGGTCAGCCCATGCTTCTTCAGAGCAGGGTTTGTTGTCGTTTTTGTATTCGTCTGAAGTCCACCATACAGAATCCTTGCTGGCTTCATTCATAACGAAGAATTTATCTTTAGGAGAACGACCGGTATAAACACCTGTCATTACGTTAACAGCACCGAGTTCAGTTACTTGACCTTTTTCAAAGCCTTCCAGAGACGGCTTAGTCTCTTCTGCGAACAATACATCATAAGACGGGTTGTGGATGATTTCCACTGTGTCTTTGATACCGTACTTGCTTAAATCTAAATTTGCCATTTTTTTAAGATTTTAAATTGGTATTTGGTTTATAATCTCTCTTTACCTTAATCTGCAAGGGTGGGAAGAATTGATAGTAAAAGCACTCTTTTCAGCTCATTTCCGGTAGCTCCCTTGTTTTTCGACTACAAAAGTAATACTTTCTTTTTAAAGAAACATCCAATTAGAGAAATTTTTCTGTAATTGGAAATCTTTTATAAAACCGTAACAATATCTGCAAACTGAACGTTGCAAATTGAACGGGAATCGTTTACTTTGCATTCGTTTTAATATGCTAATATGCTAATATGCTAATATGCTAATATGCTAATGTGCTAATGTACCGATGCCGCAGATTATCATTATAGCATCACAGCGCAGCAATTAGCACATTGGCATATTAGCTCATTAGCACATTTAAATATAATTATGAAAGTTATTAACTTTGCTGAGACAAATTCTGTCTTGAACCAATATGTAGCGGAAATCCGCGACGTGCAGGTGCAGTCCGACTGTATGCGCTTCCGCCGTAACATTGAGCGCATCGGAGAAATCATGGCGTATGAAATGAGTAAAGAATTGACATATTCTGTGAAGCAGGTGCAAACTCCATTGGGCGTTGCACCCGTCAGTACTTTCGATGATAATATAGTGATAGCTACTGTTTTTCGTGCCGGATTGCCCCTGCATACCGGCTTCCTGAATATGTTCGACCGCGCCGGCAATGCTTTTGTTTCTGCCTACCGTTATTATAAGGATAAGGAGCGTCGCACGGTGGACGTACATATCGAGTACATCGCTACTCCAGATTTGTCGGATAAGACTTTGCTGCTCGTAGACCCCATGTTGGCTACGGGCGAGAGTATGGAGCTGGCCTGGAAGGCTTTCCTCACGAAAGGTGTACCTGCCAAGTTGCAGATAGCCTGCGTCATTGCCAGCCGGCAAGGGGTAGACCATCTGCAGCGTCTCTTTCCCGGCGATGATGTGACTTTGTGGTGCGCCGCTATCGACCCCGAAATGAATGAACATTCCTATATCGTTCCGGGTTTGGGCGATGCCGGAGATTTGGCTTTCGGAGATAAACTGTAGGCTGCATTTGCCCTTTTAGTCCTTTTTCCCATAATTGCGTTTGATGATGGTGACCTGGAATATCCCTTTGTTGGCTAGCAGCAGGTCTTCATCATCGAAAGTGCGGAGCTTGTACCAGAACGTGGCATCGCCCGAGGCGCTTAGTATTCCCAATAGTCCTAAATAGAAGATGTGCGCATTCCCCGTGCAGAACCCATGAATAGTGGGTGGCACTCCCAGTAATATGCCCGGTAGCAATAAAGCTACCCGGTAGTATTTCAGGGCAATCGGGCGGGCCAGATAAAAGCCTGCTGCGGTTAAATTCAGTTGCCAGTGGAGTGCTTTTCTGTCTTTTCCGCCGAACCAATAGAGAATGCCCGCCTGGAGGAATATATAAATGGCGAAAATCGAGATGATAGCGAGGGACGCCTTTTCGTTAGTGAATTTTTTAGCTGCGCCGCCTATCTCATATCCTACACCATAAGCCGAGAACTCTCCCCATATATATACAAACAGCAGAGTTCCTGCCAAGAGCAAAACAAAGAGTAAGATGATTGCTCTTATGTTAATTCCTTTCGCTGTAAGTCTCACTTCCACTCCTTCCGAATGATTGAGGACTTCTGTTTTCGTTTCTTTTTCCATGATTGTTTTTGTTTCTATGCTGCAAAGATACACGCACTTAAAATAATATTACGTTATCGGAATGTTATCTTTATGTTAAGACGAACAGAAAAGTTTGGTTATATTTGCCATCAAATACCGGATGTACGATGAAGAAATCCTAATATATACTTTTGACTTTTGCCGCAACCGCCGCCGTTTTGTTCATGCTGGGCAACTGGATGGGACGGAGTATCGGGCTGAACGAGCAGCAAGTGATACGCGGCATACGCGAGGCCTACTGCTATACCACGGATGCATACGAGGCGGACACCACAAAAGACCTTCCCCTCCTCTTCCGCAAGGAACTGGGCGGGGCCAAGCTGAACCGGATTAACTTCCGCATGGATACGGTGTCGCTTCAAGGTGACTCCGTTGTCCTGAAGCAAGACCTACACTACTTTGCCGACTATCAGAAACTGATTAAGCAAAACTATACCTTTGTATGCCCCATCAACGCCACCCAAGGCGTGCGTGCACATATTCTGAATTTCCGTGCCGAGTTCATCGGCAAGCTGCTTTACTACTTCTTTGCCACGATAGTGGCTCTATGTATCCTCTTGTATGCCATACGCAAACAGATTAATATCATCCACCGGCAAGACGAACTGGCACGGGTGCGCGAGGATTTCTCCTATGCCATGATTCATGACATGAAGAACCCCATCAGTTCCATCTTGATGGGACTCAAGGTGCTGCGCAGTGGCAAGGTGGATGACAAACCCGAAAAGCATGAAAAGTACTTCGATATTCTCGAAACCGAGTCCCAGCATCTGCTCGCACTCACCAACAAGGTGCTGACTATCTCTAAGCTGGAGCATGGCCAGTTGCTGCTGGATAAGAACTGGATAGAACTGCGTCCTATGCTGGAGGCATCGGTCGATACTTTCACCGCCAAAGCCGACAAGCCCATTTCTTTCCGCCTCGAACTGGAGGAGACGGGCGTGTATGCCGACGAAGAATACCTGAAAGAGGTATTAAGCAACCTGATAGACAATGCCATAAAATACTCCAAAGATACGGTCGAAATACAAATCTCCTCCTGTCTCTACAACGGTTACACCCAAATTCGGGTGAGGACAACGGTATCGGCATCCCCCTTGCTGCCCAGCGCACTGTTTTCGATAAGTTAGAGCGTGTGGTTGCCAAGCCTGACGAAAATACCCCAAAGGTTTCCGGCTTCGGATTAGGGCTGAACTATGTGATGAACGTGGCCCGTGCTCACGGAGGCTACGTCAGCGTAGAGAGCAAGGAAGGAAAATACAGCGAATTTACAGTCTCATTGCCATTACCACCGGAGGAACTATTGCTTTCAGAGTAAGGAGAGGATTGACACTCTACTATCATCCATGCACAAGATGCCATCTTGTGCAACATAAGATGCCATCTTGCGCTGCTCAAGATGCCATCTTGTGCATAGAAGATAAGAGAGCTAAGGAAGCTTTCTATACTTAGGTTGCTCTTACTCTACCGGTGGAACCTCCGAGATACTACCGTACCGGTGATATTCGAACGCGATGCTTTGTTCCTTAATGTAGTGGATTAGCTCTATGCGTCCGTCCCTTACCGGTGGTGCGGTGGCGATGTACTTGTCGATGCGGGCGGCTTCTTCGTACATACTCATCGGGATGTCCGGGCTACAGGTGCGGATGCGTTCGTAGTCCTTCATCGTGGCGAGGAATTCGTCGAGGATTTCTTTCTTCGTCCAGCAGCCGGTCGAGGCCAAGGCTTCCAGGCGCTCGTCGTTGTCGAAGCTGACAACAAGCGGAGTGCCGCAGGTTTCGGCAGCCAGGATTATCATCTTGGCTTGTTCGTTGCTGTCGCTGGGGAAGAGGCGGAGCGCCATGTTCTTCAATGGCAGGTAGCGGAAAGCGTTCTGTTCACCGTAGAGGTTATTGACGTCGCGGGCATGGGCAAACTCTTTCTCGTAGGCTTCGGCGTAACTCTTCCGATAGTCGGTGTGGCTGTCTGGACTATCGGTAATCTTCACGAAACAAGCGCAGTAATTGGGACCGCCTGCTTTTACACCGCTACCAAAAGCGGAGGCTTTCATGCCGCCGAAGGGTTGGCGGTTGACGATGGCGCCCGTGATGCCACGGTTGATATACAAGTTACCTGCCTGGATGGAGTTCTTCCATAACTGCTGTTCTGTTTCGTCGAGACTTTGCAGACCGGAGGTCAGACCGTAGTCGAGGCTGTTCACCAGTTCGATGCCTTGTTGCAGGTTCTCGATGCAGACTACGCTGAGCATCGGGCCGAACAACTCCGTGCGGAACGAATAACTGCCGGGTTTCACTCCCCACTTCACGGTGGGCGCCAGGATGTATTCCTTCTTGTCGAGGAAGCGGGGCAGCACGAGCCACGACTCTCCCGGTTCGAGCGTCAGCGCCTGGAGCAGCTTTTCGTTCTTGTTGGTAATCATCGGGCCTACGATGTTGCCCGGGTTTCACACGCTGCCCACTTTCAAGCTGGTAGCGGCATCCTTCAGTTTGTCCTGAAAGTTCTTGTCTTCGTAGACCGAGCGCTCTACCAGCAGCAGCGAGCAGGCGGAACATTTCTGTCCGGCATTGCCGAAGGCGGAGGTGACGATGTTCATAATGGCATGGTCGCGGTCGCCCGAGGCGGTGAGGATGATGGCATTCTTTCCTCCGGTTTCGGCAGAAAGAGGAGTTGCCGGATTGCTGCGGGCGATGTTTTGGGCAGTATCGGTGCCGCCGGTCAGGATGATGTGCTTGATGGCGGGGGCGGTAGTAAGCACTTTCAGGGCTTCGCGGTCGGTGATTATGACCTGCAGGGCCTCTTTCGGTACGCCTGCATCCCAGAAAGCCTTCGCAAACATCCACGCTACGGGCGCGGCTACGGTGGCGGGTTTCAGTATCACGGTGTTGCCGCCTGCCAGTCCTGCCACAATACCGCCGATGGGGATGGCGCACGGGAAGTTCCACGGGGAGATGACGAGAATGGTTCCTTTCGGTGCAATCTCTACATCGGTCAGTCCGGCGAAAGTCTTCATGGAGTTGGTGTAGAAGCGGGCATAGTCGATACCTTCTGAAACTTCCACATCGCCTTCTACCACGGTCTTGCCGGTGACGGCGCACATGCATCCTATCAGGTCGCCGCGCATTTCGCCCAGGCGGTTGGCGGCTTCGTACATTATCTTGTACCGTTCTTCGAGCGTAGTGCCTCGCCAGCCTGCCGGGTCTTTTTCGGCAATGTCGATAATCTGCCGGACTTGCTCGCTGTCGGCTTGAGACATTTCGCAGACGCATACTTCATCGTCCTGGCAACGGTCCATATACTTGTGGCGCTTCTCGCATACCACGGTTTCAGTTCCTATCTGCAGAGAAATAATCTCGGGAGCGTCAGCGGGCGATTTCTTCCATCGGGCAAAGATGTTCCGCACCCATTCCTGGTTTTGGGGCAGGTCGAAGTCTGTGTCCGGTTCGTTCTGCATCGGTTCTGTGGGAGGAACGGGGACGTAAACCTCCAGGCGGTTTTGTGTGCGCGTGGGGAAGTGGGTGATGGTATCTTTCATGCGGTACGCGTCTTCAAACTGCTTTTCGAGGAAGTCCCAGGTTTCTGTGTCTGGCTTCAGGTTGAAGGAGTGCGTCAGGAAGTTGTCGGGCGCAGTATTCTCGTCCATGCGGCGCACCTAGGACACGGCGTTCAGGAAGTGCTCGTCCTTCACCACCGGAGCGTACAGAATGACGTGGTTGCCCAGTATGGACTGTGCCCGCCATACGTGGTCTGCCATACCTTCCAGCATTTCGAAGGTCATATATTCCGATGATCCGTACTTCTGGCTCAACAGATAGGCATAAGCGATGGTGAACAGATTGTGCGAAGCCACCCCGACGTGGAGCGCTTTTGCGTTCTCGGGCAATAAGGCGCGTTCCAGGATGTGCAGATAGTTGGCGTCTACTTCCGTCTTGGAAGTGCGTATCGGATTGGGCCAGCCGCGCAGGGAGGAGGTAACCGTTTCCATTTCGAGGTTGCAGCCTTTCACGAGGCGCATCTTCAGCGGGGCGCCTCCGTCGGCAACGCGTGCCTTGGCAAACTCCAACAATTCCGTTTGGAAATCATAAGTATCGGGCAGGTAGGCTTGTATCACGATGCCTGCCTCGTAATTCTTGAACTCCGGCTGGCTGAGTACGGTCTTGAAGAGGCGCATGGTGAAGTGTGCGTCTTTGTACTCCTCCATATCGAGGTTGACGAACTTGGCGCGTTTCACTCCGTTCTCGTCTACATACGGATAGTCTATCGCCCGCTGATAGAGCGCGGACATGCGTTTCACCAGTTCGGGGAAGCTTTCCTCATAATTCAGTGCATGCGTCTGGGCGTAGATGCTGGAAATCTTGACGGAGATATAGTTGATGTCCGGAGCTTCGAGTGCTTCGAGGTAGTGCTGGTAGCGGTGGTCGGCTTCTCCGTTGCCCAGTACGACTTCGCCCAGCAGATTTACATTCCGCCCTATCTTCTGGTTGAAGCGTTCGGCGAGGTGTTTCGTCAGGTGTGGCGTGCTTCGTCGAGGATTACTTTGGAGGTATCCATGCGGAGGTGCTTCTTTATAATAGGTATGGCGACGAAGTCGAAATGATGTCCGAATGCCTGGTACATCTTGAAGAGGAAGGCGTCGCGTTTGTTCAGAAATTCGGGCACGCCGTAGCGGTCTATCAGGGTTTTGATGCGGGCGGCGAGTTTCTTGCGGTCGCGTATCTGAGACGACTCGTCCAGCATCTTCACCAGGAAGCGCTTGTCCTGGGGCGTTGCACCATGACGGCGTACTTGTGTTGTTCTTTTCGTTCTTCGTTTGTGATGGTTTGTTCACACGTGTTGTATAGCTTCAGTACCCAGTCGTGTACTTCGGCGATGGTTGGTCTGTTGTCCATATGGTTTCCATGTTACACCATCCCCGTCCCCCTAAAGGGGGCGGAGAATAGTTATTATTAATAAGATTATATTTATAGCATGGAGTATTCTCCTTCCCCTTTAGGGGAACGAGGGGTGGGAGGACTGAACATTACGGCACGATACCGGTGCAAGGCTTGGAGAGCTTGCTGCGAAAACCGGTCAAAAAGATATTCTTCGCCCATAGTGTTAATAATAAAAAGGTGAACAGTCTGATGCAAATATACACTAATTCTTTTATTATCAAAGGAAAAGCGGAGATTTTTTTTAAATAGAAAGCCCCTTCACTGCCGGATGTAACGGCGTAGTGAAGGGGCTTAAAGATTATCTGTTATGACTCGCAGGCGGTTATTTCACTCCCCACGTATCATTCGTCATCAGCAGTTCTTCGAAGTTGTGATACTTCTTCTTAGCGGCAACTTCTGCGATTTGCTCGTGAACGGCATCGTCATAAGTCGGAGCTTCCACATCGCGGATTACACCAAGTGCAATCGGGAAGTCGGGGCCTTCCATCAGAGCGAGCTTCAGTTGCAGGGTGTTGTCCATGCAATGAGCATCGTGCACGAGGATGTCCTTTTCCGTAATGCCGTTTTCACCGAGTTTCACCACTTTCAGTCCGAAGCCTTCCTGCATCAGTCCGTATTCGTTGTTCTCGCCGAAAAGCATCGGTTTGCCATGTTCCAGATAGATAGCGTTCTTGGCGCGGTTTTCCTTCTTGGCAACGGAGTCGTGCGTGCCGTTATTGAAGATAATACAGTTTTGCAGGATTTCGCAGACAGATGCTCCTTTATGATTATAAGCAGCTTTCAGGATGTCTACCGTACCGGTGGCATCGGTAGCCACCGCGCGGGCGAAGAAACGGCCGCGTGCACCGAAGCAAAGTTCTGCCGGATGGAACGGGTCTTCTACTGTACCGTAAGGGGATGACTTGCTGACAAATCCGCGCGGAGAAGTCGGAGAATACTGGCCTTTCGTCAAACCGTAGATGCGGTTGTTCAACAAAATCATGTTCAGGTCGATGTTACGACGCACGGCATGGATGAAGTGGTTACCACCGATAGCCAGTCCGTCACCGTCGCCGGAGATTTGCCATACGCTCAAGTTCGGATTAGCCACTTTGGTACCTGTAGAGATGGCGGCGGCACGTCCGTGAATGGTCTGCATCGCATACGTATTCATATAATAAGGCAAGCGGCTGGAGCAACCGATACCGGAGATAACGGCGGTTTCCCAAGGAGCTATACCAATCTCTGCCATTGCTTTGTGCAGTGAAGCCAGAAAGAAGTGGTCACCGCAACCCGGACACCAACGAGGTTGTCCTTTCTTGAAATCTTTTGCTGTATATTCGCACATGATGTTTCGCTTTTTATTTGTTTAAAATCTCATTAAAGGCAGCTACCAGTTCGGTTACGACGAACGGCTGTCCCTTAACTTCGTTGAACTGATAGGGAGTGAAATTGTCTATCTTCATACGCAGGTAGCCGGCAAATTGTCCGAGGTTCTGCTCGGCAACGACTACTTTCTTGTATTTCTTCAAGACAGCTTCCGTGTTCTTAGGCAGCGGGTTGAGGTAGGTGAAGTGGGCGAGGGCAACTTTCTTGCCTGCCTTGTTCATCTCCTCCATAGCTGAATACAGGTGACCGTAAGTACCGCCGAAGCCTACAATCAGCAGGTCTGCATCGTCCGCGCAACCTTGTACTTCTACATCGGGTACGGGGATTTTGGCAACCTTTTCGGCACGCAAATGGCACATCAGGCTGTGATTTTCCGGGTCGGTAGAGATAGCGCCGGTGTTGCTATCCTTCTCCAAGCCGCCGAGGATGTGCATATAGCCTTCCTGGCCGGGGATTGCCCAGTAGCGGACACCGGTTTCGGGATTACGCTTGTACGGTGTATAGTTATCTTTCATCTCCGGAGCTACGTAGGGAGGATTGATAGCAGGATAATCGGCCAGCTTCGGCAGCATCCATGAACCGGAACCGTTAGCTACGAAGCCATCGGTCAGCAACACTACCGGAGTCATGTGTTCCAATGCAATCTTACATGCCATGAAAGCGCTGTCGAAGCAGTTGGTGGGTGATGAAGCGGCAATGACGGGCATCGGGCTTTCGCCGTTGCGTCCATACAGAGCTTGCAGCAGGTCGGTTTGCTCCGACTTGGTGGGCAGACCGGTAGACGGACCACCACGTTGTACATCGAGAACAACCAGCGGGAGTTCGGTGATGACGGCAAGGTTCATTGCTTCCGACTTCAGGCAGACACCGGGACCGGAAGTGGAAGCCACAGCCAGTGCACCTGCAAAAGCAGCACCGATGGAGGTGGCGCAACCGGAGATTTCGTCTTCGCACTGTACGGTCATTACGCCCAGTGATTTATGTTTGGAGAGCTCGTGCAGAACGTCCGTTGCCGGAGTGATGGGGTAGGAACCGAGGAACAGTTTCAGTCCGGCCTTTTCGGCGGCGGCGATGAAACCGTAGGCGGTAGCCTTGTTGCCCGTGATGTCCATGTAGCGGCCGGGAACGGTGGTCTTGCTTTCAATTCTATAAGTATTCGCTACGGAAGCATGCGTATTGTGTCCGTAGTCATATCCTGCATGGATAACCTTGATGTTCGCTTCGGCAATCTCGGGCTTCTTGGCGAATTTCTCGCGGATAAAGTCCTCGGCAATCTTCAGGTCGCGGTTGAACAACCAGCACACCAAGCCTACTGCGAACATATTGCGGCACTTCAGCATGGATTTGTTGTCCATACCTGTGTCGGCCAAGCAATCTTTCACCATCTTGGAGATAGGCGCAGCGATAACATCCTGCTTGATGTCCATTTCCTCAATCGGATTATCAGTCTTAAAAGCCGCTTTTTCCAAGTCTGCCTTCTGGAACGCGTCCGTGTCCATGATGATGCAGGCGGTGGATTTGGCAAACTTATATTGGGTTTTCAGTGCAGCAGCGTTCATTGCAACTAGCACGTCGCATTTGTCGCCGGGAGTATAGACCTTTTCTGCGCTGATGTGCACTTGGAAACCGGATACACCGGTCAGTGAACCTTGCGGGGCACGAATGTCTGCCGGATAGTCGGGGAATGTACTGATATCATTGCCCACCGTAGCCGAAACTGTTGAGAAGATGTTACCGGCGAGTTGCATACCGTCACCGGAGTCTCCGGAGAAGCGGACTACCACTTGCTCCAGTTCTTTAACCATCATGTCGTTTGCCATAACTTACGAATTCTAATAGTTGCTAACTTGTTTTGATTGGGTGACAAATTTCGCAAAGTTAATCGGATTAACAAAACTTTTTTTCGGAAAATCAACAGAATACATTATCTTTGTGCCCGAAACCTGCCGCTATATGGAGGAACTATACAAGAAGGCCTTGTAGTTCAACGGATAGAATAGAAGTTTCCTAAACTTTAGATAGGGGTTCGATTCCCCTCGAGGCTACACTTGTTTTGTTTTAGTTACACAACAAGTGCTCCATCTGCGAAATCACATGTTGTTTCCATTCTTTGAGCATCTTATCAAAATCTTCTTCTTTATTGAAAAAAGCGAGAGGCTCAACTGTCTTGTAAGGAAAGGAAATATCAGCAGTCCGTAGAAAGTGAGGAACACAAAATGCAGTGGCACTTGTTTCAACTTTCCGGCGTCCATTTCATTCTGTAGTCCGTTGGCTATTTTCCGGAAGTAGTACTCCAGTCGCAACTCGCGTGCGGTGCTGGCCAAATGCGACATATCGCGTTCTATCTCTCTGACTACGAATATCGGCAGGCAAGGATTGAGGGAGAGGGTGTTGAAATAGGCATCGATTACCTTGCTTATTCGCTCGGAAATAGGGCTGTCTTGTAATATGATGTCTTGTATTTCGGGAACAAGCGAGAGGATGATGTTCCCGAAAACAGCTTGATACATCTTGTCTTTGGTTCGGAAGTAATAGTGCAGGGCAGGGCGGTTGATGCCTGCTGCCGCTGCAATATCACTCATATTGGTTTCTGCAAAGCCGTTCTTCATAAACAGTTGTTGCGCTGTTTCGATGATTTTCTTTTCCAGGTTATTGCCGTTTGCAGCCATACTTTTATGCTCTTAGATTATCAATGAAAAGTAACATGCGGTTGACTATATTCACATCGCTCACTCCGCTGTCAAAGTCTAAAGATAGAAAATTCATATCAGGATAAGAAGTTTTTATCCGCTTTTCAATTCCTTTGGCAACGATGTGGTTGGCTATACAGCCAAAAGGTTGCAAACTGACTATATTGCCCACTCCCTGGTGTGCAAAAGAGGCCACTTCGGCAGGAAGAAGCCACCCTTCTCCGAATTGTGCATACGGGGTGATGAGCTCTTTGCTTTCCTCTGCTTCGCTGAATATATCGTTGAACGGAACAAAATAGCGGAAGCGTCCGGCGGCGGCGTTCATCTTGTCTATGTGCTTCTGCACTATCTTATAGAACCAGTTCAGCGCAAGGTCGGATACTTGCCGGTCTTGAAGATGCGCTTTGACATTCACCTTGCGGTTCACAAAACTTTGCATGAAGAAGTCCGTCAAGATGGTAGGTACTACCTCTATACCCCTCTCGATAAGCCAGTCGATAATGTTTTTCTGTGCAAAGGGATTGAACTTCAGGAATATCTCTCCGACCACTCCCACTCTGGGAGGTTGGCCATCTTTGCAGATGGCGTTGAACTCATCGGCTGCCGCATGCAGAAGTGGGATGAGCTGCTTTCTGTTCTTCTGTGCGATAGCTTCGGCGGCAAGGTGCAAGTATTTGTCGCGCAGCAGGGCGGTAGCACCCTTTTCTTTTTCGCGGGCGGCCGATGCGTAGTAGAATTTGGCAATGCAATCGCTGTATAATATGGCATACAGTGCCGGCATGAGGATTTTCTTCCAGTCCAGTTTGAACCCTGGCTGGTTGTTTTCTATGTCGTTGCCGAATGATATGGAAATAACGGGTACATCAGTATATCCGGCATCAATCAATGCTTTCTTTATTAATGAGATATAACTGGTAGCACGGCATTGCCCTCCGGTTTGGGTGATGGCGACGGCTGTCTTGGCAGGGTCGTACTGCTTGTTTTTGAACGCTTTTATAATGTCGCCTACAATCAGTGTAGCCGGGTAACAGACCTCGTTGTTGGAATACTTCAATCCCCATTCGCACGACTCCTTACTACTCAAGGGAAGACTCTCCACATCGTAACCGGCAAGCCGGAAGACGGAAGGAGCCAAAGGGGATATGAAAGGAGTGAAGAAAGGCACCAGTATCTTGCGGTTGCGATAAGCATTGTCGTACACCGGGGCGGTGGTGAATTTCCGGACTTCCGGGGTGTCGGATTGCTCGGTATTTGCCAGTTTTAGGCTTTCAATCATAGACCTTACCCGTAGCTTCATGGAGCCTACATTGCTGATGTCGTCCAACTTCAGTAGTGTGAGTGGCTTGTTATGACACATCAATAGGTCGCGCACCTCGTCTGCCAGGAAGGCATCGGGACCGCAACCGAAGGAGGTCATTTCCACAAACTGTATATTCTTATCCTGCGCAGCACACCATTTGGCAGCTTTCAGGATGCGGTTTGCGTAAGCCCATTGCGTCACGAAATGACTGTCGTCGGTGTCTATATCTTTATCTCTGACAAGGTCTTCGGTGATAACATTCACTCCCATATCTGCAATCATGTCGGAGATTTTATGCTGTATCAGTGGGTCGCTATGATAAGGGCGTCCGGCGAGCATGATAGTCAGCGCGCTACCGTTATTAGCTTCCGACAACACCTTCTCGTTGAGTGAAATCATTTCCTGTTCGAAATCCGATTGCGCTTTTTCGGCTTTGTCGAAAGCGGTGCGAATTGTCTTTCCGTCAATGCCCAGCTTACCGAGCAGCTCCTTGCATTGTTTGAGCAGCAAGTTGCGGTCTTTGAAGGTGATGGCGGGAGAGTCGATAGGTATGTGGCTGGACGTTACGCTTTTTATCACTTCCGAATAGCCCGAGACGATGGGACAGTTGTAGCTGTTTTCTTCTTTCCCTTTTTTCTCGAACACAACGAAAGGCATGAAGATACGGTCTACCTTCTTATATATCAGATTGCTGATGTGGCTGTGCACCAGTTTGGCAGGAAAGCAGATGTTTTCGGACATTACCAGGCGTGCATTACTTTCGTAGCTGAGAAAGTTGGATACGTCGGACAAGCAGACTTGTATGCCGCAAGATGTGAAGAGCGCGTGCCAGAAGGGGTATTCTTCATACATATTCAGGCATCGCAGTATTCCTACAGTCATGCGGGGAGAAGCGATTTCAGCAGAACGGTCGAAGAGGAGTCTGTTCTTATCTTCATAGATATTCCTGCCTTTACGGATACTGCTTTCTCCGTTCGTAAACACCTTTTCGCATCGGTTGCCCGAATAGTATTTCTTTCCGTTCTCAAAGGTGTAGCATGTCACGAGGCATTGGTTATCGCACCCTTTGCAGCGCAGGAAGCGGGATGCATATTGTGCCTTGTTTATCATTTCGTCCAGGTGAACTGCTGCTCCCTGGTGCTTCATGGCATATAGCGCACATCCGAATGCTCCCATCAGCTCCGGTACGTTGCATCTGGACACCTGCGTATCGGTCAGAATTTCCAAGGCCCTAACCAAAGCATCATTGCGCATGGCTCCGCCTTGAACAACGATATTCCGGCCCAATACAGAAATATCCTTCAGCTTCAATACCTTATAGAGGCAGTTCTTCACCACCGAATAGGCCAGGCCAGAAGCAATGTCGTTGACGGTAGCCCCATCACGCAACACCTGCTTCACTTTTGAGTTCATAAACACGGTGCATCGCGTTCCCAGGTCGCACGGAACAGCCGAGTGGCAGGCAGCGGCGGAGAGCTCTTCTGCGGTATATCCCAATGAGTTTGCAAACGTCTCGATGAACGAGCCGCAACCGGAGGAACACGCCTCGTTAATCTCAATCCGGTCTATGATGCCTTTGTTCACAAAAATGGCTTTCATATCCTGACCACCGATGTCGAGGATGAAAGAAACGTCTCTGTCCAGATAGTGTGCCGCCATATAGTGAGCTATCGTTTCGATAATGCCCGAATGGAGTTGGTAAGCGCATTTTATCAAGTCCTCGCCATAACCGGTGGAGCAACTTCCTTTGATGTTGAGCACGGCGCCGCACTCGTCGCAGGCAGCACGGAGTTTATTCAGCCCTTCTTCTACAGTCTTTATGGCATTGCCCCCGTTGGCTTTATAATAGGAATACAGAATTCTGGATTGTGCATCCGTCACTACAATCTTGGTGGTGGTGGAGCCGGAGTCTATGCCCATGAATACATCCTGCTCTCCGGGCTTCAGTTCCGCCCGCACAATTTCCTTGTCTGAAATCCGTTTCTGCCATGCAGCGTATTCCGTTTCATTTTCAAATAAAGCCTTCAATCCTGCCGACGCGTTGGATGAGCCACTCAACTTTGTATCTATTTCCTCAATCAGTCGGGATAGCTGGATGCATTCGTCTCCTTTACAAGATAGGGCTGTGCCGAAAGCAGGCAGCAAAGTCCCGTGAGCAGGCAGAATAACTTCTTTTTCATCGAGAGACAGGTAGTCGATAAAAGCTTTGCGCAGTGCGGGAATAAAAGTCATGGGGCCGCCGCAAAACAGAATAGGCCCTTTGATGTCGCAACCATGAGCCAGTGTCACTGTGGTTTGTACTGCTACGGCATGAAATATGGAAGCGGCAATATTCTCCCGGCTGACATTCTTGGCTATCAGATTCTGAATGTCCGTCTTGCAGAAGACGCCGCAACGTGACGCTATCGGATATATCTGGTCTGCGTGCATGGCAAGCTCATTCAGCTTGTCGACGTCCACTCCCAGTATGATTGCCATCTGGTCGATGAAAGCCCCCGTACCTCCCGCGCAGTTGCCGTTCATCCGTAAGTCTGTGGCCTCGCCATTCTTGAAGAATATGATTTTGGCATCTTCTCCGCCTATATCTATCATGGAGTCGACCGAAGCATGGTTTCTCTGTATGGCTTTTGCGGCAGCTACGACTTCCTGCACAAATCGTAGGGAACATCTTTCTGAAATTCCCATTCCGATGGAACCGGTGATACCTACCGATACTTCTTTATCGCCAATAGAGGGAAGCAGTTCTTTCAAAAATGAGAGAACCGTTTCTTTTGCTTTTGCGCTATGCCTTTCATATTTTGAGAATATACTATTATCAAATTCGTCGAGTACAACCAGTTTTGCGGTAGTAGAACCAATGTCAATACCTATTCTGAACATATTTAATTCGGGATTTATGAAGCTTAATTTTTCGTATTTGACACTATAGTCAGATGTAAAGTAACGAAGAATATGCGATACCTTGTAGCGTATGTATTTGTAGATTTAACCAACTTTCACGTTCTATCGACTGTTTAAGAAACGAGGTACTTCGTAGAAACAAAAAAGAAGGTATGCAAAAACATACCTTCTTCTCTATAATAATGTTCTCTTACGAGTCTTAGTTTGCTGCTACTTCAACGGCAGGCTCCACATTCTTCTTGTTCTTGATGAACATGTAAGCGATAGGAGATGCAACGAACAGTGAAGACAGTGTACCGAATACAACACCCAGTATCATGGCGAATGCGAAGCTGCGGATAGAGTCACCACCGAGGATGAAGATACACAGCAATACAATCAACGTACTCAGTGAAGTATTGACAGTACGAGCCAGGGTCGTATTCAAAGAATCGTTGAACAACTGCTTCTTGTTGCGCTTCGGATAGAGACCGAAGAACTCACGTACACGGTCGAAGATTACCACCTTATCATTAATAGAGTAACCGATAGCCGTCAGGATAGCACCAATAAATGTTTGGTCGATTTCCAGAGAGAACGGCAAGATACCCCAGAAGATGGAGTAAGCACCCAGAATAATGATGGTATCACAAGCCAAAGCTGCAACGGAACCGATACTGTATGCAATGTTGCGGAAACGGATTAAGATATAAAGACCGATAGCAAGCAATGCCAATGCAACAGACCAGATAGCCGAAACCTTGATGTCGTCGGCGATACTCGGACCTACTTTCTGCGAGCTGACGATACTTCCGCCGGTGTGGTTATCACGGTCGATGAAAGTTGCCAGTGTAATATTCTGAGTCAGCAACGGTTTCAAAGTCTCGTATAAGTATGCTTCGATTTCAGAGTCAACATTATTGCCTTCTTCTTCGATGCGGTAGTTGGTACTGATACGTACGGTCTTTCCGTCTGCACCAATGGCGATAACACTAACATTTGCACCACCGAACTTGCTGGCAATCAGTTCACGTACTTGTTCCGGTTCTACCTTATTCTCAAACTGTACCTTGAAGTTACGTCCACCGGTGAAGTCGATACTCTGGCTTAAACCGCGTATAGAAAGGAATGCAATACAGATTACAACAACAATACCTGTTACGCTCAACCATACCTTGTTTCTGCCCATGAAGTCGAAGTGCATGTTCGTCATCAGGTTCTTGGAGATACCGGTAGAGAAAGTCAGGTTCAACAATTTGTCTTTGTTCATGAAATGTTCATAAACCAGACGTGTCATAAACACGGCTGTAAAGAACGAAATCAAGATACCGATAATCAACGTAGTGGCAAAACCGCGGATAGGACCCGTACCGAAGTTGAACAGGATGATACCTGTGATGATAGAGGTCAAGTTAGAGTCGAAGATAGCGGAGAAGGCGTTTGAATAACCGTCGGCCAATGCTTTCTTAACTCCCTTGTCCGCACGCAATTCTTCTTTGGTACGTTCGTAGATCAACACGTTGGCATCCACCGCCATACCGAGTGACAGCACCATACCGGCAATACCGGACATTGTCAGTGCAGCCTGGAATGAAGAAAGAATACCCAGCGTAAAGAACAAGTTCAAAATCAAAGCACCATTGGCAACCATACCCGGAATGAGGCCATACATAGAGCACATGTAAATCATCAACAGGATGAGTGCTACAACGAACGAGATAACACCGGCATTAATGGAGGCTTGTCCCAAAGACGGACCTACGATGTCTTCCTGTACGATGTGGGCGGGAGCCGGCATCTTACCTGATTTCAATACGTTTGCCAAGTCTTTCGCTTGTTCGGGAGTGAAATGACCTGTAATTTGTGAATTACCACCTGTAATTTCCTGGTTTACGTTCGGTGCGGAATATACATATCCATCCAATACGATAGCGATGCTTTTACCGATATTCTGCTTGGTGAGTTGCGCCCAACGACGCGCACCGTCAGTATTCATAGACATACTTACAGCCGGTTTGCCGAAGTGGTCGTATTCATCTTTGGCACTTACCACTACATCACCTTCCAACGGAGCTTTACCGTTGCGTTCGGTAGACTTGATGCCATAAAGTTCGAATGTTTGCGCTTTCGGGTCATATTCATAAGGAGAAACACCCCACTTCAGACGCAAATCCTTCGGCATTTCAGCCATAACCTCCGGCATAGAAAGGTATTTGTTGATTTCAGCAGTATCCTTATAGTTGGCATAAGCTACGACCGGGCCTTGTCCACTCGGGTTGATTTGCAGCATAGCCAGCAACGGATGTTCTTTCTTGATTTGTGCGAGGTCGGCAGCTTGCGGTTTGCTTTCACCTTTCAAGGCAGCGGCAAGACTGTCGGCTGTGCTGGTAGCTTGTGCTACGGCAGGAGTTTCGGTAGCTGCGGCGTTTGTTGCAGTGCTGTCAGCCAGTGTTTCGCTGGCAAGAATAGCGCGTAACTTGCTGTCAGCTGCTTGCAGATAGGATGCAGCATCCTTTGCTGTGTATGTTTCCCAGAATTCCAAATTGGCAGAACCTTGTAATAATTTTCTTACACGTTCCGGTTCTTTAATACCCGGAAGTTCTACCATGATGCGTCCCATCCTGTCTTCCAAGCTCTGGATGTTGGGCTGAACCACACCGAAACGGTCGATACGGGTACGGAGCACGTTGTATGAGTTATCAACGGCTGCCTTAACTTCAGTGCGCAATACTTTTTCTACGTCTGCGTCCGAAGACTTCTGGTTTACTTTGTCTTTTAATTGCTGGGTAGCGAACAGTTCGGAGAGACGGGCACCCGGAGCAATCTTGTGATACTCTCTAATGAACAGGGTAATGACGTCATCCTGGCTTGTAGTAGCCTCTTTGGCGGCAGTAGCCAGTGCTTGGTTAAATGCTTCGTCCGGTTTGTTGTCCGCCAATGCTTTGATAACATCGGGGATGGAAACTTCAAGGATGACGTTCATACCGCCCTTTAAGTCCAAACCTAAACTGATTTCCATTTCACGACATTGTTTCAGCGTCCAATTGCCAAAATACACTTTCTCATTGGATAGAGAATCGAGGTAGTCCTGCTCTACTTTCACATCGCCTTTTGCGAACTCTTTTGCCTTATTGGTATAGTGGCGAGTTACAAAAGAGAAGGAGAGATAGAACACACACACCAGTGTGAGCAATATCGCAAAAACCCTTACAAATCCTTTGTTTTGCATGTTACTTTTAGTTTATTATGATTACTTTTTTTAATTAATTTCTATTGCATACAAGGCTGCAAATATAGCTTTTTTTCACAAATCTTACTGCATACCGCGATTTTTTAACATCGGCTCCAACTGGGGCTCGCTACCTCTGAACTTCTTATAGAGCGTCGTCGGGTCTTCGCTGCCTCCTCTTTCCAGAACATTGCTGCGGAAAAGGTCGGCAGTTTGCTTGTCGAAAATGCCATGTTCCTTGAAGGCTTCGAAGGCGTCATTGTCCAGTACGTTCGCCCAAAGGTAGCCATAATAGCCGGCTGCATATCCGCCGATGATGTGGGTGAAGTAGGTGGTGCGGTAACGCGGAGCTATTTCGGGAATTAATCCGAGTTTGTCCATCGCTTCTTTTTCATAAGCCACTACGTCCAGGCCCTCGGTGCTGGTCAGGTTATGCAAGTTCATATCGAGGATGGCGGCTGCAAGCAGTTCGGTAGTCATGAAGCCCTGATTGAATGTCTTCTGGTTCAGTATCTTTTCGATGAGGCTGTCGGGAATGACTTCACCGGTCTGATAATGCTTGGCATACATTTTCAGCATTTCGGGTTCGGTGGCCCAATGTTCGTTGATTTGGGAAGGAAGTTCCACGAAGTCCTGAGCGACGTTGGTTCCCGCCGTACCTTTATAGTTGCATTGGCTCAATAGGCTGTGCAGGGCATGACCAAACTCGTGGAACAAGGTTTCCACTTCGTCTATCGTCAGCAGGGAAGGAGTGTCGCCCACCGGTTTGGTGAAATTACATACATTGCACACCAACGGCCGGATGTCGCTTTGCTGCTCGCGATAGTTCTCCATCCAGGCACCGTCACTCTTTCCGGGACGTGGGAAGTAGTCTGTATAGTAGATACCCAGTTGTGCACCGTCGGCGTCTTTCACTTCGAACACCTCTACATCGGGATGATAGACGGGAATACCGTCGAGCTTGGTCAGGGTGATGCCATATAGCTTGTTGGCTGCTGTGAAAGCACCTTTGCGCACGTTTTCAAGTTTGAAGTAAGGCTTTATCTGTTCCTCTTCCAGGTCGTACTTCTCTTTGCGCAGTTTCTCGGTGTAGTACCACCAGTCCCATGCTTCGAGCTTCTCGCCTTTGCCTTCCTTGTCCATCATCTTTTGCAGTTCGGCAGCTTCCGCCTTGGCTTTGGGCAGGGCGTAGCTCCACAGATTGTTCAGGAAGTCCATGACGGTGGCGGAGTTCTTTGCCATCTTTACATCAAGTTCGAAGTTAGAGTAGCAGTCGAAGCCCAGCAACTGTGCCTTTTCGAGACTCAGGCTGACGATGTCGGTGATATTCTTTTTGTTATCGTTCTTATCGTTGTTATTGCCACGATTGATATAGGCTTTGTACATCTTCTCGCGCAGGGGACGGTTGGCGGAGTATTGCAGGAAGGGCAGGCGGCTGGCGTTGTGCAGCGTGAAGAGCCATTTGCCCTCTTGTCCGGCAGTCTTCGCCTCTTCAGCGGCACTCTGGCGGAACCATTCGGGCAGACCGGCAAGGTCTTCCTCCTTATCTACAAAGAGTTGGAATGCATTGTTCTCATTCAGCACATTGTTGCTGAACGTGATGCCGAGCGTAGAGAGCTGTTTGTTGATTTCGCGCAGGCGGGCTTGTTTGTCTGCGGGCAGGTTGGCGCCGGAGCGTACAAAGTCTTTATATATTTTGTCCAGAAGGCGCTGTTGTTCAGAGGTCAGTCCTAGTGCATCCTTCTGCTGATAGACGGCGTCTATCTTCTTGAAAAGCTCTTTATTGAGCGAAATGTTATCTTCGTGTTCCGACAATACCGGAGCGAGCTTCATAGAGAGAGCAGTCAGTTCGTCGGTCGTTTCAGCTTCCGTCAGGTTGTTGAATACACCGTTTACGCGGTTCAGCATCGGCGAACTGTTGTCGTAGGCGACGATTACATTCTCGAAGTTGGGAACTTCGGCGTTATCGATGATAGCCTGGATATTGGCATTTTGTTCCTCCATTCCTTTTAGGAAGGCAGGCTCATAATGTTCCAATTTGATTTTGTCGAACGGCGGTACACCGTTGGGAGTTTGAAACTCGGTGAAGAACGGATTGCTTTCCGTTTGAGTAGCACAGGAGTACATCATACAACTTGCAGCTAAAATTAGAATACCTTTTTAACATATCTTCTTAATAGTATTAGATTTTCAATAATGATGTTAATTCACAGTTCAGGAATACCTCTACTCCCGTTTGGCGATATAACACCAAATCGGGTAATGGTCGGAGTCTTTGATAGAACGATCTACGGTGCAATTGTATGCACGCAGGCTCTTGCTTATCAATATGTTGTCTATCCGGAAATAGAATTTGTTCTGATTATAGGAGACACCGAGCCCGCGTCCCGACTGCGTGAATGCGTCGTCCAAATCTTGTGCAATGACGCGGTGTGCGTATGAAATGGGAGTATCGTTGAAGTCACCGCAAACAATGATGTAGGGATGCTTCGAAGATGCTATTTCCCGGGCAATGGTATCGGCCTGAGGGGCACGGATGGCAGAAGCTTCCGCCAGCTTGCCGATTAATAGTCGCGCACCGCTTTTCACTTTCTCCTTTTGGGGAGAAGCTAGTATGTCTTCGTAGATGTCTTTGTCCTCTTTAGTCAGCTTGCTGGACTCCAGATGGTTGTTGATAATCGTAATGGTGTCTTCGCCAATCTTCAACTCGTAGACGACGGAGCCATTGTATTCGCTCGCATAGTCCAGCAAGCGGGCGGAAAGAATAGGGAACTTGGAGTAGCAGGCCATACTGTTATGCCCGTCTACGCTACCTAATTTGTGGATACGGTGATAAGGATATGCTTTCAATTCCCGTTCTACATCCTTTTGAGTGAGATAGCGGGGAGATTCTTCGATGATATGTTCTTGCAGGCAGAGAATATCCGCACCGCTTTCTTTCAGATAAGTCAGTATAGGATTTTTCCCGTCTATCTTTTTCGAGCCGTCAAATGCCATTATATTATAGGAGAGGAACTTGATACTTCCTTCCGGCAGATGGTCTGTGCGGCAATTGATAGGGAGATAGGTGCGTATCTGCGAATAGCACAACAGGAAACAGACGAGAGGCAGCAGGGCGGAACGGTACCGCCGTATGGCGAGCCAGAAGATAAGGAAACAGCCGTTGATAAGTGTAAAGATAGGAAACGTAAGCCCCATGCACGACAGTACCGGATGCGCCACCGGGCTGATGTACGGGCTATAGGCTGCCAGTAATATAAGTCCTGCAAACAAAGCATTGATTGCCAGTATCAGGAACGTGACAAAACTACCGAAACACTTCATACGTACACTTTAACGTTTGCTCGCATCGAACAAGTTCTTCTTCTCCTCCGTAGTAAGGCTTTCATATCCGGACTTCTTCAATTTATCGAGGATGCGGTCTATTTCGTCGGACTGAGCTTTCTTCCGGGCATTATAATCATAATCTTTCTGTTTTCCGTTTCCATAGCGGACTTTCATCTTAGGCTTCCGGGGCTTAAAGCTGAACAGGGAAGTAATGGCATCCAACGTTTTATTAATCCAAGCGGTGATGTCCGTCCCTTTGTTCAGGCTGGCTGCAAACCAGAGACCTGCCAATGCTCCGCCCAAATGGGCGATATGTCCGCCGGCATTGCTGGCTGTGATGAACAGCAGGTCGGTACCGATAACAATCAGCGCCAGATATTTCAGTCGCATCACCCCGAAGAGGAATAAGCGTATCGGATAATTTGGCTCGCGATAGGCTGCGGCGGCTACGATGTCAAGTACCGAAGCAGATGCTCCCAGCAAGAAAGAGTATTCCGTCATGGGCTGGAAATAAGGGAAAATGTTGTAGGCAGCCATATAGAGCACCCCGCCGCAAATTCCTCCTAATATATATATGCCCCGCAGGTGCTTTGCCGAGAAAGTGTCCAGGAACAACGCACCAAACCAGTACAGCCAAAGCATATTGAAGAGGATGTGCCATATGTTGGCGTGCATAAACATGTAGGTCAGGATAGACCAGGGTTGCACTATGAAGCGGGAGAGTGAAGCGGGCAGTTCCAGACACTCGAACACATTTCCCAGGCTCCGGTTGAAGAGTTGCAGGATAACCTCAGCCAATGTGGTAAGGATAAATACCCCCGCATTGATATAAATCAGTTGTATGTAGATACTTCCTCTACGGAAAGAGTCTTTCAAATCAGTTATAATAGTAGCCATTTCCTCTATTCTTTTTTCTCCAGTACATAATCAGTATGAAGCCGAATATCATACCCCCCAAGTGTGCGAAGTGTGCCACGTTGTCACTGGGGTTGTTGGCAAAGCCCGACCATAATTCAATAAGCGCATATCCGATAACGAAATACTTGGCCTTGATGGGGAATGGCAGGGGGAAGATAAATAAAGGCTGATTGGGGAACAACATTCCGAAGCCCAGCAAGATGGCATATACCGCACCGGATGCCCCCACGGTGGAGGTGTTTAATATCAGGTTCAGGTTTGCCATAGTCGGGTCGATAAAGTTCATGTTCGATTGCAACGCCTTGGCGCCCTCCCGAAGCACGATTTCGATGCTTTCCGGCGATAAGCCCGACTCTATGGAGAAATAGCGGATGGCGATGACAGTCTCTTGGATAAGTCCTGCACCGATGCCACATGCCAGATAATAAAACAAGAAACGCTTCGGCCCCCATACCTGTTCCAGGATACGGCCGAACATCCATACGGCGAACATATTGAAAAACAAGTGGGCAAATCCGCCGTGCATGAACATGTACGTGATGAGTTGCGCAGCATTAAAATCCCCGGCAAGGACAAAGTGCAGCCTCAAATACTTGGTTAAGTCAATGCCATAGCTTTGGGCTACAAGTGTGCCGAGAAACATCAACACATTAATAATTAAGAGGTTCCTGGTTACTGTGGGTATATTATTCATAATCTGTATATTCATTCAATCGTCGCAAAAGTACGAATAAATTCTGTTCTATAACAGAAAAAGTAAGCCCGTTTCCTCGTTTTTCATCATTTTCCAATGTTTTTTTAATGTTTTTATTTGATATTCAGAAATTTTGCTCTATTTTTGTAGAAAGTTGTGAGGGTAAAAACATCTTTTGTATAACATATTAATTAATCATTTGTATTATGAATAAAGCAGAACTTATCAATGCTATGGCAGCTGAATCGGGCTTGTCAAAAGCAGATTCTAAGAAAGCATTGGATGCATTTATTGCATCAGTAACAAAAGAATTGAAGCAGGGTGGCAAAGTTGCACTGGTTGGCTTTGGAACATTCGGTGTTTCAGAGAGAGCAGCACGCACCGGTATCAATCCCGCTACCAAAGCGAAGATTAATATCCCGGCTAAGAAAGTTGCTAAATTCAAGGCTGGTTCAGAATTGAATATAGACTAAAGAAGAAGCTAAAAGAAGCTATAAAGAAGGAGACGCATACAACGTCTCCTTCTTTTTATGGAATTAAAAATAGTTCGTATCTTTGCACGCAGAAAATACATTAAAATCATGAATATAGAACAGAATTTGGTAACGTCCGTTATCGGCGGGCTGAAAGCATTGTATGGACAAGACGTTTCTGCCGCACAAGTGCAGTTACAGAAAACCAAGAAAGAGTTTGAGGGACACCTCACATTGGTAGTCTTTCCGTTTCTCCGTATGTCAAAGAAAGGCCCCGAGCAGACCGCGCAAGAGATTGGCGAATATCTTCAGGCTAACGAGCCTTCGGTAGCGGCCTTCAATGTCATCAAGGGCTTCCTCAACCTGACGATTGCTTCTTCGGCATGGATTGAACTGCTGAACGGCATTCACGCCGACGCACAGTATGGCCTGGTTGCTGCCACCGACCAGTCTCCGTTGGTGATGATTGAATACTCTTCACCCAATACCAACAAGCCCCTCCATCTGGGACATGTCCGCAACAATCTGCTGGGCAACGCATTGGCAAATATCATAGCAGCCGACGGCAATAAGGTGGTAAAGACGAACATCGTCAACGACCGCGGCATCCACATCTGCAAGTCTATGCTGGCCTGGCAGAAGTATGGCAACGGTGAAACTCCCGAGACTTCGGGCAAGAAGGGAGACCACCTGATTGGCGACTACTACGTGGCTTTCGACAAACACTACAAGGCGGAAGTGAAAGAACTGACCGAGAAGTTCCAAGGCGAAGGACTGAACGAAGAAGAAGCCAAGGCCAAAGCGGAAGCAGAGTCTCCTTTGATGAAGGAAGCCCGCGAAATGCTGGTGAAGTGGGAAGCCAACGACCCGGACGTACGCGCTCTCTGGAAGAAGATGAACGATTGGGTATATGCCGGCTTTGATGAGACTTACAAGATGATGGGCGTCACGTTCGACAAGATATATTATGAGTCCAATACTTATCTCGAAGGTAAAGAGAAGGTGATGGAAGGACTGGAAAAAGGTTTCTTCTATAAAAAAGAAGACGGTTCGGTATGGGCTGACCTCACCGGTGAGGGTCTGGACCACAAACTGCTCCTTCGCGCCGACGGCACTTCCGTATATATGACCCAGGACATCGGTACAGCCAAACTGCGTTTCGCCGATTTCCCCATCGACAAGATGATTTACGTAGTGGGCAACGAACAGAACTATTACTTCCAGGTGCTTTCCATTTTGCTCGACAAGCTGGGCTTTGAATGGGGCAAGGGTCTGGTACACTTCTCCTACGGCATGGTGGAACTGCCCGAAGGCAAGATGAAGAGCCGCGAAGGTACTGTGGTAGATGCCGACGACCTGATGGCCGAAATGATTAATACCGCCAAGGAGACTTCCGAGGAACTGGGCAAGCTGGACGGCCTGACGAAAGAAGAAGCAGACGACATCGCCCGCATCGTCGGCCTGGGAGCATTGAAGTACTTTATCTTGAAGGTGGATGCCCGCAAGAACATGACGTTCAATCCGAAGGAGTCCATCGACTTCAACGGCAACACGGGCCCGTTCATTCAATATACCTATGCACGTATCCAGTCCGTATTGCGCAAAGCAAAGGATGCAGGTATCGTCATCCCCGCCCAACTGCCTGCGGGCATCGAACTGAGCGAGAAGGAAGAAGGCTTGATACAAATGGTAGCCGACTTTGCCGCCATCGTGAAGCAAGCCGGTGAGGACTACAGCCCTTCTGCCATTGCAAACTATACGTACGACCTCGTGAAGGAATACAACCAGTTCTATCATGACTTCAGCATCTTGCGCGAAGAAAATGAAGCCGTGAAGGTATTCCGTCTGGCCCTCTCCGAGAACGTAGCCAAAGTGGTGCGCTTGGGAATGGGACTGCTGGGTATCGAGGTTCCCGATAGAATGTGATACCGCTTATCCCTGCATATCGCGGCACTCATCCCTGATATAAATGCCGTCCGACCTTGTGCATAATGCCGTTTTCCCTCATTGAAAAGGGCACTATGCCTTGTTCTTTTTGAATGAGGCTAAACTGCATTATACTCAAGATAGAACGGTATTTAGTCCGTATGAAAGGTACGGGAACGCCGGGGATGATTTTATTTACCTATGAGGCCGGCGTAACCTGCCCACAGAAGCAAAAGGAGGAGTATCACTAACAAGATTGTATTTCCCCACTTCACAATAAAAGCAGGCTTTTGCTCTATGATGCGACGCACTTTTTCGCTATGACTGTTATCTTCCTTATCCATTTCCTAATTCCAATTGATTTTTTACTAACTCATAATAAGCGCCTTCCCTCTCCGCCAGTTCGCGGTGCGTACCGATTTCTGCTATTCTTCCTTTCTCCAAAACCACAATCTGGTCTGCATGTCTCACCGTGCTCAGGCGATGGGCAACGATGATAGTTGTCTTCCCCACATAGAAGTTCTGCAAGTTATTCACTATCAATTTCTCATTGCTGGCATCCAGCGAATTGGTTGCTTCATCAAAGAACAAGATGCGGGGTTTTTATAGATGGCCCTCGCTATCAAGATGCGTTGGCGCTGTTCCTGGCTGAGACCCTGCCCGTTCGCCCCTATGACGGTGTCGTATTTTAGCGGTAACTGCTCCACCATTTCTGTGATATTGGCAAGCCGGGCAGATTGCAGCATGCGTTCATAGTCCACTTCTTCGTTGTCTAAGGCAATATTGCGCGCTATCGATTCGGAGAATATATATCCGTCCTGCATCACTACTCCGCACAAGCTGCGCCAGAATTGTAGGTTTATCTCGTTCAGATTGTTATCTCCTATCCGGATATTTCCCGTTACCGGCGGATAGAAGCCCAATAAAAGCTTCAATAAGGTTGTCTTTCCGCTACCGCTGGCACCCACGATGGCTGTCACTTTCCCATTGGGAATTCGTAGGCAAATGTCTTCCAGAACCTTTAGGGAGTGGTTGCCGTTGTATTGGAAAGTCACATTCTCTAATACGATGTCTTCTCGGCTGCAATCCGGATTGACAATCTCCCGGTGTGCATTCTCGTCTTCTTTTTGGTAGACTTCGTGGATGCGCTCTATGCTGAGTTGCACGTCTTGCCAGGAATAGATAAAGTGTACGAACTGCTCTATCGGGACATTTAACTGCCCGATGATGTACTGAATGGAGAGCATCATTCCCAGGGTCAGTTGTCCGTTTATCACTGCCGTTGCCGTAACTATGATGATGATGATGTTTTTAATTTCGTTGATGAACAGACTGCCCCCTTCCTGGGTCTGTTGCAACTTGATGGAGGCTATATTCGTCTGAAACAAGTCGGCTTGCGTATCTTCCCATTCCCAGCGTTTGCGCCGTTCGCAGTTTTGTAGTTTGATGTCCTGCATACCGTCTATTATCTGAATGGTTTTGTTTTGCCTTCGGGCGTGGAGGTCGAAGAACTCGTAATCCATCGCTTTGCGTTTCTGTAGAAAAGTGTAGACCCAAAGCGCATATATCAGGCATCCGGACAGAAAGATTAAGAAAATGACCGCATTGTAGTAGGGCAACACCCCTCCGAATATGATGAAACTGAAAACGGAGAACAACGTGTTCAATGTCTGTGCTGCCATGAATTGCTCCACCCGCTGATGGTCGTTGATACGTTGCATCAAGTCTTCTTTCAGTTTGGTGTCGAAGAAGGTCATCGGTAACTTCATCAGCTTCAGGAAGAAGTCGGACAACAACGTGATATTGATACGTACACTGATGTGGAGCAACAGCCATCGGCGTATGAAGTCGATGGAAGTTCTGCCAACGACTAGCATCAACTGGCCGAGCAAGATAATATAGATAAGGTTCAGGTTCTTTCCGGCTATTCCTTTGTCGACGATGGCTTGCGTCAGGAAGGGGAAAGCCAGTTGCAACACGCTGCCTATTATCAGGCCCACTATCAACTGCCCGAACAGACCTTTGTAAATCCTCAGGCAGTTCCAAAGGAAAGACAAGGAATGCTCTACGCCCACCTTCTCTTTCTGGGAATAGAAAGTAGGGGTGGGTTGTAGCGCCATTAATATCCCCTTTCCCCCTTGGGGATTATCGCCGGATGTCCATGCTTTGCGAAAAGCCTCTTCATCTATAGTGAGCAGGTATCTTCCCGGGTCGGCAATATGGAATTTCAGTTTGCCTTTCCGGTTCTTTTCCAGCTTGTAGAGCACCACGAAATGCTCCTGGTTCCAGTGTAATATGCACGGAAACGGATGTTTCTCCACCAGTTTCTCCACCGTCATTCGTCCGCAAACCGTCTGGAATCCTATCTTGATGGCGGCTTCATTCAGGCTTTGCATGGATACCCCGTTGTGTCCGATGGCGCAAAGTTGGCGCATGGCTTCGGCGGAGTACATTTTGCCGTAATGGTGCGCCACCATGCGCAGGCAGGTGGCGCCGCATTCCATAGAATCCGGTTGTTTGATGTGGTGGAAGCGCGACCTGAACATTATGACTTAATTCTTCACTTTAATTTCTCCAGCTTCACTACTGCCTGGATCATAAAACATCTTTTTCTGTCTCCATTTGTTTTCCACCTTGCTCTTGAACGAGTAGGCTACGTGTACAAGGAGCATGGGGCAGCGGTCTGTCATGCGTCCGGTTCTATACATTTTATAGTTTGTGTCTCTTGCCCAGACTCTGTAATCTTTCTTACTCTGTATGAAGCTTTGTCCTTGTAAAGCGACTTTCCATCCTTTGGGTAAGTCCTAGGAAAGGTCTGCCTGACTCCAAAGATATCCTTCGTTTTTCTGGGTGAGGGTGTAGGAGGCTAGAGAATATCCGCTGGCTAACCTCAGAGATACTTTCTTGTAATAGAAATTACTGTTAAAACTGGTCTCCCAAGCCTCACCGTTGAAGATCATCCCTTTTTGATACTTCTTGCGATAAGCAGTCATCGGATTTGTATTTCCAAAGGGAAGATTATAATTGAGGATAGCACCTATTTTTAAGAAATTCGCACAAAAGCGATTCTCATAAGTGCTGATATATATGTTACCTTCCATTGCACTTGCAGTGGAGAAGATGTCTGAGGCATAAGTATAGTTGATGAAAGGCTCTAGATAAAGTTTCTTATAGTTGAGTTTATAGGCCAACCGAACATCATCTTGCATTTGTGGGGTTAAGTTCGGATTACCATGTTCGATATATAAACTGTCGGTGGATGTATTGCGAGGATTCAACTGACCGGCAGACGGGCTAAAACGGCTGCGGCTGTAGTTTAAACTTAATGTATGCTTTTGGTTAAACCTATATGCCAATGCCACAGAGGGTAGTACATCTATATAATGATTCTTCGCATGGTCGGCATCTGTGAATAGTATGTCCATACCCAATGAAAGGGCGTAGTTGAATTTGACACCGGAACGGCTGTTGTCGAAACCTGCATATAGATACTCTTGCCATTTGCTGTAATTATACACTGGGAAGAGGTCTTTCAAATCGTCTATATCAACCGTGAAGAAAGAAGTATTAGAACCGCCACTAATGGTATATCTGTTGTGGATGATGTTCGTATAGTCTAAATCCAGTTTTCCATAATGACTGCTATTCTTGAAGTCCATCAGTTTGTTGTATTGATAAAAGTCATTATGGTCATTCTGCTCTCCTTTGGATCCGGAGTATCCGTAGATATAGTTGCCGGTGGCCTCCAATGACTGTTGTTTGCTGAATGAGTGCTTATAGTAAAGGTAAGCGGCTGTCTGATGGTATTTTTCGTCGCTTTGTAGGAAATTGTTGGCGTCAGATGCCTTTTGCTCGGATAGATACTCTATGCTACCTTGGCTATCTGTTTCACTGTTCGAGGGATTTCCGATATATTTTATATTAAAAGCTGCATAATTCTTGTCTGAGAAGATGCGGTAACCCCCTAAACCCACATAACAGCTGTTAGCTGTATATATTCGTTTTTGAGATAACTTTTGCAGGATGTCTCCCGATTGGGTTTCTGAGTAGTAATTACTTTCATCGTCAGAAAAATAGAAGTGTTGAAAGTTCAGATATAGGGACGAATTAGTGTTACCAGCCTCGAAATTGGCTCCCGATGATCCGTGTTTGGTTGTGACGGCATGTTGTGCATAAAGGTTTCCGTTATAATAAATAGGAGTAGGAATACGTTTCAAGTGGATGTTCAGAATGCAAGTTACGCCTTCCGAGCCTAGATAGCGTGCCGATGGAGTTTCGATAATCTCTACAGATTCTATCAGTTCCGGCCTCAGCACTTCAATATAGTCCGGACGCTTTACGCCGTTTATCAATATTAAAGGACTTCCTCCGGTAACCAAGCTTATTGTGCGTGAGAGGGGATTCACCAGCAGTTTAGGAATTTCTACCAATGCATCGTAGGCGTTACTGGCTTTTTTTGTTCTTTCAGACAAGAAGAAAGTGGTAGTGCCCGCCCCACTTTTCACGATATTCCTTTTGTCGCCTGTAACAGTCACTTCTTCCAATTGAGTAGCATCTTCTTCTAGCGTAAATTGAGGTAAACGCCTGTCTCCTGATAGTTTGAACGGATACTTTACTTCCTTGAACCCTATCATGGAGATGTGGCAAACATAGTCACCCGGTGACAGACCTTTCAGCACGAAATCTCCCTTTTTATCAGTAATGCTTCCTCCGGCCAGCGTATCGGCCTGAATAAATAATACGGTACACCCTTATAAGGGACGTTCTCTTCGCTTTTGACGTTTCCGCTTACGGAGTTTTGTGCATGTAGGGACAAAAGACTGCCTATCAGCCCCACAATAAGAACTAAAAAAGATTTCATTACGTTTAGATTTATTTGGTTAGAGATGTACAAATGTAGGCATTATTAAAACGATACCGCATATAGTCCGCAATATTTAACTCCATATTTTGTTTTTGGCAGAATTTACCGAAATCCTCAGGTGTAGTTTCCATTTGTTTCTGACAGCACGGGCCCCAACATAGCGGCAGGAATTTGCATTTCCGGCACATATCATTGTCATAGGTGACGATAGATAGGCGTTTGTTTAGTTTCTGTTCGTCCCATTGGATATTGCCGTTGGATGATAGAACTCCGTCTTGATGTTCAGCAGTGAAATCGCGTCCGGAACATTTATATACGGCCCCGTCATAAGATATAACGCTTTGGTTTTTCATGGATGCTTTGCACGAGTAGCTTCTTCTACTCATATTCATATACGACACGCTAAAGCCATTTAGCATCCATAGGTTGATAATCGATTTCAATTCTTCGTTGTCGTAGTTGATGAAGTTGCTGGTTTGCCATACACGTTCCAAATGGATACCTATTTTATGACGGTCAACGTTTATTAAATCCTGTATTAAGTCTTTCATATATGGCATGGTTTCATCGTCATAGTTGATGTGTAGGTTGATGTAGGTGTTGTCTAGTTGTTCCGTCAGTGCATAGATGGTTTGTATCATACTGTCGTAAGTACCTTCGTGTGTTTCGGGTATTTGTTTTATTTGGTCGTGACGGTCTTTGTATCCGTCTATGGATATTTGAAACGAAGCGTTCAAGCCATTGAATAATGGAAGTGTGTCCGGAGTGATGCAGACAGCATTAGTTACAAAGAAGAAAGAAACGCTTTTTTGTAGGTCTGTGACGTATTGTTTGATTTGCGACAATAGGGGATACAATTCTCCTTTGAAGTACAATAAAGGTTCTCCACCAAATAACTCGACATTAAGATAATTCAACTCAGAGTTATTGAGAAAGAGTTGTTTTACGTGTTCAAGTATAGCTTGAAAACTATCGGTAGTCAGGTGACTGCCTTGAATATGTTTTTCGAAACAATGCCAGCATCGTAGGTTGCAGTCCAAAGAAGGCAGTAGGGTGAGATAGTAGCTGGTAGATGTATTTATGCTTGCATCATATTCTTTGCATAGTTCTTGGTACTCATCTACTTCGTCTTCTATAATGAACTTGTTTTGTTCTAAACCGTTGCAAACTTTAGGTGATTGTAGTGATAATTGCTGTATGTCATTTTTTAGTAAGTCGAAATCTTGGCTTGAGAGTATACAAAACGAGTCGCACTTTGTATTGTAGCAAATGACGTTCTTTTTGTTTTTGGTGTATATATTGTAAAAGCTTGCTTTCATAATTGAGTATGGATTTAAGGATGAGGGTGAAATATTTCACCCTCATTAATTTAATTCGGAATTGCCTGTTTTAATCTTGCATAATTCAAATAAAAGTTGTATCTTTA